>CBDDRQ010000031.1:0-13081 GCA_965233125.1 uncultured bacterium
CCCGGTGGTTTTCCTCACCGGGCGCACCGATCCGCAGGACCAGACCGAGGGCTTCCAGCTCGGCGCCGCCGACTACATCACCAAGCCGATCAACGCCGCCGTGCTCAAGGTGCGCGTGCGCACCCAGCTCGCGCTCGCCAACCAGAAGGCGGAGCTCGAGCGGCAGGTCCAGGAGCGCACCGCGCAGCTCGAGACGACGCGCACCCAGCTCATCCGGCGCCTCGGGCGGGCGATGGAGCTGCACGAGAGCGCCGCCGTGGGCAACCGCGTGCTGCGCCTCGCCCAGTACGCCAAGCTCATCTCCCAGGCAGCCGGCGCCAAGCCGCAGATCTGCGAGGCGATGATGACGGCGTCGCCGCTGCACGACATCGGCAAGCTCGGCGTGCCCGCCGAGATCCTCAGGAAGCCCGAGAAGCTCTCCGCCCCCGATTGGGAGCGGGTCAAGCGCCACCCCCAGATCGGCGCCGACATCATCGGCGAGCACGACGACCCGCTGCTCAAGCTTGCCCGCCAGATCGCCCTGACGCACCATGAGCACTGGGACGGCACGGGATACCCGCAGGGACTGAAAGGCGAGGCGATCCCCTGGCCCGGGAGGGTGATGGCGGTGGTGGACGCTTTCGAATCGATGACGACGACGCAGTTCCACCGCGCCCCGCGCTCCATCGAGGAGGCGGCGGCGGAGATCGAGCGCGGCGCGGGCAAGCGCTACGACCCGGCGGTAGTCGCCGCCTTCAAGAAGGCGCTGCCGGTGATGAAGAAGGTGCGCGAGAGCTACTCGGACGCGCTCGGCGACATGATCAACCTCGACTTCTCCCCGCCGGCCAAGGGCCAGGCGCGCAAGGACGCGAGGCGCACGTGAGCAAGCTGTTCGACAAGCTGAAGGGCGCCGAGCAGGAGCGCTTCGAGAAAGAGAAGAGCGCCGAGGAAGTCGCGCAGGCGCGCATCAGCGAGGAGCGCCGCGGTCTCGACATGGCGCGCGAGCGCCAGCAGGCCGAGGTCGAGCTGCGCCGCCTCGCGCACGCGCGCGCGGAAGCCGAGGCGAAGGCGATGCGCCTGGTCACCGAGCGCGAGCGCGCCGAGGCCGCGGCGCTCAACGAGGCGCGCCAGCGCGAGGAGGCGGAGAAGAAGGCCGCCGCCCTTTCCGAGGGCCGCCGCAGGAAGGAGGAGGAAGCCGCCGAGCACGCGAAGGGCCGCGCCGCGGCCGAGGCGCAGGCCGCCGCGGCGATGCGCGAGCGCGCCGCGGCGGAAGAGCAGGCGCGCCGCCTGGTGCGCGAGCGCGTGCAGGCGGAGGCGAAAGCGCTCGAGTCCGCGCGCGAGAAGAAGGCCGCCGAGGAGAAGCTGCGGCGCGAGGCCGAGGCGCGCGTCGCCGCCGAGGCCGAGGGCGGGCGCCTCGCGCAGGAGCGCGAGCAGACCGAGCGCGCCGCGCTCGAGCAGGCGCAGGCGAGACAAGAATCCGAACGAAATGCATTTCATCTTGCTGTCGAAAGACAGAAGGTAGAAACCCAGGCGGCCGAGCTCGCCCGGGCGCGCGCGGAGGCCGAGGAGCAGGCGCGCGTCGCCGCCGAGGAAAGGATCGCCGCGGAGCGCTCGGCGCTCGCCGCGGTGCGCGAGCGCGAGGCGGTGACCGCGCACGCCGCCCGGCGCGCCGAGGCGCGCGCCGAGGCCGAGGCGGGAGCGCTGCAGTCGGCGGCCGAGCGCCGCGACGCGGAGGCGCAGGCGCTCGAGGAGGCCAAGGCGCGCGTCGAGGCCGAGACCCGCGCTTCGGCGCTCGCCGAGGAGCGCCGCGCGCTCGAGCAGGCAGCCGACCAGAAGGCGCGCGAGCGCGAGGAAGCCGAGACGAGCCTGGCCGAGCGCGCGCGCGTCCTCGCCGCGGGCGAAGCCGCGGCGCTGCAGGCCGCGCGCGAGCGCGAGGCGGCCGAGCTCGCCGCGCGCGCCGCCGCCGACGAGCGCGCGCGGGCGGAAGCCGAGGCGACGCGCCTCGCGCAGGAGCGCGAGCAGGCCGAAGCGCGCGCCTCGGATGCGTTGCAAAGCAGAATTCTTGCGGAAGAACAGGCCCGTCGAGCCACCGAGCAGCGCGCCGCCGCGGAGGCCGCGGCGGCCGCGGAGCTGCAGGGGCGCATCGCCGCCGAGGAGGCCCTCCGGCGCGAGGCCGCCGCGGCGGCGGAGGCGGAGCAGCACGCCGCCGACAACGCGCGCCAGCGCGCCGCGCTCGACGCCGAGATGCGCCGCGGCGCCCAGGCGCGCGCCGAGGCCGACGCCCAGGCGCTGCGGGTGGCGCGGGAGCGCGAGCAGGCCGAGACCGTCTCGGCTCATGAGCTGCAGGAAAGGATCCAGGCCGAAAGGAAGAGCGAGGCGCTCGCGGTGCAGCGGACCGAGGCCGAGTCGCGCGCCACCGCGAGCCTGCAGGCGCGCATCACCGCCGAAGAGGCGCTGACCCGCAAGTCGCTCGAGGCGGCGGAGGCCGGCGGCCGCGCCGCGGCGGCGGAGCGCACTCGCGCCGGACACGAGGAGGCGCTGCAGCTCGCGCTGGCCGCCAAGAGCCAGGCGGACGCGCAGGCCGCGAAAGCCGCCAGGGAGCGCGAGCGCGAGGAAGAGAAGGCCGCTGGCGCCGTTCAGAAGAGAATCGCTCTTGAAGCAAAAGCGGAATCTCGTGCCGCGGCGCGCGCAGCAGCCGAGTCGGCCGCCGCGGACGCCCTGCGCGCGAAGATCGCCGCCGCCGAGGCGCTTGCCGGCGCCCAGGCCGCCGCAACCTCGGCTGCCCACCGCGCCGAGGACGCCGCGCGCGCTCGCGCCGAGAGCGCCGAGATCCTGGCGAGCTACCGCCGCCCGCTGCGCCTGGGCTGGGCCGCGGTCGCGCTGCTCCTCGCCGTCGCCGGCGGGTCCTACGTCTACCTGAAGGGCAAGCCCGTCTCCCCGCCGCCGCCCGCGCCCATCGAGGCCGAAGCCCGCGCGGGCGATCCCCTAAAGCTCAAGCTCGACTACCGCCTGCGTTAAGGGGTCAGACCCCTTTGGGATTTGCGTTTTGTGCGGTGCGGGAGTAGCGTGCGCGCCACTTGGCCCAAGAACGCCCCGGCAAGTCCTCCACCGCCGCGCTGACCCTCGCCGCCTTCGGCATCGTGTTCGGCGACATCGGCACGAGCCCGCTGTACGCGGTGAAGGAGACCTTCTCGCCGGAGCACGGCATCCCGCTCGACGCGGCGAACATCGTCGGCGGCCTGTCGACGATGTTCTGGGCGCTGATGGTGGTGGTGTCGCTCAAGTACGTGGTGCTCATCATGCGCGCCGACAACCGCGGCGAGGGCGGCATCATGGCGCTCATCGCGCTCGCGCAGACCGCGATCCGCGACCATCCGCGATGGCGCACGCCGCTGCTGCTGATCGGCGTGTTCGGCGCCTCGCTCTTCTACGGCGACGCGGTGCTCACCCCCGCGATCTCGGTGCTCTCGGCGGTCGAGGGCCTGGAGATCGGCACCACCGCCCTCAAGCCCTACGTGGTGCCGGTCGCGGTGGGCGTGCTGCTGGGGCTTTTCGCCCTGCAGGTGCGCGGCACCGCGCGCGTGGGCCGGCTTTTCGGCCCGGTCACCATGGCCTGGTTCGTCGCCATCGGCGCCGCCGGCATCGCCGGCATCGCCGCCGCGCCGCAGGTGCTCGCGGCGCTCAACCCGCTGCACGCGCTCACCTTCCTCACCAGCCACGTCGCCGAGTCGTTCGTGGTGCTGGGCTCGGTGGTGCTCACCGTCACCGGCGCCGAGGCGCTCTACGCCGACATGGGGCACTTCGGCCGCAAGGCGGTGCGCATCGGCTGGTTCAGCCTGGTGGCGCCGGCGCTGGTGCTGAACTACTTCGGCCAGGGCGCGCTGCTGCTCGCGCGGCCCGAGGCGGTGCAGAACCCGTTCTACCTGCTCATCCCGGGCTGGGCGCTCTACCCGATGGTGGCGCTCGCCACCGCGGCCACGGTGATCGCCTCGCAGGCGGTGATCTCGGGGGCGTTCTCGATCACGCGCCAGGCGGTGCAGCTCGGCTTCCTGCCGCGCATGAACGTCGTGCACACCTCGGCGCGCGAGATGGGCCAGATCTACATCCCGGGGATCAACTGGCTGCTGTGCGCGGCGGTGGTGGCGGCGGTGATCGGCTTCGGCTCCTCCTCGCGGCTCGCCGGCGCCTACGGCGTGGCGGTCACGGCCACCATGCTGGTCGACACGCTGCTCGCCTTCTTCGTCATCCGCTTCCTGTGGCGCTACCCGCTGTGGCTGTGCATCGGCGCGACCGGCTTCTTCCTCGCCATCGACCTCGCGTTCTTCTCGGCGACGCTGCTGAAGATCGCCGACGGCGGCTGGTTCCCGCTCGCGATCGGCGCCGCGGTGTTCGCGGTGATGACCACCTGGCGCCGCGGCCGCGAGCACCTGTTCGCGCGCCTGCGCAGCTCGTCGGTGCCGCTCGAGCCCTTCCTCAAATCGCTCTTCGTGGACCCGCCGCAGCGCGTGCCCGGCACCGCCGTCTTCCTCACCGCCACGCCGGAGGCGACGCCGCACGCCCTGCTGCACAACCTCAACCACAACAAGGTGCTGCACGAGCGCGTGGTGTTCCTGACCGTCGAGATGCGCGAGGAGCCCTGGGTGCACGAGCGCGAGCGCGTGGTGTGCCAGAAGCTCGAGCACGGCTGCTGGCGCGTGCGCATGAGCTACGGCTTCATGGACCGCCCCGACGTCACGCGGGCGCTCAGGCTGTGCGCGAAGTCCGGCATCGAGTTCGAGATGATGGAGACCTCGTTCTTCCTCTCGCGCGAGCTGATCGTGCCGGTGGAGCGGGGCGCCGGCGGCATGTCGCTGTGGCGCGACCGGCTCTTCGCCATGCTTGCGCGCAACGCCGGCAACATCACCGACTTCTTCAACATCCCCACCAACCGGGTCATCGAGCTGGGGACGCGGGTGCAGATCTAGGCTTCAACAGCATCAGGATGATTCCAAGCAGTCCGAGAACGCAGACGAGCAGCGGCCCGGCGGGCAGGTCGGTGAAGATCGATAGCCCAAGGCCCAGGGCGTAACCGGCGGCCGCGAGCAGGTAGGCCGCCGCGAGCCGGCGCCGGCGCAGCGCGCGCGTGGCGAGCGCCGGGATGATGAGCGTCGCGAACACCAGGTAGATCCCCACCATCTGCACCGAGAGCGTGACCGCGACCGCGAAGAGGACGTAGAAGCCCATGCGGCCCAGCCGCGCGCCGAGGCCGAACCAGAGCGCGACGATCGCCGCCGAGACGAGCGCCGCGAGCGGCAGCCGCGCCGGCTGCACCCAGAGGATCTGCCCGGTAAGGAGCTCCTTCAGGTGCTCGGCCCCGTGCGGGTTCGCGGCGAGCACCAGGATCGCGGCGTTCGCGGCGAGGACGAAGGACACGCCGATCACCGCCTCCTGGACCTCGGGCCAGAGCCGCTCGGTGCCGTTCAGCGCCAGCGCGCCGGCGAGCGCCGCGCCGAGGGCCGCCGCCTGCACCGCGGCGCCCTCGGGGGCGAGGCCCATCCAGGTGGCGAGCACCACGCCGAGCGCGGCGAACTGCGCCACGGCGAGGTCGATAAACACGATGCCGCGCTCGAGCACCCGGATGCCGAGCGGCACGTGCGTCGCGACGACCAGCAGCCCCGCGGCGAGCGCCGGCCAGAGGATGCCGATTTCCGCGTTCATCTCAGGAGGCGTGAAAGCGTATCTTCATAGAGCGAAAATAGATCCTTCGCCTCGGGCGTCCCGCCCACCGTGTACGGCAGGACCACGGCGCGTATGCCGGCGCGCGCCGCGAGCCACTCCGAGGGCCGCGGGTCGTCGTAGGCCGCGCGCATCACCACCTTCGCGGGATCGCGCTTGTGCCGCTCCAGCACTTCGGCAAGGTGCGCGGTGCCCGGCGGCAGCCCGGGCTTGGGCTCGAGCGCGGCAACCTCGCGCATGCCGAGCCAGGCGATGAGGTAGCTGAAGTTCCGGTGCTGCACGATCACCGGCATGCCCTTCAGCGCGGCCGCCTTCCCTTCCCAGCGGCGCGTGGCTTCCTCCCACCTTCTCGAGAAATCCTGCAGCCGCTTCTCATGGCCCGCCCTTCCTTCCGGATCGATCCTGGCGATGCGCCCGGCCAGGGCGGCCGCCACCTTCGCCACGTTGCGCGGACCGAGGTGCAGGTGCGGGTTGCCCGCCGCGTGCACATCGCCCATCGCGCGATCCAGGCGCTCGGGCTTCTCGCGCAGCTCCACCGCCGAGGCCGCCTCGAAGTAGCCCGGCTGCCCGGGCTGGATGCGCGCGTTGCCCGACTGCGCGAGTACGAGCGGCAGCCAGCCCGCCTCGAGCTCGGCGCCCGCGCACACGACGAGGTCGGCGCTCCTCGCCCGGGCGATCAGGCTCGGGCGCGCCTCGATGCGGTGCGGATCCTGCAGCGCCGTGGTGGCGACGTAGATGCGCGCCTCGGGCGCGAGCTCCCGGGCAAGCGCGCCCCACTCGGGCTCGCAGGCGAAGATGCTGAGAACAAGGGCAATGGCGTTCATCGTCAGAACCGGTGGGCACCGTGGGCGCCGAGGCTGTGCACGTACTGCAGCGCGATCTGGCGATCCGTGACGCCCGCGCGCGACTCGTCGCTCGCGATCTGCAGCCGCAGCCGGCTGAACTCCGTCGGGCTCCAGTCGACCATGAGCGCGCTGCGCGAGGGGTCGTGGTCGGCCATCAGCGTCGCAAAGTCCGCCGCCACCGGCCCCACGCCGCTGTCGACGATGGCGTTGGTCACCGTCCCGTGGCTGAGGCGGTCGTAGCGCGCCCCGACCCGCCAGCGCGGCATGAACTGCCAGAGCGCCTGGCCGTACCAGCCCGACTGCTCGCTCTCGTAGCGGTCGGTGAACGGCTCGAGCGTCAGCTCGCCGGACTCCTTGCGCCGGAAGTATTCCGCCTGGAGCTTGAACGTCTGCCCCCATTTCACCACCGCGTCCGCGATCCACAGCCGGCTCCTGCCGCTGAAGGACTGCACCACGTCGGCGCCGGTGGAGCCGACTTCGTCGAAGGCCCGCTCCCTCGGCGAGGTGCGCAGGTACGACAAGCCCGCGCGCCAGGCCGCCGCGCCGAGGTCGCCGCCGACGTGGCCGAAGACGGCGCCGGCGCCCGAGCCGTTCTTCGGCGTGTCGCTGCCGGGGAAGCCGCGCCCGCGCCCGGCCTCGGCGCCGAGCTCGACGAAGAGATCGGTCGGGGCGACCCAGCGGGCCTGCACGCCGTCGTCGTTCAGCCGTCCGCCGAGGAACGCGCTGTAGGCGAGGGGCGCGTCGACGAAATCCCAGGCGTGCTGGTGGATCTCGTTCTGGTAGCCGATCCCGGAGAGGAAGCGCCCGGCCTTGAGCGTGAAGCCGCGGCCCAGGGCAAGCGTCCGGATGAACGCCTCCTCAACCTCGACCTCGTCCTCGGGCGTCAGCGCGGCGACGAGCTGGCCGCCGAAGTACGGGTCGATGTTGCCGGCGAGCCACAGCTCGCTCTCGGCGAGGCTGAAGCCGCGCCGCAGCGGGCCGACTTCTCCGCCCGAGGGCGCGAAGCCGCTCAGCCTGTAAGTCTCGGGGTCCCGCGAGCTGCTCGCGAATGTGCCCTGGAGGATGATCGACATGGGCGGATTGAAGGCGTCGCGCGCGCTCTGCGCGTGCGACGCGACTGCAGCCGTGGCAAGCGCCACGGCGCCGATGGAACGAAACATGGACTGCTCCTCTGAAAAGTTAAACCGCGAAAGGGTTCGACTTCAGAGGAGCGCGGGCGGGCCTCGCGAAAGGGGGGAGGAAGGACGGAAAGCGCGCGCCGGGAGCGCGCGCTCGTCGAACGGGACCTGGTGGAACTCGCCGGCGGCAGCCGCGGGCGCCGCCCCGCTGAGAGCCCCGAGCACCGAGCCGAGCGCCGAGTGCAGGTCGCAGAGCCGTCCCTGGTCCCGGTCCTGCGACTGCGAGCCGGCGGCGCCGGCGTGCCACAGGGCATGCGCCAGCGCATTCTGCTGCGCGGCGAGCAGCGCTAC
Organism: uncultured bacterium; assembly: GCA_965233125.1. GTDB lineage: Bacteria > Pseudomonadota > Gammaproteobacteria > Burkholderiales > SG8-39 > SCGC-AG-212-J23. Next base: position 8,009 of record CBDDRQ010000031.1, read on the forward strand.
GGCGAGGACGATTGCGCGGAGCATGCCGGAACCAGGCGCAAGCCTAGCCTAGAATTGCCCCTCCCGCATGGTGCATCCGTTCCCCGTCGTCCACGTCCTGGGCCCGGTCATCGCGATCTTCGGCGCCGCGATGCTGCTGCCGCTGGCGATCGCGCATTCCTTGGCCGACGCGGCGCGCAGCGCGTACGACCTGGCGGCGCTGGTCACCGTCGTCTTCGGCGGGATGCTCTGGGCGGGCACCCGCGCCTATCGCGCGGAGCTGCAGGTGCACCACGGCTATCTGCTGGTGGCGCTGACGTGGACGGTGCTTCCCGCCTTCGCCGCGCTGCCGCTGCTCCTCGCGCTGCCCGGCTTGTCCTTCACCGACGCCTACTTCGAGACCGCCTCGGCGATGACCACGACCGGCGCGACGGTGCTGGTGGGCCTCGACGCGCTGCCGGCCTCGATCAACGTCTGGCGCGCGATGCTGCAATGGCTGGGCGGCATGGGCGTGGTGGTGCTCGCCGTCGCTGTGCTGCCGCTGCTCGGTGTCGGCGGCCGCCAGGTGTTCCGCGCCGAGACGCCCGGGCCGATGAAGGAGCAGAAGCTCACCCCGCGCATCGCGCAGACGGCGAAGGGGCTCTGGACGGTGTACTTCCTGCTGACGGTGCTGTGCGTGCTCGCCTACGGCTGGGGCGGCATGAGCTGGCTCGACGCGCTTATCCACGCCTTCACCACCATGCCTCTCGGCGGCTACTCGAGTCACGACGCGAGCTTCGGCTACTTCGACTCGCCGCTCATCGAGACGATCACGGTGGTGTTCATGCTGGTGGCGGGCATCAACTTCGGGACCCACTTCCTCGCGTTCCGCGGCCGCAGCCTCGCGCCGTACCGGCACGACCCGGAGGTGCTCGCGTTCTTCCTCGTGCTCCTCGTGAGCGTGTGGGGGGTGGCGCTCTACCTGCGGTTCTCCGGCACCTATCCCGACCTCGTCACCGCCGCGCGCTATGCCGGCTTCAACGTGGTGTCGATCGCCACCACCACCGGCTACGCCAGCACCGACTACAACCAGTGGCCGCTGTTCGCGCCGCTCTGGATGCTGGCGCTGTGCGTGTTCGCGAGCTGCTCGGGCTCGACCGGCGGCGGCATCAAGATGATCCGCGCGCAGCTGCTGTGGCTCAATACCCGGCGGATGCTGAACATCATGGTCCATCCCCGCGCGTACATCGTCGTCAAGCTGCGCCACATGACCGTCGAGGATCCGGTGCTGTTCGGCATGGCGGCGTTCATGCTGGTGTTCGGGGTCACGACCACCGTCGTCACGCTGCTCCTCACCGCCACCGGGCTCGACTTCACCAGCGCCGCGACCGCGGCGATCGCCTGCATCACCAACACCGGGCCGGGGCTGGGCATCGTCGGGCCGGCGGGCAACTACGCCTCGCTCACCGGATTCCAGAAGTGGGTGTGCACCGCCGCGATGCTGCTGGGACGGCTGGAGCTCTTTACGCTGCTCGTCGTGTTCACCCCGGCGTTCTGGCGGCGCTGAGCCGGTTTAAGCTTCGCCCATGGACAAGATCGTCGACCTGCGCTCGGACACCGTCACCCGCCCTTCGCCGGGCATGAAGAAGGCCATGATGGAGGCAGAGCTCGGCGACGATGTCTTCGGCGACGACCCGACGGTAAACCGGCTGCAGGCGCGCGCCGCCGAGATCTTCGGCTTCGAGGCGGGGCTGCTCTTTCCGTCGGGCACGCAGTCCAACCTCGCGGCGCTGATGAGCCACTGCCAGCGCGGCGAGGAGGTGATCCTCGGCATGGAGGCGCACAGCTACCGCTACGAGGCGGGCGGCGTCGCGGTGCTCGGCTCGATCCAGCCGCAGGCCATCGCTAACCGCCCCGACGGCTCGCTCGACCTCGCGGAAGTCGAGGCGGCGATCAAGCCCGACGACCCGCACTTCGCAAAGACCCGCCTGCTCGCCCTGGAGAACACGATCTCGGGAAGGGTCATCAAACGCGACTATCTGGAGCAGGCGATCGGATTGGCGAAACGGCGAAACCTGGGCACTCATCTGGACGGCGCGCGCATCTGCAACGCGGCGGTCCACCAGAAGCTCTCCCTGAAGGACCTGTGCGCCGGATTCGACTCGGTCTCCGCCTGCCTGTCGAAGGGGCTGGGCGCGCCGGCGGGGACGGTGTTGCTGGCAAATTCCTCTCTGATCCAGAAAGCGAGAAGGGCAAGGAAAATTCTCGGCGGCGCCATGCGCCAGGCGGGTGTCATCGCCGCGGCCGGGCTCTACGCGCTCGAGCACAACGTCGAGCGGCTCGCGGAAGACCACCGGAACGCCGAGACGCTGGCGAGCGGGCTGCGCGAGCTCGGGCTGGAGGCCGAGCACCATACGAACATGGTGTTCGTGAAGGTCGATCGTCCTCAGGAGCTCGGCGAACATCTGAAGAGGAACGGCGTCATCGTCCTCCCCGGCGCGAGGATGCGCCTGGTGACGCACCTCGACGTCGACGCGGTGGGGGTCGAGCGCGCGCTCGGCGCGTTCAGCGCGTTTTATGCTGCGACTAGGATCGCTTCGACAGCGCGCGCTCGATGACCGCGCGGTCCGCGACGTCGCGCTCGCGTTCCGACTGCTTGGTCCGCAGCAGGCCCTCGAGATTCACCGTGCGCACCGGGACGCCGTCGAGGTCGATCACTTCTTCGAAGGGCTTCAGGCTCTCGTAGGTTTCGCCGCAGGTGCGGAACACGAGATCGACCGCGATCTCGTCGGCCACGCGGATACCCTCTCCTTCTTCGAACCACTCGGGCGCGAGATCGCGCGCCGAGCGGTCCGGCAGGATCAGCAAGGCTCTCTGGATGGGCGCAGCCGCGTCACGACGGGCCGGGACGAGCAGATCGATGTCGACGGTGGCGCGGGCGTAGCCGTGCGCGAGCAGCGCATATCCGCCGATGAGCAGATAGTCTGCCCTCTCCGCCGCGAGCGCGGCGAGCAGTCGTTTGAGATCTTCGAGAGTTGCGGGGCGCGAGCGCTCGGTCATGGACGGCGCGCCCGAGCCTCCGCCATCGCTTCGGCAAGCCACGCTTCCTGCTGGCGGTTGGCCTCGTCCAGGGTTCGCCAGCGGTAGATGCCTTTTGGTGCTGCGATGCGGCCGCCCGGCAGCAACGCTCGCAACGGATCGTTCACGGCATAGGCTGCCCGCAACTGCGCTGCAGAAGGATGCAAAGAAGGGCTGGGCATGGAGCGCCGGCCGACGGATTTCATGCCGCGATTCTACTTCCTGGTGATTGCGAGCAATCCGATCAGCGCCACGGCGGTGAAGCCGGCGCCGGCGTAGAAGGTGAGCTCGGGGCCGTAGGCGCTCCACAGCCAGCCGGCAAGCACGCTCGCGCCGAGCAGCGCGACGCCCGAGACGAGGTGGAACACGCCGAAGGCGGTGCCGCGCAGGCGCTCGGGCGCGGCGTCGGCGACGAGCGTCGCGAGCAGGCCCTGCGTGAGCCCCATGTGCGCGCCCCACAGCACCACCCCGGCGAAGAAGACGGGCAGGCCGCGGGAGGACGCGAGCACCAGGTCGGCGGCGATCAGCGCGACGAGCCCCCATGCGAGCAGCGCCCGGCGATGGCCGTGGTCGGCGGCGACGCCCGCAGGATAGGCGATCAGCGTGTACGCCACGTTCATCACCACCAGCGCGAGCGGCACGAACGCGAGCGCGAGCCCGACGTCCTGGCCGCGCAGGACGAGAAAAGCCTCGGAAAAGCGCGCCAGGGTGAACAGCGCGCCGAGCGCGACGATCGCCCAGTAGCGCCGGCCGAGCGAGCCGATCGACGCGAAGGAGACGGGGTTGTCGACCGGCTTCGGTGTCGACGATTCCGTGACGAAGAACAGCAGCACCAGCACCGAGAGGACGGCGGGGACGACCGCCAGCCACAGCACCGCCCGGATGTCGCTCGCGAGGAGCAGCATCAGGCCGATCGCGGCGAGCGGCCCGAGCACCGCGCCCGCCGTGTCGAGCGTCTGGCGCAGGCCGTAGGCGGCGCCGCGCTGGCCCCGCGGCGTGACGTCGGCGATGAGCGCGTCGCGCGGCGCGCCGCGGATGCCCTTGCCGATGCGGTCCATGAAGCGCGCGCCCAGCACCAGCGCCACCGTGCCGGCGAGCGGGAAGAGCGGCTTGGAGAGCGCGGCGAGCCCGTAGCCCAGCACCGCCAGCGGCTTCCTTCGCCCGAGCTTGTCGGAGAGCGCGCCGGAGAAGAGCTTGACGATCGAGGCGGTCGCTTCCGCGATGCCCTCGACCACGCCCACCGCGACCATGCTCGCGCCGAGCACCACCGTCATGAACACCGGCAGCAGCCCGTGCACCAGCTCCGAGGACAGGTCCATGAAGAGCGACGTCGCCCCGAGCGCCCAGACGGTGCGGGGAAGGCCCTTCGTCATCCCGAGTCGGGCTGCGCAGCCGCCTTCGGCGGCGGCCCGGCGCTGAACTGCGCCCAGGCGACGCCGGCGAGCGCGAGCACCGCGCCGGCGACCTTGAGCGCGGTGAAGGTCTCGCCGAGCGCGAGCCAGGCGGCGAGGCCGGCGATCGGCGGCATCAGGTACTGCAGCGGCGCCGAGCGCGCCACGCCGCGCGCCGCGTTCACCCAGGTCCACGCCAGCCAGCCGAGGAAGTTCGAGACCAGGATGCCGTACACCAGGCCGGCCCATACCCGGGCGTCCAGGCCCTCGAGGTCCGCGTCGATGAAGCTCTTCGCGCACAGCACGAGCAGCGGCGGCGCGCCGAAGGCGAGCGTCCAGGCGAGCACGATCACCGGCCCGTAGCGCTCGGCGAGCGGGCGCACCACCACCGTGTAGAGCGCGAAGAGGGACGCGGCGAAGAGCAGGACCAGGTCGCCCAGGCCCGCGCCGAGCACGCCGCGCGCGAGCTTGTCGGAAAGGAACACGACGATGCCGGCGAAGGCGACGAGCGTGCCCGCCACCTGGCGCGGCCGCAGCCGCTCGGCGCCGAGCCAGGCGAGGATGAGCAGCGTGAACACCGGGCCGCTCGTCAGCACGAGCGAGGCGGAGAAGGGGGTCGAGAGGTCCATGCCCCAGGTGACGATGC
>CBDDRQ010000032.1:0-16114 GCA_965233125.1 uncultured bacterium
TCGCCGCCGCCGACTATCCGCGCGAGCGGCTCGAGATCCTCGCCATCGACGACGGCAGCACCGACGACACCTGGCGCTACATCGAGCGCGCGGCGCGCCGCTTCCCGGGGCTCGTCACCGCCATCCGGCTGCCCGCGAACCTCGGCAAGCGCGGCGCGCTCGCCGAGGGCTTGCGCCGCGCGAAGGGCGAGGTCGCGGTCACCGTCGACTCCGACAGCGTGATCGAGCGCCAGACGCTCGCCGCCATCGCCGGACCGTTCCGCGACCCGCGCGTGGGCGCAGTCGCCGGGAAAGTCGCCGTCCACAACCGCGACGCCGGCCTGATCCCGCGCATGCTGCACGTGCGCTTCGTCCTCTCGTTCGACTTCCTGCGCAGCGCGCAATCCATGTTCCGCACCGTGTACTGCTGCCCGGGCGCGCTCTCGGCCTACCGCCTCCCGGTCGTGCGCGGGGTGCTCGAGCAGTGGGAGCGCCAGACCTTCCTGGGCGTGGCCTGCACCTACGGCGAGGACCGCGCGCTCACCAACCTCGTCCTCGGCGCGGGCTACGACGCGGTGTACCAGCGCACCGCGGTCGTGCACACCGTGGTGCCCGAGACCTACGCGAAGCTCTGCAAGATGTACCTGCGCTGGGACCGCAGCTACATCCGCGAGGAGTTCCGCTTCGCCCGCGTGGTCTGGAAGCGCCCGCTGCTCTGGCGCATGGCGGCGATCTACGAGACCACCGTCACCAACCTGCGCTTCCCCATCGCCTACCTGTCGATCGCGCTGTGGCTCGCGAACGCGATGCACGATCCGTCATCGATCGTGCGCATGCTGCTCGCGATCATGGTGGTGTCGACGCTCTACGCGCTCTACTACCTGAGGAGCGAGCGCTCCTGGGACTTCGTCTACGGCATCCTGTACGGCTACTTCTCCTTCTTCGCGCTGACGTGGATCTTCCCGTACGCCGCGCTGACCATTCGCGCGCGCGGCTGGCTCACGCGCTAGCGGGCCCGGTCGTCATCATCACCGGCGCGTGGTCGCTGGTGCCGACCTCGGCGAGCACCGGGCAGCTCTGCGCGCGCGCGGCGATCGCGGGCGAGGCGAGGACATAGTCCAGCCGCCAGCCGATGTTCCTCTGGCGCATGTTGCGCCAGGGCGCCCACCAGGTGAAGTAGCCCGCGTTGTCGGGGTCGAGCTTGCGGCCGACGTCGACGAGGCCGGCGCCGAGGAGCTCGCCGAACAGCCCGCGCTCCTCGGGGAGCTGGCCGATGACGCCCGGCCGGCGCTCGCGCGGATGCACGTCCATCTCCGTGCGGGTGATGTTGATGTCGCCGCAGAGCACGAGCTCGCGCCCTTCGTCGCGCACGCGCTTCGCCCAGGCGGCGAGGCGCTTCATGAACTCGACCTTGGCCGGATAGTTCTTGTTGCCGTTGGGCACATAGACCGAGGCGAGCACCAGGTCGCCGACCTGCGCCTGCACGATGCGCGCTTCCATGTCGAAATCGGGATGGCTATACGCCGGCTGCCCCGCAAAACTGTCTTTTCGGATGTGTAACGAAACCCCTGAATAGGCACGCATCCCGTGCCAGAAGGCGTGGTAGTCCATGAGCCGGCAAGCCTCGGGCACCTGCGCGGCTTCCGCCTTGAGCTCCTGCAGGCACACCACGTCGGGGCGCTCGCGCGCCACCCACTCGCAGAACTGCGCCGCGCGCGCGCGGATGCCGTTCACGTTCCACGTCGCGACCTTCATGAGGGGGATGTTAAGCCGCGCGCGGCGGCGCGGAGGCTTCGCGGCCGGCGGCCAGGGCGCGCGCGAGGTCCTCGGGCGCCACCGGCTTGGTGAGGTGGCGGTCGAACCCCGACTCGAGCGCGCGGCGCTCCTCGGCGGCGCCGCCGTAGCCGGTGAGGGCGACCAGCAGGAGGCCGGCCCCGAGCTCCTCGCGCAGGCGCCGGGCGAGCTCGTAGCCGTGCATGCCGGGCAGCCCGATGTCGAGCAGCGCGGCGCCGGGGCGCTGGCGGCGCGCCGCGGCGAGCGCCGCCGCGCCGTCGGCGACGGCGATGACGCGATGGCCCTGCAGCTCGAGCGCCATGCGCAGGCTCTCGCGCTCGTCGGCATTGTCCTCGACGACGAGGATGGCCTGCGCGCGGGCCGGCTCGGGCGCGGCGAGAGGCTGCGCGGACGCGGCCGCGCCGGAGGCGGGGAAGCGCACGGTGAAAGTGGTGCCCTTGCCCCTGCCGGCGCTTTGCGCCTGCACGCTGCCGCCGTGCAGCACGGCGAGGCGCTGCACGAGCGTGAGGCCGATCCCCAGGCCGCCGCTCGCGCGGTCGAGAGTCGAGTCGGCCTGGTAGAAGAGGTCGAAGACGCGCGCCAGCTGCTCGGGCGCGATGCCGCGCCCGTCGTCGGATACCTCGAGCAGAGCCTCGTCGCCGCGGCGCGCCACGCGCACGCGGATGCGGCCGCCCTCGGCGGTGTAGGTGGCGGCATTGACCACCAGGTTGGTGACGATCTGCTCGATGCGCGTCGGGTCGCCGTGCAGCCATGCCGGCTCGGCGTCGATCTCCACGCGGCGCTGCGCGAGGCGGCCGGCGGTGTCGAGCGTCTCGACGACGTGGCGCGCGGCTGCCGCGAGCTCGAGCGGCCGGCGCTCGAGGAAGATCTTGCCGGTCATGACGCGCCCGACGTCGAGCAGGTCGTCGATCAGGCGCTTCAGGTGCTGGCTCTGCCGCTGCAGCACGCCGCCGGCGAAGTCGAGCTGCTCGCGCGTGCGCTTCCCCGTGGCGACGATGGTCGCGGCGCTCGAGATCGCGGCGAGCGGGTTGCGCAGCTCGTGGCCGAGCATGGCGAGGAACTCGTCCTTCGCCTGGTTGGCGGCTTCCGCCGCGGCGCGCGCCTCGCGCTCGGTCTCGAGCGAGCGGTCGCGCTCGCGCGTGGCCGCCCACAGCACGCCGGCGGCTTCGCGCAGGCGCTCGAGCGCCTGCTGCACCTCGGTGACGGGCGAGTGCGGCGGCTGCTCCATCGGCTCGCCGCGGGCGAGGCGCGCCGCGCCCGCCTCGAGCGTGCCGAGGGCCGCGGCGATCTTGCGGCCCTTGGCGACGGCGAAGGCGATTCCCGCGGCCACGACCGCCGCCCACAGGAGGCCGAACACCGCCAGGTAGGTCCAGAAGGCGTCGCTGACCGGGGCCGAAGGCGTGGCCCAGGCGACCCACCAGCCGTGGCGGCTGGGCGTCCACGAGGTGTAGACGCCGACGCCGTCCAGGCTGGTGTAGAGGGCGATGCCCTCGGGATCGCGCTTCATGTCCTCGACGAGCGGTCCGGCAGGATCGGTGCCGCGGCGCGCGTCGCCCTCCGCGCTGCGGGCGACGAATTTCCAGTTGCGGTCGAAGATGCCGGCCACGCCGCCCTCGGCCTGACCCTGGCGGGCGAGCAGCGCGTCGAACCACGCGAGCTCCAGCGAGACGATCAGCACGTGCGTGACCTTGCCGCCGGCGAGCACCGGCACGCCCGCCGCGACCACGGGTGTGCCGCGCGAGGGGCTCTCGATCACGTCGGTGACGAGCGCGCGGCGCCCCTCGAAGATCGGCCGCCACAGCTCGAGCAGCCGCATCCGCGGCAGCGCGGCGCCAAGGGGCTCATCGGTGCGGAAAAGGGCGCGCCCGTCGGCGCCGAAAGCGATGATGGCGCTCCAGTCGGGGCTCGCCGTTGCCGCCGCCTTCGCCTGCTGGTAGATGAGCTCGTCGCCCGCGCCGCTCGTGGCCCACAGGCGCGCGAGGATCGACAGGCGCTGCACCGTGCTCTCGAGCGCGTTGTCGACCGCGGTGGCGAGCAGGCGCGCGGTCTCGATCTGCGAGCGCTCGCGCTGGCGCTCCTGGGCCTGCCAGTGCAGGTAGAGCATGCCGGCGGCGAACAGCCCGATCGGCACGATGCAAAAGAGCAGCACCTGGAACAGGTGCCGGCGGAGGCTTTTGGCGGGCACGGCGGAAGTCTACGGACGCCCGCGCGAGCGGCCTATCGGGATTTGCCCGACAGGGTGTCGCGTTGCCGCTACGCCCAGTTCCGGGAGCGGCTCACCGCGTCGCGCCAGCGCAGCATCAGCTCTTCCCGCTTCTGCGGCTCCATCTGCGGCGTGAAGCGGCGCTCGGCGTGCCAGTGCGAGGCGATCTCCTCGCGCGAGCCCCACAGGCTGACGGTGAGGCCCGCGAGGTAGGCGGCGCCCAGCGCCGTGGTCTCGAGCACGCGCGGGCGCACCACCGGCACGCCGAGGATGTCGGCCTGGAACTGCATCATCAGGTCGTTCGCCGCGGCGCCGCCGTCCACGCGCAGCTCCTGCAGCGGCGCGCCGGCATCGTTCTGCATCGCCTCGAGCACGTCGGCGCTCTGGAAGGCGATCGATTCGAGCGCGGCGCGCGCCAGATGGCCTTTTGAACTTCCCCTGGTCAGACCGACGATCGCGCCCCGCGCTTTCGGGTCCCAGTAGGGCGCGCCCAGGCCGGTGAAGGCGGGCACCACGCATATGCCCCCGGAATCGAGGACGCCCGCGGCGAGCCTTTCTATCTCTTTAGAGCTTTGAAAAAACTCGAGCTCGTCCCGCAACCATTGCACCACGGCGCCGGCGACGAAGACGCTGCCCTCGAGCGCGTACTCCTTGCGGGCGCCGGTCTGCGCGCAGGCAGTGGCGACCAGGCCGTGCGCGGAGTCGATCGCCTGCTCGCCCGTGTGCAGCAGCATGAAGCAGCCGGTGCCGTAGGTGTTCTTCGCCATGCCGGCGGAATGACAGGCCTGGCCGAAGAGCGCCGCCTGCTGGTCCCCGGCGACCCCGGCGATCACCAGCGGCTCGCCCAGGAGCGACGCCGGCACCATGCCGAAGGCGTGCGTCGAGGGATGCACGTCGGGCAGCAGCGCGCGCGGCACGCGCAGCGCGCGCAGGAGCTCCGCGTCCCAGTCGTTGGTGTGGATGTTGAACAGCAGCGTGCGCGAGGCGTTGGTGACGTCGGTGACGTGCGTGCGGTTGCCGGTGAGATGCCAGATGAGCCAGGTGTCGACCGTGCCGAAGGCGAGCTCGCCGCGCTCGGCGCGCGCGCGCGCCCCGGGAATCTCGTCGAGGAGCCAGGCGATCTTGGTGCCGCTGAAGTAGGGGTCGATCACCAGGCCGGTGCGCTCCTGGATCATGCGCTCCGCGCCGTCGGACTTCAGGCGGCTGCACAGCCCGGCGGTCCTGCGGTCCTGCCAGACGATGGCGTTGTGGATCGGCTCACCCGTCTGGCGGTCCCACACGATGGTGGTCTCGCGCTGGTTGGTGATGCCGATCCCCATCAGGTCCTTCAGGGAGAGGCCCGACTGGGCGGCGGCCTGGCGCGCCGTTTCGCGCTGCGTCGCGAAGATCTCCTTCGGGTCGTGCTCGACCCAGCCCGGCTGCGGGAAGATCTGGCGGAACTCGCGCTGCGCGCTGGCGAGCGCCCGCCCCTCGGCGTCGAACACGATGGCGCGCGAACTGGTGGTGCCCTGGTCGAGCGCGAGCACGTGCTTCACTCGAAAATTCTAGGCCATAATTGCGCCGTCGAAAAACGCTCCGAGGGGGAGGCTCCGTTGCTCGAAAGGCTGAGCATCGCCGTCTCGCTGTTCGTCTTCTGGCTGCTGCTGTCGGGATACTTCACCGTGTTCCTGGTCGCCGCCGGCGCCGGCTGCGCGATCGCGGTCGCGTGGCTCGCCGTGCGCATGGACATCGCCGACCGCGAAGGCCACCCGCTGCGCTTCACGCCCGCGGTGCTCGTCTACTGGCCGTGGCTCGCGAAGGAGATCGCGCTCTCGGCCTGGACGGTGACGAAGATCATCCTCGATCCGCGGCTGCCCATCAGCCCCACGCTCGCGCGCTTCAAGCCCTCGCAGTCGAGCACGGTGGGGCTGGTGACGCACGCCAACTCGATCACCCTGACTCCCGGGACCATCACCATCGACGCGCAGCGCGGCGAGTTCCTCGTGCACGCGCTGACGCGCGAGGGCGCCGCGACCCTCGCGGGCAGCGAGATGGACCGCCGCGTCACGGCGCTCGAGGGCCGCGGCTGATGTTCGCCGCCGCTGCGGGCGCGCTGCTCGTCACGCTCGCGCTCGCGCTCGCGCGCGCGCTCGCCGGGCCGACCGTGTTCGACCGCGTGCTCGCCCTGAACACCATCGGCACGGTGGCCGTGCTGCTGCTCGCGGTAATCGGCTTTCTCACCGCGCGCCCGGAGTTCCTCGACCTCGCGATCGTCTACGGCCTGCTCAACGTGGTGGGCACGATCGCGGTGCTCAAGTTCTTCCGCCACGGCGACCTCGGCGACCCGGGCGAGGAGCCGGAGGCGCGATGAGCGGGGCGATCGACGTCCTCTCCTGGGCGCTGCTCGCCGCGGGCGGCCTGTTCTGCATCGTCGGCGGCGTCGGCCTCATCCGCATGCCCGAGTTCTACACGCGCCTGCACGCCGCGAGCGTCACCGACACCCTGGGCGCCGGCCTGATCCTGCTCGGCCTCATCCTGCAGGCGGGGCTCACGCTGGTCGCGGCGAAGCTGGTGGTGATCGGCCTGCTCATCTTCTTCACCAGCCCCGCGGCGACGCACGCCATCGCGCGCGCCGCGCGCGGGCGCGGCCTGGAGCCGCTGCTCGCGGACGCCGAGGGCAGGCCATCGCGGCAGGAGGCGCCATCGAAGCGCTGATCATCTACGCGCTGCTCACCGCCATGGTGGCGACCATCGCGGGCATGGTGCTGCAGCGCAACCTCTTCGCCGTGGTGGTGCTCTTCGGCATCTACAGCTTCCTCATGGCCACGGTGCTGGTCGCCCTGGACGCGGTCGACGTGGCGATGACCGAGGCCGCGGTGGGCGCGGGCGTGTCCACCGTGCTGCTGCTCTCGGCGCTCTACCTCACCGGCGCGCAGGAGGCGAAGCCGCTGCACCGGCCGCTGCTGCCGCTCGCGCTCTCGCTCGCCGTGGGCGGGGTGCTCGCCTACGGCACTTGGGACCTGCCGCCTTTCTCCGACCCGCGCTCGCCGATCCACGTGCACGTGGCGCCGCGCTACCTGCAGCAGGGACCGCGGGAAACGGGCGTGCCCAACGTGGTGAGCGCGGTGCTCGCGAGCTACCGCGGCTACGACACGCTGGGCGAGACGGTGGTGGTGTTCACCGCCGGCATCGGCGTGATCGCGCTGCTGCGCCGTCGCAAGACGAGGAAGGGCAAGTGAGGCACGACCTCATCCTGCGCGTCATCGCGAAGATCACCATGCCCTTCATGGTGCTGTTCGCGCTCTATGTGCAGTTCCACGGCGACTACGGCCCGGGCGGGGGCTTCCAGGCCGGGGTCATCGCCGCCGCGGCGGTGGTGTTCTACGCCGTGATCTTCGGCCTGGAGGCGGGGCGGCGCCTCGCGCCCGACCCGGTGGTGGAGAAGATGCTCGCCGCCGGCGTGCTGCTCTACGCCGGCGTGGGCTTCGCCGGGATCCTGCTCGGGGGCAACTACCTCGACTACTTCGTGCTCGCGCACGACCCGGTGCACGGCCAGCACCGCGGCATCTTCTGGGTCGAGGCGGGCGTGGGCCTCACCGTGGCGGGCGTGATGCTGAAGATCTTCTACATGTTCGCCGGGCGCGGCCGCGTCGACGAGGAAGACCGGTGAGCGAGGTCGCCGAGCACTATACCTACTGGGTCACCATCTTCCTGATGGTCGCCGGGGTCTACATCCTCATCGCGCGCGGCAACCTGATGAAGAAGCTGATCGGCCTCGCCACGCTGCAGACCTCGGTGTACCTGCTCTACATCGCGCCGGGCAAGCTGATCGGCGGCACCGCGCCGATCGTCGCCGAGGGCTTCGAGCTCTACTCCAACCCGCTGCCCCACGTGCTGATCCTCACCGCGATCGTGGTCGGCGTCGCGACCCTCGCGCTGGGGCTGGCGATCGTGGTGCGCATCCGCGAGGCCTACGGCTCGATCGAGGAAGACGAGATCCTCGAGCGCGACCGCGCCGAAGAAGAGCGCCGGGCGCTCTGATGCTCGAGCACCTGCCCGCCCTGCAGGTGGTGCTGCCGCTCGTCGCGGCGCCCCTCATCGTGCTGGTGCGCTCCCGCGCCTTCGCGTGGGGGGCGGCGGTGGCCGCGAGCTGGGCCTGCCTCGCGATCGCGCTTGGCCTGGCGTGGCGCGTCGCCGCCGAGGGCACGATCTCCTACGCCATCGGCAGCTGGCCGCCTCCCTGGGGCATCGAGTACCGCGTCGACGCGCTGAACGCCTTCGTGCTGGTGCTGGTGTCGCTCATCGCCGCCTTCGTCGCGCCCTACGCCTGGAGGAGCGTCGCCGCCGAGATCGAGCCCGACCGGCAGTACCTCCTCTACGCCATGTACTGCCTGTGCCTCGCGGGGCTGCTCGGCATGGCGATCACCGGCGACGCCTTCAACGTGTTCGTGTTCCTCGAGATCTCGTCGCTCGCGATGTACGTGCTGATCGCGCTCGGGCCGCAGCGGAAGGCGCTGCTCGCCTCCTACCAGTACCTGCTGCTGGGCACGGTGGGGGCCACCTTCTACGTGATCGGCGTGGGGCTCCTCTACCTCATGACCGGCACGCTCAACCTCGCCGACATGGCCGAGCGGCTGCGCGGGGTCGAGGAGATCCGCCCGGTGCTCGCCGCGCTCGCCTTCATCACCGTGGGCATCGGCCTGAAGCTGGCGCTGTTCCCGCTGCACCAGTGGCTGCCCAACGCCTACGCCTACTCGCCCTCGATGGTGACCGCGTTCATCGCCGCCACCGCGACCAAGGTGTCGGTGTACGTGCTGCTGCGCTTCTACTTCAGCGTGTTCGACCCGGCGCCGATCTTCGAGCGCCTGCCCACGCGCGAGGTGTTCATCGCGCTCTCGGTGGCGGCGATGATCACCGCCTCGCTGGTGGCGTTCTTCGAGCAGGACGTGAAGCGCCTGTTCGCCTACTCGAGCGTGGCGCAGATCGGCTACATCACCCTGGGCATCGGCGTGGAGAACCTCGACAGCCTGACCGGCTCGATCGCGCACCTGCTCAACCACGGCGTGACCAAGGGCGCGATCTTCCTGCTGCTCGGCGGCGTGGCGCTGCGCAGCGGCGCGGTCTCCAGCACCGTGGCGAGCCTTGCCGGGCTGGGGCGGCGCATGCCGCTCACCGCCTTCGGCCTGGTCGTCGCGGGCCTGAGCCTCATCGGCGTGCCCGGCACCGCCGGCTTCGTCACCAAGTGGTACCTGATCCTCGGCGCCCTGGAGCTGCGCCAGTGGTGGCTGGTGGCGGCGATTGTCGCGAGCTCGCTCATCGCGGTGGCCTACGTCTGGCGCGTCGTGGAAGCGGCGTACCTGAAGCCCGCCGCCCCGGAAAGCCCCGCGCCCGGCGAGGCGCCGCCCAGCATGCTGGTTCCCGCGCTGCTCCTCACGGCGCTGTGCGTGTACTTCGGCTTCGAGACCTCCTATAGCGTCGGCGCCGCGCGCGAGGCGGCGGAGCTGCTGCTCAGGGGCTTGCGTTGAGCGAGGCGGCCCTGCTCGCGCTCGCCCTCGCGCTGCCCGCGGCGGCCGCGGCGCTGATCGCGCTCTGCCACCGCTGGCCGAACCTGCGCGAGGCGGTGTCGCTCGCGGGGGCGGCGGCGACGTTCCTGGCGGTGCTGTCGCTGGCAGGCCCGGTGCTGGAGGGCGCGCGGCCCGCGCTCGTGCTCGCCGAGATGTTCCCGGGCCTCGCGGTGGCGCTCGAGCTCGAGCCGCTGGGGCTGCTCTTCGCCCTCATCGCCTCGGGGCTGTGGTTCGTGAGCGGCGTGTACTCGATCGGCTACATGCGCGGCAACGACGAGGCGCACCAGACGCGCTTCTACGCGTGCTTCGCGCTCGCCATCGCCGGCGCGCTCGGGGTCGCCTTCGCCGGCAACCTGCTCACGCTGTACCTCTTCTACGAGGCGCTCACGCTCGTCACCTGGCCGCTGGTCACGCACCACGGCGACGACAAGGCGCGCGCCGGCGGGCGCACCTACCTCGGGCTGCTGCTCGCTTCCTCGCTGCTGTTCCTGCTGCCGGCGATGGCGGTGACGTGGTGGGTGAGCGGGACACTGGCGTTCACCCCCGGCGGCATCCTCGGCGGCAAGGTCTCGGGCGGCGCGGCCGCGGGCCTGCTCGCGCTCTACGCCTTCGGCATCGGCAAGGCGGCGCTCATGCCGATCCACCGCTGGCTGCCCGCGGCGATGGTCGCGCCCACGCCGGTGTCGGCGCTGCTGCACGCGGTGGCGGTGGTGAAGGCGGGCGTGTTCTCGATCGTCAAGGTGGTGGTGTACGTCTTCGGGCTGGACTTCGGCGCCGCGGCCTTCGCCTGGCTGCCCTGGGTGGCGGGCTTCACCATCCTCGCCGCCTCGATCGTCGCGCTGCGCGCCGACAACCTGAAGCGGCGCCTCGCCTACTCGACGGTGAGCCAGCTCTCCTACGTGGTGCTCGCCGCCGCGATCCTCACGCCGCTCTCGGTGGTCGGCGCGGTGCTGCACATCGCCGCGCACGCCTTCGGCAAGATCACGCTGTTCTTCGCCGCCGGCGCGGTCTACACCGCCGCGCACAAGACCGAGGTGAGCGAGCTAGACGGCATCGGCCGGCGCATGCCCTGGACCTTCGCCGCCTTCGGCATCGGCGCGCTCTCCATGATCGGGCTGCCGCCGGCCGCCGGCTTCGTGAGCAAGTGGTACATGGTCTCGGGGGCGTACGCCGCCGAGCACTGGCTCGCGCTCGCGGTGATCTCGGCGAGCACGCTGCTCAACGCGGGGTATTTCCTGCCGATCGTCTACCGCGCGTTTTTCAAGGAAGGAAACGGCGAAACGCACGGCGAGGCGCCGTGGACCATGGTGGCCGCGCTGCTCGCCACCGCCGCGCTCACCGTCGCCATGTTCTTCTGGGCGGACCTGCCGCTCGCCCTGGCAAGGAGCCTCACATGAAAGACGACCACTGGCTGGTGCGCCCCGGCACCATCCGGCGCCTGTGGCAGATCCTGATCGCGGTGCTCGCCGCCACCGTGCTCGCGCAGCTCGCGGTCGAGGCGCACCCGCACTTCGCCGTCGAGGCCTGGTTCGGCTTCAACGCGCTCTACGGCTTCCTCGCCTGCGCGGCGCTCATCGTCTTCGCCAAGGGCCTGGGCCTGCTCATCAAGCGCAAGGATGACTACTACGGTGATTAGCCACCCCGGCCTCGTCCTCATCCTCGCCGCCGCGCTGCTCGCGCTCACGCGCGGCGGGCTGCGCTCGGTGATCGCGCTCGCCGCTCCCCTGGGCGCCGTTTATCTCGCCTGGGTTGCGCCCGAAGGAAAGCTCCTCCAGGTGCAGTGGCTGGGACTCGAGCTCGTTCCCGTCGCCGTGGACAAGCTGTCGCGGCTTTTCGCGCTCATCTTCACGCTGATGGCCTTCGCGGGGGCGCTCTTCGCGCTCAACCAGCCGCGCCGGCTCGAGCTGCCCGCGGCCTTCCTCTACGCCGGCTCGGCGGTGGGCGTGGCGCTCGCGGGCGATCTGGTGACGGTGTTCGTGTTCTGGGAGGTGATGGCGATCGGCTCGACGCTCGTGCTCTGGAGCGCGGCCACGCCTGCGGCCTACCGCGCGAGCATGCGCTACCTGATGGTGCACCTGCTCGGGGGCATGCTCCTCTTCGCCGGCGTGGCGGGGCATGTACTGCAGACGGGCTCGACGGCTTTTTCGCCCATGCAGCTCGATTCTCTGCCGCAGGCGCTGATCCTGGGCGCGTTCCTCGTGAACGCCGCGGCCTGGCCGCTTTCGGCCTGGCTGCCCGACGCCTATCCCGAGGCGTCGTGGAGCGGCATGGTGTTCCTGTCGGCGTTCACCACCAAGACCGCGGTGTACGTGCTGCTGCGCGGCTTCCCGGGCACGGAGCTGCTCGTCTACATCGGCCTCGCGATGGTGTTCTACGGCATCGTCTACGCGCTGCTCGAGAACGACATGCGCCGCATCCTCGCCTACAGCATCGTGAACCAGGTCGGCTTCATGGTGACCGGCATCGGCATCGGCACCGAGATGGCGCTGAACGGCGCCGCGTCGCACGCCTTCACCCACATCCTGTACAAGGCGCTGCTGCTCATGTCGGCGGGCTCGGTGCTGCTCGTCACGGGGCGGCGCAAGTGCACCGACCTCGGGGGCCTGTTCCGCACCATGCCGCTCACCGCGGCCTGCGGCATCGTCGGCGCGCTCGCCATCTCCTCCTTCCCGCTCACCTCCGGCTTCGTGAGCAAGTCGATGATCTCGCAGGCGGCGGGCGACGAGCACCTGTTCGCGGTGTGGATCGCGCTCGCCGCGGCCTCGGCGGGCGTGTTCCTGCACGCGGGCATCAAGTTTCCCTGGTTCGTGTTCTTCCAGAAGGACTCGGGCCTGCGCCCGCCCGAGCCGCCCTGGAACATGCGCGCGGCGATGCTCCTCGTCTCGGCGCTGTGCATCGGCCTGGGCATCTTCTACCAGCCGCTCTACGACCTGCTGCCCTACCCGGTGGATTACGTGCCCTATACCGGCTTCCACGTGGTGGCGCAGCTCCAGCTCCTGCTCTTCTCCGGCCTCGCGTTCTTCGTCATGCTCGGCTGGCTGCGCCGCACCCTCACCATCACGCTCGACGTCGACTGGACATACCGGGTGCTGCTCGCGCGGCTCGCGCTCGCCGCCGCGGGCGCGCTCTCGGGATGGCTCCGCGACACGGAAGCGGCCGCGGCGCGCGCCTGGACGCGCCTCGAGGCCGGCGCGCTGCGCCTGCACGGCCCGCGCGGCGTGTTCGGGCGCACCTGGGCTTCGGGCGCCATGGGGCTGGGCGTGATGCTGATGCTGCTCGCGTTCCTGCTGTCGTACTACTTCGTCTAGCGCGCGCTCACCAAGTCGTGGACGTAGCGGTGCCAGGGCTCCTCGGCGCCACGGCGGGTAGCGTAGGAGTCGTAAGCGAGCTTGACGTAGCGCTTGACCTGGGGGGCATACCAGACCGTGAGCTTGAACGAGGTGATCCTGCCGTCGATGGGTGCGCGCTTGCCTGTGAGCACGATTTTCGTCGCGCGGAAATGTCCGGCCGGCACCGTTACGCTTTCCTGTGCGACGTCGACGGCGGTCGACCAGGGCGTCGGGGAGCCTTCCTCCAGCGGCCGCGAGTTCACGCGCGGCTCGATGCCCGGCGTCAGCAGGCCGAGCGCCAGGGCGAAGGGCGTCATCTCCCGGAAGGCGACCTCCGGCGTTCCTGCATCCCACTCGCGCAGCTCCATGCGGTTCGGCCAGATCGTCTGGCGCAAGGTTTCCCGAATGCCATATTTCAAGGAAACCGTTTCCGTTATTTCCCTATCCGTCACCTCGACGACCTCGGCGGTGAACTCGCCCCGCTGCGGTGCCCGCCACAGGTCGATGTACTCGTAGACCCATTTCTCGCCGACCCTCGGCGCGCCGGCAGCTATCGCTGCGCTGGGAGCTATCGCTGCCAGCTGGGCGGGGCTGGGTATGGGGGATGCCTGTGGAACCGGAGTCGGCGCTGGCGCTGCCAGCGGCGTCGACTGCGGCGCGGCTGTTGCTGGCGGGACCGCTGCCGGCGAAACGACTGCGGGCGGACTCGGCTTGGCGGGGGCGAGGGTCGAGATCCGGGCCTTGGCGAGCACGGCGAAGCGCCCTTTCGGATACTGGGTCAGGTAGGCCTGATAGTCGGCGACCTGGGAGGAGGCCTTGATGGCGTCCCAGAAAGCAAGCTCGAACGCGGCATCGGGCGCCGCGGCGGCTGCAGGAGCGGCGGGTCGCGCAGGCGCGGCAGCCGCCGCCGGAGCGGCGACGAAGGAGAACTCGCCTTTGAGCGACGAGCTCTCCCACGGCACCTGCTGCGAGTTCGTCTCGCGCTCTACGCCCTCGCGCACCCGCTTGAAGAGGAGCTCCACCGGCAGTCCGGGCGTCTCGAGGTGGGCGAGCAAGTGCTGGGTATAGAGCCCGTGCTCGCCGCTGCCGTCGCTAGCGACGCGCCCGGGGGCGGTGGCGTAGGCGATCAGCGTGCCGCTGGGCGCCTCCATCTGCGCGAGGCCGCGCCCCGCGCTGCGGAAGCTCCTCGCGAAGGGGTTGTTGCGGCAGGCATCGAGGATCACGACATTCACGCGCGTCCGCGCGCGGTTCATGACCTCGAGCGCGTAACTGGCATCGATGCTGGTGTAAGGCGCTTCGTCCTCGTGCTTGAGGTCGGCTTCGACCGGGATGAGGTAGTTGCGGTCGCGTACCTGAAGGCCGTGCCCGGCGTAGTAGAAGAGCGCCACCGCGCCGGGCTTGAGCTTCTCGCCGAAGTTGCGCGTCGCCTCGAACATCTGGCGGTGGTTGAGGTCCTCGCGGTGATCTACGTCGAAGCCGGCCTTTCGCAGCGCCCGCGTCATGGCGCGAGCGTCATTGACGGGATTGCGCAGCGGGCCGACCTTGTACGCGCTGTTGCCGATCACCAGCGCGATGCGCTCGCCGGCCTCTCTGGAAGAAACCGAAAGGGTGCGATCCTGCGCCTGCGCGGCGAGCGCTACCGCGAAGACGACGATTCCCCAAAGCGCGCGCAAAAGGCCCCCTTTTGTGCGGGCAACTATACTAGAATCCGCGCCCTATGCCGCTGCCGATTCCCGAGGTCGAACGAGAGCTTACGCACACCCGGCGGGTGCGCTACGAAGGCTACAAGCGCGCCGACGGCCGCTGGGACATCGAGGCGCACCTCACCGACGTGAAGAACCACGATTTCCATCTGCGCACCGGCGTGCGCCGCGCCGGCCAGCCGGTCCACGACATGTGGCTGCGGCTCACCATCGACCGCGACTTCAACATCGTCGACGCGTTCGCGAGCAGCGACGCCGTGCCTTATCCCGGCGGCTGCGAGAGCGCCGCGCCGGGCTACCGCAAGCTGATCGGCCTTTGCCTGCTCAGGGATTTCCGCCGCCACGTCTTCGAGCTTCTGGGCAGGACGAAAGGCTGCACCCATCTCACCGAGATGCTGGCCGGCATGCCGACCGCCGCGATCCAGACCTTCGCCGGCGAGGTGAAGGAGGACCGCGACGACGGCACGCGGCCTTTCCAGCTCGACCAGTGCCTCGCGCTCGAGACGGGCGGCGAGACGGTGAGGAAGTGGTATCCGAAGTGGTATAAAAGAGAAAAATCCACCGCGTGAAAATCCACGAGTACCAGGGGAAGGAAATCTTTCGCAAGTACGGCGTGCCCACGCCGCGCGGCTTTCCCGCGTTCAGCGTCGAGGAAGCGGTGGCGGCGGCGAAGCAGCTCGGCGGCAGCGTCTGGGTGGTGAAGGCGCAGATCCACGCCGGCGGCCGCGGCAAGGGCGGCGGGGTCAAGGTGGCCAAGTCGCTGGACCAGGTTCGCAAGCTTGCATCTTCCATTCTGGGGATGCAGCTGAAGACCCATCAGACCGGCCCGCAGGGCCAGAAGGTGCGCCGGCTCCTCATCGAGGAGGGCGCGGATATCAAGAAGGAACTCTACGCCGGCATGGTCGTCGACCGGGTCTCGCAGCGCGTGGTGCTGATGGCCTCCTCCGAAGGCGGCATGGACATCGAGGAGGTCGCGGCGAAGACTCCCGAGAAGATTCGCAAGGTGACGATCGACCCGGCGCAGGGCCTCGCCGACGCCGACGCGGACGAGATCGCGCTCTCCATCGGCATCCCGCGGCAATCCCTCGCCCAGGGCCGCGCGCTCTTCAAGGCGCTCTACAAGTGCTTCGACGAGACCGATGCCAGCCTCGCCGAAATAAACCCTTTAATAGTAAGTGGAAAAAACGAAGTGATCGCGCTCGACGCAAAGCTCAACTTCGACGACAACGCGCTCTTCCGCCATCCCGACATCGTCGCGCTGCGCGATCTCGACGAGGAGGACCCGCTCGAGATCGAGGCCTCGAAGCACGACCTGAACTACATCTCGCTCGACGGCAACATCGCCTGCATGGTGAACGGCGCCGGCCTCGCCATGGCGACCATGGACACCATCAAGCTCTTCGGCGGCTCGCCCGCGAACTTCCTCGACGTCGGCGGCGGCGCCACCGCGGAGAAGGTGACCGCGGCGTTCAAGATCATGCTGTCCAACCGGAAGGTGAAGGCGATCCTCGTCAACATCTTCGGCGGCATCATGAAGTGCGACACCATCGCGAGCGGCGTGGT
>CBDDRQ010000033.1:0-3425 GCA_965233125.1 uncultured bacterium
CGTTGGTGTAGCGCGCGACGAAAGCGCGGTCGTAGAGGCCCTGGGCAATGACCTCGTTGTTGAGCGCGAGCAGCAGCGCGCCGTCGGTGCCGGGGCGGATCGGCACCCATTCGTCGGCGATCGCCGAGTAGCCGGTGCGCACCGGGTTCACCGACACGAAGCGCCCGCCGCGCCGCTTGAAGGCCGAGATGGCGATCTTCAGCGGGTTGGAGTGGTGGTCCTCCGCCGTGCCGATCATGACGAACAGCTTCGCGCGCTCGAGGTCCGGGCCGCCGAACTCCCAGAACGAGCCGCCGATGGTGTAAATCATGCCCGCGGCCATGTTCACCGAGCAGAAGCCGCCGTGCGCGGCGTAGTTCGGCGTGCCGAACTGGCGCGCGAAAAGCCCGGTGAGCGCCTGCATCTGGTCGCGCCCGGTGAACAGGGCGAATTTCTTCGGATCGCTTTTCCTGATCCGGGAAAGTCTTTCCTCGAGAAGCGCGAAAGCCTCGTCCCAGGAGATGCGCTCGAACTCGCCGGCGCCCCGCTCGCTGCCCTTCTTCCTTCTCAGCGGGTGCGTCAGGCGCGCCGGCGAGACCTGCTTCATGATGCCGCTCGCGCCCTTGGCGCAAATCACGCCCCTGTTGATCGGGTGCTCCGGATTGCCCTCGATGTAGCGCACTGCACCGTCGCGAACGTGCACCCGGATGCCGCAGCGGCAGGCGCACATGTAGCAGGTGGTGGTTTTGACTTCCGCGGCCAAGGCGGCATTGTCGCCACCGCCGCCGGCCCGGGCCAGCGAGTTAAACTGATCTGCCCATACAATACCCGCCATGGAGCATCTCGAGCCCAAGCAGACCCAGGCGTTCCTGCAGAAGAACCCCGATGCGCTCTTCATCGACGTGCGCAGCGAGATGGAGTACCTCTTCGTCGGTCATCCCGTGGGCGCCCTGCACGTGGCGTGGAACGACGGCCCGGACTGGGAGGTCAATCCGCACTTCGTCGGCCAGGTGAAGAAGCTCGCCGGGACCAACCATGCCACGCGCCCGATCGTGCTCATCTGCCGCAGCGGCAACCGCTCGCAGGAGGCCGGCGAGGCGCTCGAGAGCCACGGCTTCAAGCGCGTCTACAACGTGGTGAACGGCTTCGAGGGCCCGCTCAACCCCCAGCACCAGCGCAATACCATCGGCGGCTGGCGACGCGACGGCCTTCCGTGGGAGCAGTGCTGAGCCGTCATTCGGCGCCTCTATAGGCGCATAGCAGCTTTTTTATGCTGGCCCCGCGGACGCGCACCTTAGAATGCGCCGCGAGGAGGGGCATTGATGTTCACCAGCAATCCGTTCGCCACGCTCTCGTCGTCCATTTCCGCGGTCGCGATGCAGACCTACGTCCTGCTCATGGTCGTCCTGGTGATAGGGGGCGTGCTTTTCGACATCGTGCACAAGGGAAGCGCGAAGTACTTCTTCGACAACTGGCGCACGTCCAGAAGCCGGCGGGGCGCGAAGCAGGTCGGCGGGGGCGGGCTGGTGTCGATCGCCGTGCAGACCACCGTGGTGGATGTCCTCGCCTCCGGCGAGTTCTGCAACCCGCGCCGGCGCATCGCCCACCTGCTCGGCATGTACGGCTTCGTTCTCTATGTGCTCTCCACCGTCGTGATGGTGTTCGACCCCGCCGCGGGCGCGATCTGGGCACGGCTCTGGTGGATCGGCGGCCTGATGGTGTGCGTGGGCGGGTATTGGTTCTGGTTCTTCATCCGCGTCGACGTCGCCGCCGAGGGCAATTCGCCGTTCCGCGTCGTGAAGGCGGATCTCTTCATCCTATCGATGCTCGCCAGCGCGACGCTGGGCCTCCTCTGGGCCGCGGCCGGCGGCGGCGCCGGGGTGCTCTTCGCCCTCTACATCCTCGCCACGACGGTGCTGTTCGCCGGGGTGCCCTGGTCCAAGTTCGCGCACATGTTCTTCAAGCCCGCGGCGGCGTTCGAGAAAAGAGTGTCCAAGGCCGATGGCACGGCCGAGAATCTGCCGACGCTGACCCGGGACGATCCCGAGCAGCAGCAAAGGCACTCCATGGAGCTGCTGCGGGACGCTCCCATGGACATGGGGCTCGGCATCAAGCGCGAAGCGCCCCGCCACTACTAGAAAAACAGGGAACCGACCAATGCCTACCTTCGTGTACATGACGAGGTGCGACGGATGCGGACACTGCGTCGACATCTGTCCCTCGGACATCATGCACATCGACGAGACGTATCGCCGCGCCTACAACATCGAGCCCAACATGTGCTGGGAGTGCTACTCCTGCGTGAAGGCCTGCCCGCAGAATGCGATCGATGTGCGCGGCTATGCCGACTTTGCCCCGCTGGGCCACAGCGTTCGCGTCCAGCGCGACGAACAGAAGGGCACGATCGCCTGGAGGATCAAGTTCCGCAACGGTACGGAAAAGAACTTCCTGTCGCCCATCACCACCAAGCCCTGGGGAACGGCGATCCCCAAGCTCGCGGAAGTTGCCGGACCCAGCAAGGAGATGCGCGACAGCCAGCTCCTGTACAACGAGCCGAAATGGCTCCGCATGGATGAGGGCGGCCTGCATACGCTCGAGGCCGCGGGCCTCAAGCTGAAGAAAGGCGTGTACTACTGATGGCCACCAAGACGATCGTCGAAGACGGCATCGATATCCTGGTGGTCGGTGCAGGCCTTGGCGGCACCGGCGCCGCCTGGGAGGCGAGATTCTGGGGGCAGGACAAGAAGATCGTCATTGCCGAGAAGGCCAATATCGATCGCTCGGGCGCGGTCGCGCAGGGCCTGTACGCCATCAACTGCTACATGGGCACCCGCTGGGGCGAGAACAAGCCGGAGGACCATGTCCGCTACGCCCGCATCGACCTGATGGGACTGGTGCGGGAAGACCTGCTGTTCGACATGGCCCGCCACGTCGACTCCACGGTGCATCAGTTCGAGGAGTGGGGCCTGCCCATCATGAAGGACCCAAAAACCGGGCGCTATCTGCGCGAAGGGCGATGGCAGATCATGATCCACGGCGAGTCCTACAAGCCCATCGTGGCCGAGGCCGCCAAGAAATCGGCGGACAAGGTCTTCAACCGCATCTGCGTCACGCACCTGCTGATGGACGATGCCAAGCCGAACCGGGTGGCCGGCGCCGTCGGCTTCAACGTGCGCACCGGCAACTACCACGTCTTCAAGTCCAAAACCGTGATCTGCGGCGCGGGCGGCGCCTCCAACATCTTCAAGCCGCGTTCCGTGGGAGAAGGCTCCGGCCGCACCTGGTATGCGCCGTGGTCTTCCGCCTCCGCCTACGGGCTCATGATCAACGCCGGCGCGAAGATGACGCAGATGGAGAACCGCATCGTGCTGGCGCGCTTCAAGGACGGCTACGGCCCGGTGGGCGCCTATTTCCTGCACCTGAAGACCTATACGCAAAACTGCCTG
>CBDDRQ010000034.1:0-4261 GCA_965233125.1 uncultured bacterium
GCGGCGACCCTGAAGAAGAAGCTCAACCTGGACCGGGCGCCCTACAAGATCCTCGGCGCCTGCAACCCGCAGTTCGCCGCGCGCGCCCTCGAGATCGAGCCGCAGATCGGCGCGCTGCTGCCCTGCAACGTCATCGTGCGCACGGACGACACCGGCAAGACGGTGGTCGAGTTCATGGACCCGAACGCGGTCCTGCAGCTCGTCGGACGGCCCGAAATCGGCTCGATCGCCGCCGAGGTGCGCTCGCGCCTCGAGCGCGTGATGGCTGCGCTTTGAAGTAGATGGGCCTGCTCGAGCTCGCGCGCGGCCCGGCGCTGGCTTTCTCGGCGACGGTATTCGTTCTCGGCCTCGCCTGGCGCCTGTACGCGATCTTCCGCCGGCCGCTGCGCCCGGACTATTCCGAGCCGCGCCGGCGCGATCTCGCCGCCGGCGGCCTGCGGGCCGTCTTCGCCAAGATGCTGCCGCCGCGCGGCGTGAAGGTCCGCGGCGCGGCGATGGCCAACGCCTACGCGTACCACATCGGCCTCGCGCTCGTGGTCTTCGGCTTCGCGCCCCACATCGCGTTCATCGAGCGCCACCTCGGCGTGTCGTGGCCGGCGCTGCCGAACGCGTTGTTCTATCTGGCGGCCGGCGTCACGATCGTCGGCCTGCTCATCGCGCTGCTGCGCCGCCTGACCGACGGCGTGCTGCGGCTGCTGTCGGGCTTCGACGATTACTTCAGCTGGTGCGTCACCATGGCGCCGATGCTGACCGGCATGGCGCTGATCCCCGCGCCCGCCGCGCCGGTCCTCCTCGCGATCCATCTGCTCAGCCTGGAGCTGCTGCTCGTGTGGCTGCCGTTCGGCAAGCTCGCGCATGCGGCGCTGGTCTTCGTCTCGCGCTGGCGCACGGGTGCGGACTTCACGCGCAAGGGAGCCGCGGTATGAACGAGCTCGATTTCGACACGCCGCGCTTCACCATCAAGAAGCCCGCGGTGCGCCACGACCAGCAGGGCGATGCCTCCGACGCGGAACGCGGCGCTGCGGCGCTGCAGGCGTTCATGCGCGACATGACGCGCTCCGCGGCCACCTACATGGAGTCGTGCATCCGCTGCGGCCACTGCGCGGAGGCCTGCCACTTCTACGTGACGAGCGGCGACCCGCAGTACACGCCGATCTGGAAGCTCGAGCCGTTCAGGCGGGCCTACAGGAAAAAGCCGGTGAGCGCGGCGCAGCTGCGCGAATGGCAGGAGCTGCTCTACGACTCCTGCACCCTGTGCGGCCGCTGCACGCTCGCCTGTCCCATGGGCATCGACATCGCCGGCCTCGTCGCCCAGGCGCGCCACGCCATGTTCGCCGCCGGGCTGGTGCCCCACGAGCTGCACGCGGTGGCCGAGCGCGCCGCGCGCGAGGGCAGCCCGCTCGGCGCCACGCCGAAGGTGCTGAAGGAGCGCATCGAGTGGCTGTCGGACGAGCACGAGGTCGACATCCATCTCGACCTTGCGGAAGCCGACCTCCTTGTCACCCTGTCCTCCATCGAGCTCATGAAGTATCCGCAGTCGCTCGTCGCGCTGGCGCGCATCCTCAACCACCTGGGCGCCTCGTGGACCTTCCGCTCCGACGGCTACGAGGCGACCAACTTCGGCCTTTTCTCGGGAAACCTCGCCTGGCAGCGCGACATGAGCATGAAGCTCATCGACGCGGCGATCGCCTGCGGGGCGAAGACGCTGGTGCTGCCCGAATGCGGCCACGCCTACGGCGCGATGCGCTGGCAGGGCGCGAACATGTACGGCAAGCCGCTGCCGTTCCGCGTGCTGCACATCGCGGAGTTCCTGGCCGAGGCGGCGCGCGAGGGGCGGCTAAAGCTCAAGCCGCTGGCGGGCTCGGTGACCTTCCACGATCCCTGCCAGGTCTCGCGTCGCGGCGGCGCCACCTCTGCGCCGCGCGAGGTGCTGGCCGCGCTCGGCGCCGAGCTGCGCGAGATGCCGCCGGCCGGCGACGCCAACTGGTGCTGCGGCGGAGGCGGCGGTGTCGTGACCCTGCACCGCGCGGACGCACACCGCTACCGCGCCTTCGAGATCAAGATGAAGCAGGTGGAGGCCTCCGGCGCGCAGCGCCTCGCGACCAGCTGCTCCAACTGCCGCCTGACCTTCGACGACGGCCAGGCTCACTACAAGTGGGACCGCAAGATGGAAAGCCTGCTCGAGCTGGTGGCCGACCGGCTCGACTGAAAAGGAGAAAGCGATGGCAGACCCGAATCCGATCGTCACCTATTCGAAGGCCGGCAAGTTCGAAGACGTACACGAAGACCTGAAGCTCGCCATCGAGGGCCGGGGGCTGGTGATCGACTACGAGTCGCACGTCAACCGCATGCTCGAGCGCACCGGCAAGGACGTCGGCTCCTCGCGCAAGCTCTACGCCGATGCCCGGGCGCTCGTCTTCTGCAGCGCGGCCCTCTCGCGCAAGACCATGGAGGCGGACGCGGCCAACGTCTCGCTCTGCCCCTACGGCATGACGGTCTACGCAACGGCGCAGCAGCCGGGCACGGTGCATGTCTCCTACCGCCGCCCGTGGCGCCCCGAGGGCTCCGCCGCTTCGAAGGCCGCCCTCAAGGAGGTCGAGGTGCTCCTCGACGGCATCGCGCGCGAGGCGCTCGGGCTGCGCTAGCCCCTCAGAACTTCCTGCCCCAGGCGATGCCGAGCGAGTCCTCCGACAGCGTGATGGTTTCCGTGCCGCCGACGTTGAAGTACGGGTTGGTGGCCGGGCCGGACACCGACTTCTCGAAGGCGTGCATGTACGCCATGGTGATTTCCGAGCCGCCCTGCAGCGTGTAAGTGAATCCGGCCGTGACGTGGTCCTGCACGACGCCTGGAGCGAGGATGTTGAAGGTGACGTCGCGCGCCTGGATGGGATTGTCCGTGTGGTTGTAGCCGGTCCGTAGCGTGAGCCGGCTGTCCCAGTGGTATTCGATTCCAAGCTTGATCACGTTCACGTCGTCCCAGCCAAAGCCGATGCTCGAGCCGCTCGCGCCCAGGCATCCGGCGCCGACGCCGGGGCCCGCGGGCAGAGTGGGAGCGCAGCCCGGCTGGTTGCTCGGGTTACCCACCGAGGCGACCTTGCTGTAGTTGATGCGCATATAGTCGGCTGCGATCATCAGCTTCGGCGTCGCAGTGAAAGCAATCCCAAAACCATAGTTTTCCGGCATGTCGAAGTCCCCGCGCTCGGCGAACAAGCCCTTGTACTTGTCGAACTCCTGCATGTCGATCTTCGTCGCGTACGCGGCGCCCACCGCGACGGCGGGCGTGAGGCGGCCGTAGTAACCGACCCGCAGGCCGAGGCCCCACGCGTCGTCGTAGCCGCGATTCGTCAGGTTCGCCGGGTCGGAGGAGATCGCCGCGAAAGGCTGCAGGCCGTAGGCCTTGAAGCGCTGATAGCCGATAAGGGGTGCGACGCCGACCGAATGGCTCGGCGAGAGCTTGTAGGCAAGGGTGGGTGCAAACACGAGCTGCGCAAGATCGACGCCGAGATTGCCGGAGCCGCACAGCAGGTTGGCCGGCACGCCGCTCGGCGGGGCCATCTGGCAGACGCCTTGATCGAGCTGCCCGGTCGGATAGTCGGTGTTCATGCCGCCATGGCCGACCACCGAGATCCCGAGCGAGAGATCGGGACTCAGCATCTTGTTGTAACCGAACTCCGGCACGAAGAAGTTCTGCCTCTCGTTGCCATCGGCGGAACCGTCGAGAAATCCGGTGCCGCCCGCGCTGCCTTCGCGCTTGGCCGAACGGTCGGGCCTGAACCAGTCGATGCCGGCGTCGATCCGGGTGCCGACGAAAACCATGGCGGCGGGGTTGTCGGCGCCCGCGAGCGCATCGCCCGTCATCGCCATCGCGGCACCGCCCATGCCCTTCGCCTTCATGCCGTGTCCGTGCGGGAAATATCCGTCGGTGGCGCGCGCCGCGAGCGGAACGAGCGCTGCTGCGACCGCCAGGGCCAGTAACGAGTTCTTCACGCTGCCTCCTCCCCTAAAAGGAACGTCCTATATGAAAAGACTCACGTCGGCGTCGCGCGCCATCGGCAGGAAAGTCGCCGCGCCGACGAATTCCTTGACCTGGGGCACGAAATCCTCGCGGCTGTACCCGAACAGGTCCACCGTCATCTGGCAGCCGATCAGTTCCACCTCGGCCACGATGCAGGCCTCGCGAAGCTCGGCGATGCTCGCCACGCCCTTGTTGCGGACGGTCTGCTTCATCATCGTCGTGGCGAAGGCCTCGAAGCCCGGCACG
>CBDDRQ010000035.1:0-14266 GCA_965233125.1 uncultured bacterium
GAAGCGCTCGAACATCTGCAGGACCTTGCGCTCCTCGTGGGACTCGACGGCGACGATGGGCGTTTTCGCGGCGAGCAGCCCCTCGAGTTCCTTGATGTCCCTCACACCTTGGCGGCCGCCGCGAGCGCCTGATCGAGGTCCCAGAGGATGTCGTCGAGCGTCTCGATGCCCACCGAGACGCGGACCATGTCGGGGGTGACGCCGGCCTTCGCCTGGTCGGCCTCGCTCATCTGCCGGTGCGTGGTCGAGGCGGGGTGGATGACCAGCGTCTTCGCGTCGCCGATGTTGGCGAGGTGGCTCATGAACTGCGCCGCCTCGATGAAGCGCTCGCCGGCCTTCGCGCCGCCCTTGACGCCGAAGTTGAGCAGGCCGGAGGCGCCCTTCGGTAAATATTTCTTGGATAAAGAGAAATATTTGTTGTCGGGCAATCCGGGATAGTTGACCCAGGCGACGCGCGGATGGTCCTTGAGGAACTTCGCCACGGCGAGCGCGTTCTCGCAGTGGCGCTCCATGCGCACGTGCAGCGATTCCAGGCCCTGCAGCAGCAGCCACGCGTTCATGGGAGAGAGCGCGGGGCCGAAGGTGCGCATGATCTCCATGCGCGCCTTCATGGTGTAGCCGAAGTCGCCGAAGGTCTCGTGGAAGATGACGCCGTGGTAGCCCGGCGAGGGCGAGGTGAACTCGGGGAACTTGCCGTTGCCCCAGTCGAACTTGCCCGACTCGACGATCACCCCGCCCATGGTGGTGCCGTGGCCGCCGATGTACTTGGTGGCCGAGTGCACGACGATGTCCGCGCCCCACTCGATCGGCCGGCACAGGTAGGGCGAGGGCACGGTGTTGTCGAGCACGAGCGGGATCCCGGCCTCGTGCGCGATCTTCGCCAGCGCCTCGATGTCGACGATGTTGATGAGCGGGTTGCCGAGCGTCTCTGCGTAGAGAAGCTTGGTGCTGGGCTTTATCGCTTTCCTGAAGTTCTCGGGCTGTTCAGGGTCGACGAAGGTCGTTTCGATGCCCAGCTTCTTCAGGTTGACGTGCAGCAGCGTGTGCGTGCCGCCGTAGAGCGTCGAGGCCGAGACGATGTGGTCGCCGCCGCTGCACAGGGTGAGGATCGCCGTGACCTCCGCCGCCTGGCCGGTCGCGGTGGCGAGCCCCGAGCGGGCGCCCTCGACCGCCGCCATGCGCTCCTCGAACACCGCCACCGTCGGGTTGGAGATGCGCGAGTAGACGTTGCCGAAGGTCTGGAGGTTGAACAGGCTCGCCGCGTGCTCGGCGGAGTCGAACACGAACGAGGTGGTCTGGTAGATCGGCGCCGCGCGCGCCCCGGTGGCGGGGTCGGGAATCTGCCCTGCGTGCAGGCAGAGCGTCTCGATGCCGAACTTGCGGTCGGCCATTCCTAACTGCTGCGGCTGTCCGGATCGCTCTGCGGCTCGTCGGCCTGCTCGCCGGCGTTTGCCGCGCGGCGGTATTTCGAGGGCGGCACGCCGACCTGGTTCAGGAAGAAGCGCGTGAAGTTGCTCTGCGCCGAGAAGCCGAGCTCGGCGGCCACCTCGGCGATCTTCGCGCGCGTGGAAGCGAGGCGCGAGATCGCCGTCTCGACGCACAGCATGTCGAGGTAGGCGCGCGGCGAGAACCCGGTGCAGACCTGGAACAGATCGTAGAAGCGCGAGCGCGACAGGCCGACCTGGTTCGCCAGGTCGTCCATGTTGAGGTCCTTGTTCGGGTGCGCGCGCAGGAGCTGGATGGCGCGGCGGATGCGCGTGTCCTCGAAGCGCGAGCCGCGCCACAGGGGCGAGGCCGCGCGCCGGCGCGCGAGGTAGGTCTCGACGATCGAGAGCAGCAGCTCCTGCAGCATGAATTCCAGCCGCTCGGGCGAGAGGAACCGGTCGTTCAGCACCTCGACCGCGAGCGTCTCGGCGAGCTGCTGGATGCGCGCGGTGATGGGCTCGCGCGGCTGCGGGAAGGGCTTGGCGTCCTCGGCGGCGAACACCGCCGGGAAGCTCTCGCGCAGCCAGGGGCCGGCGGCGTGCAGCACCAGGACCCGCGAGGCATCGAGCGCGATGTGGATCTCGCCGGGATTGAGGAACACCACGTCGGCGGCCCCCTGCTGCAGCACGATGGCGGGATCCGCCTGTGCCGCGACCGGCTCACGTGCGCCCAGCTCCAGCAGCACCAGCCGCCCGAACCGGCCTTCGAATAGCCGCGCAGTCCTCCCCATGGCAAAAGGATACCTCAGTACGCGAGCCAGCGGGGGCGTTTCGCGGAGATCACCCGCGTGTTGACGCCCACCCAGTTCAGCCCGCCAAAGAGCCGCGCGTGCTCGATCTTCACGCAGCGGTCCATGACCGTCTCCAGGCCGGCGGCGCGGGCCGCCGCGGCGGCCGGCTCGTTCTTCACGCCGAGCTGCTGCCAGAGCACCCTGGCGCCGATCGCGACGGCTTCCTCGGCGACCGGCGGCACGTCGCGCGTCTTGCGGAACACGTCCACGATGCCGACCTTCTCGGGGATGGCGCGCAGCGAGGGATAGCACTTCTCGCCGAGGATCTCGGCGTACTTCGGGTTGACCGGGATGACGCGATAGCCGTGCTCCTGCATGTACTTCGCGGCGAAGTAGCTCGGGCGGAACCAGTCGGCCGAGAGCCCGACCACCGCGATCACGCGGTTCTCGCCGAGGATGCGCCGCAGCGTGTTGATGTCGTCCATCGCCCGGATACTATAATCGAAGCCCCCCGCTGGATAACCGCTGGACCCTTTCGGAGAGCCCCGCGATGTACGTCGAAGAGCGCATGTACCGGCTGAAGATCGGCTCCGCCCCGGAGTACTTCAGGAACTACCAGGAGCTCGGCATGCACGTGCAGCTCAGGCACCTGCCGCACATGGTGGGCTACTACGTGACCGAGATCGGCGGCCTGAACACCGTGGTGCACATGTGGGCCTACGACAGCCTCGACCAGCGCGACAAGTGCCGCGCCGCGATGCAGGCCGATCCCGACTGGCAGGCGTACCTGGCGAAGTCGCGGCCGCTGATGGAGGCGCAGGAGGCGCGCGTCATGAAATGCGCGCCGTTCTTCGTGGATCGCCTGAAGAAAATGCTGGCGGCCGTCAAGTAACCGCCATGACGGTACATCCTCAAGTGAAGGCATTGCTCGAGCGGGTCGCGCGCTCGCCGCTGCCGCCCTACCACACCGTGCCCGCCTTCGTCGCGCGGCGCATCTACCGCGACACCCGCGCCGCGCTGGCGCCGAAGGCGCCCGAAGTTCCCGACGTCAAGCTCCTGGTTCTCGACAACCGGATCGCGGTGCGCGTCTACCGTCCGTCGAGCGATGTCCTGCCGGCGCTCGTCTTCTTCCACGGCGGGGGCTGGACGATCGGCGACCTCGACACGCACGACGTGCTGTGCCGCCAGCTCGCCGCCGGCGCGCGCTGCGCGGTATTCTCGGTCGACTATCGCCTCGCGCCCGAGCATCCGTTCCCCGCGGCGGTCGACGACGCGGTTGCCGCGACGAAATACCTGCTCTCCAACCCCGGGCCGCTGAAGATCGACGCGAGCCGCATCGCGGTGGGCGGGGACAGCGCCGGCGGCAACCTCGCGGCGGTGGTCGCGCTCGAGCTGAGGAAGCACGACCTCGCCTTCCAGCTCCTCATCTATCCCGCGACCGACCAGCGCTGCGAGTTCGACTCGCACAGCCGCAACGGCGAGGGCTACCTCCTCACCAGGGATGGCATCGCCTTCTTCCGCGCCGGCTACCTCCCCGATCCCAGGGACTGGACCGACTGGCGCGCTTCGCCGCTGCTCGCCGCCGACCATCGCGGCGTCGCGCCGGCGTACGTGCTCACCGCGGGCTTCGATCCCCTGCTCGACGAAGGGCGCGCCTACGCCGAGAAGCTCTCGGCCGCGGGCGTCGCGGTCGAGTACCGCGAGTACGCCGACATGGTCCACGGCTTCATCCTGTTCGGCGGCGCGCTCGACACCGCCAACGCCGCGGTCGCCGAGTGCTGCACGCGGCTGCGCGCGGCCCTCGAGAAGGCCGAGGCGTGAAGAGCGACCTGAAGACGCGCCACGGCGGCAGGATCCTCGCCGACGCGCTGCTCGCGCAGGGGGTGCGCCACGCCTTCGGCGTTCCCGGCGAGAGCTACCTGCCGGTGCTCGACGGCCTGCACGACGCGAAGGACCGCCTGCAGTTCGTCGTCTGCCGCCAGGAGGGCGGCGCCTCCTACATGGCCGAGGCGAGCGGCAAGCTCACCGGCGAGCCCGGCGTGCTCTTCGTGACGCGCGGGCCGGGCGCCACCAACGGCGCGATCGGCGTGCACACGGCGTTCCAGGACTCGACGCCCATGGTGGTGTTCATCGGCCAGGTGCCCAACGACTTCGCCGGGCGCGAGGCGTTCCAGGAGATGGACTACCGGCGCATGTACGGCCAGATGGCGAAGTGGGTGGCGCAGATCGACCGCGTCGAGCGCATCCCCGAATACGTGAGCCGCGCCTTCCACACCGCGATGGCGGGCCGCCCCGGCCCGGTCGTGCTGGCGCTGCCCGAAGACACGCTCTTCGCCAAGGCCGCCGTGGCCGACGTGCCCAAGGCGCACCGGATCAGGCCCGCCCCGTCTTTTCAAGAAATGCACTCCCTAAAGGAGCTTCTTGAAAAGGCGACAAAACCCTTCGTCCTCCTCGGCGGCGGCGGCTGGGACGGCGAGACGACGCGAAAGCTGCAGGCGTGGATCGAGCGCGCGGGCCTGCCGGCCGGGACCTCGTTCCGCTGCCAGGACCTCTTCGACAACCGCAGCCCGAGCTACGCCGGCGACGTGGGCATCGGCATCAACCCGAAGCTCGCCGCCCGCGTGCGCGAGGCCGACGTGCTGCTCGTCATCGGCGCGCGCCTGGGCGAGATGACCACCAGCGCCTACACGCTCGTCGAGGCGCCGCTGCCGCGGCAGACGCTCGTGCACGTGCACGCGGGCGCCGAGGAGCTGGGAAGCGTCTACCGCCCGGCGCTCGCCATCAATGCCGGCTATGCGCAGTTCGTTGCCGCTCTTGAAAGCATCACGGTAACGAACGCCGCATGGGCCGCCGAGACTCGTTCCCTTCGCGAGAATTACCTGGAATGGACCAAGCCGCAGCCGATGCCGGGGACGCTGCACTACGGCGAGGTCATCCGCTGGCTCTCGGATCATCTGCCCGATGACACGATCGTCGCCGGCGGCGCGGGCAACTTCGCCGGCTGGCTGCACCGGCATTTCCGCTACAAGGGCTTCCGCACCCAGCTCGGGCCGAGCAACGGCTCGATGGGCTACGGCTTCCCGGCGGCGGTGGCGGCGAAGCTCGTGCATCCGGAACGCCCGGTGCTCGCGGTCTGCGGCGACGGCGACTTCCTCATGAACGGGCAGGAGCTCGCGACGGCGGTGCAGTACGGCGCGGCGTTCGTCGCGCTGGTGGTGAACAACGGCCAGTACGGCACCATCCGCATGCACCAGGAGCGCGAGTACCCGGGACGGGTGTTCGGCACCGGCCTCGCGAACCCGGACTTCGCCGCCTATGCGCGCGCCTTCGGCGGGCACGGCGAGACGGTCGAGCGTACCGAGGATTTCGTCCCCGCCTTCGAGCGCGCTTCGGGCTCGGGGAAGCCTGCGCTGATCGAGCTGCGCATCGACCCGGACGCCATCACGCCGGCGACCACGCTGTCGGCGATCCGGGAAAAGGCGCGCAAAGCTCAGGTCACGTGAGCGCGATGAACTCCGGGTCGTCCTGGTGGGCGCGCTCGAACTTCAGGAACTCGTAGTAGCCGCAGCGATTGCTGTCGGGGTACTCGCGGCACACGCCGGGGCGCGCGTGATAGACGCTGCAGCGGCGCGTCTTCTGGTCGAGCAGCGCGCACACCGAGTCGAACACGGTGTCCTTCTGGTGGCGTAGCAGGCGCACCTTCTCCTTCGGATCGAACTTCGTCAGCCGCTCCTCGGCCTGCTCGTAGGCGAGGCCGAAGTGGCGCGCCAGGCGCTCGATGTCGCGCGGCGTCACCTCGATCTCCGGATAGCTGCAGCAGTAGGCGGGACACTTGTCGCACGAGTACTTCGCCTTGACCGGGATCGGGAACGCTTTGCCGTTTTTCATTGCTCGCCGCTGGAGGGAAAAGCCGCGGATTGTACGCGCTCGCGCGCGAAAAGATCACCTTAACCCCTTTGCGCCGCGCCTGCGTTTCACTCCTTTGAAAGGAGAACGTCATGAAAGCACTGGTGGGAGGGATTCTTGCTCTGGGCTTGGTCCCGGGCTTCGTGCCCGATCCGCGGGGGTAGACTGCGCGGCGTGGAGGGCGCCGACGAAGAGCTCATGATCGCTTACCGCGATGGCAACGCCGGCGCTTTCGAGACCCTCTACGCTCGCCACCGCGCGCGGCTCTTCCGCTTCGTGCTGCGCAGCGTGAAGGAGCGCGGCATGGCCGAAGAGCTGTTCCAGGACGTCTGGATGCGCGTCATCGAGGCGCGCGACCGCTACGCGCCGACGGCGCGCTTCACCACCTGGCTCTACTCTATCGCCCACAACCGCCTCATCGACCACTGGCGCCGCAAGGGTCTTTCGGTGGTTGATCTTGAGAACGTGGAGGTCGAGGGGAACAGCCCCAACCCCGAAAGGCAGGCCGAAGCCAGGCAAGGCCTGCAGCGCTTCGCCAGGGCCCTGGAAGCGCTGCCGCCGGCGCAGCGCGAGGCCTTCCTGCTGCACGAGGAAGCCGGCATGAGCGTGGCGCAGATCGCGCAGGCGACCGGCGCGGGCGAGGAGGCGGCGAAAAGCCGCCTGCGCTATGCGCTCGCGAAGCTGAAGGCAGCCGTGGATGACTGAAGACAAAAAGATCTCGGAACGCTACCGCGAGCTCGGCGCGGAGGAGCCGCCGCGCGCTGTCGACGAGGCCATCCTCGCCGCCTCGCGCCGCGCCGTCCACGTGCATCCCGCGCCGCTCGTGCCGCCCGCCGGCCGGCGCCGCTGGTATTTCCCGGTCGCCGCCGCGGCGATCATCATGCTGTCGGTGGCGGTGACCTGGCACGTGCAGCTCGAGCGCCCCGATCCCGACGGCTACATTGCCTCGGCCCCGGCGCCCGAAGCGCCGAAGGACGTGCTGGCGGAGAAGAAGACCGAGATGCAGGCCGCGCCACAAGCCGCGCCACCAGCCGCGCCGCCGGTTGCCGCCTCGAGGATGGAGGAGCGCGCGCGCGAGTCGGCGCCGGCCGCGGGCGCACGTGCGCCAGAAGCGGCGAGGGCGGATCGATCTCTCGGCAAGGTCGCCGGGCAATCGGCCGAGCCGCCGGAGAAATGGCTCGAGCGCATCGCGGAACTGCGCAAGGCGGGCAAGCACGAGGAAGCGGACAAGGCGCTCGAGGCGTTCCGCAAGCGCTATCCCGACTACAAGATTCCGGAGTCGGCTTTGAAGAAGTAGCTTAGTGGTGCAGGATCTTCGAGAGGAAGAGCTGCGCGCGGTCGGAGCGCGGCTTGCCGAAGAAGTCCTCCTTCTTCGCGTCCTCGACGATGCGGCCCTGGTCCATGAAGATGACGCGGTGCGCGACCTTGCGCGCGAAGCCCATCTCGTGGGTCACCACCATCATGGTCATGCCTTCCTGGGCGAGCTCGACCATCACGTCGAGCACCTCGTTGATCATCTCGGGGTCGAGCGCGGAGGTCGGCTCGTCGAAGAGCATGGCGATCGGGTCCATCGACAGCGCGCGCGCGATCGCCACCCGCTGCTGCTGGCCGCCGGAGAGCTGGCCGGGGTACTTGTCCTTGTGGTCCGTGAGGCCGACGCGCTCGAGCAGCTTGTGCGCCTTTTCGGTGGCGGCCTCCCTGGTGCGGCCGAGCACTTTCGTCTGGCCGAGCGTCAGGTTCTCGGTGACGCTCATGTGCGGGAAAAGCTCGAAGTGCTGGAACACCATGCCCACGCGCGAGCGCAGCTTGGGCAGGTTGGTCTTCGGATCGCCCACCGAGATGCTGTCGACGCGGACCTCGCCCTTCTGGAAGGGCTCGAGGCCGTTCACGCACTTGATGAGGGTGGACTTGCCGCTGCCCGAGGGCCCGCACACCACGACCACCTCGCCCTTGGCGACCTCGGTCGAGCACTCGGCGAGGACCTGGAAGCTGCCGTACCACTTGCTCAGGTCGCGGATGGAGATCATGGGCGCCTAGCGCGAGGCCATGAAGCGCACCCGCTCGGCGGCGGCGGCGAGCAGCGCCACGCCGAACTCGGGCTGGGTCTTCACGAGCTGCAGGAACACGCCGCGGTTGAGGGTCAGGAGCAGGCTGTCGACCTCGGCCAGCGCGGTCGCGGCGCGCGGCGACTGGTCCACCAGCGCCATCTCGCCCAGCACCCCGCCCACGCCGACTCGCTCGACCACCCGGCCCTGGATGCTCACCGCCACGCGGCCTTCCAGCACCACGTACATCATGGCGCCGGCCTGGCCCTCGGTCATGATGGTCTTGCCCTTCTCGTATTTCGCGGCGTTGGTCGGCCCCAGGCCCTTCGCGAGCGCGGCGAGCAGGCCCTTGTCGAACACGCGCGACTCCTTCTTCGCCTCCGAGAGCGACGCCGGGCTTTGCATGCGCGCGAGCATGCCGCGCAGGCGGTTGATCATCATCCCGAGGAGCGTCAGCGCGAAGTCGGGCTTGGCTTTCAGCGCGGCATGGAAGCCCTTGTCGTCCATCGAGATCAGCCGGCAGGGCACCTTGGCCACCGCGGTGGCGGCGCGCGGGGACTCGCTGATCGCCGCCATCTCGCCGAAGATCTCCCCCGCCCTGACCACGCCGATCAGCTTGTTGGCGGCGATCAGGTTCACCTCGCCCTCGAGCAGCAGGTACATCTTGCGGCTCTTGCCGAAGGAGAACAGGCCCGATTTCTCGTCCTCGACGAAGATGTTGGTGCCGGTGTCGACGTTCTCGGCGACGCCCGCGGTGCGGAAGAAGTCGAGCGCCGCGGCGAGGCTGACCGGGGGCGCCGCGGGCGCGGCCGGCTTGCCCGCCGGCTTGCTGAAGTCCAGCTCGTCCATTGGCCAAATGATAGTGCCAGAATGCCCCCATGACGCAGCCCGTGCGCATCGAGCACGACCTGCTGGGCGATCGGGCCGTGCCCGCCGACGCCTACTACGGCATCCACACCCTGCGGGCGCTGGAGAACTTCGCCATCACCGGCCTGCCGATCTCCATCTACCCCGACCTCGTGTGCGCGCTCGCCTGCGTCAAGCAGGCCGCCGCGATCGCCAACAGCGAGCTCGGGCTGCTGGAGGAGAAGCGCGCCGTGGCGATCCGCCTCGCCTGCGAGGAAGTGCGCGAGGGCAAGCTCTTCGCGGAGTTCGTGGTGGACGTCATCCAGGGCGGCGCCGGCACCTCGTCCAACATGAACGCCAACGAGGTGATCTGCAACCGCGCGCTCGAGCTCATGGGGCACGGGCGGGGCGAGTACCAGCACCTGCACCCCCTCGACCACGTGAACCTCTCGCAGAGCACCAACGACGTCTACCCGACCGCGGTCAAGCTCGCGCTCCACTTCGCGATCCGGCGGCTGCTCGTGGAGATGAATCATCTGAAAATCTCTTTTCAGCAGAAGGCTGCGGAATTCGACGACGTCCTGAAGGTCGGGCGCACGCAGCTCCAGGACGCGGTGCCGATGACCCTGGGCCAGGAGTTCTCGACCTACGCGGTGATGCTGGGCGAGGACGAGCAGCGCCTCGCGGAGGCCGGCGCGCTGATCCGCGAGATCAACCTCGGCGCCACCGCCATCGGCACCGGCATCAACGCGCACCCCGACTACGCGCCGCTCGTGACCCGGCGCCTCTCGGAGATCTCGGGCGTCGATTTCATCGTCTCGCCCAACCTCGTCGAGGCGACGCAGGACGCCGGCTCGTTCGTGCAGCTCTCCGGCGTGCTCAAGCGCATCGCGGTCAAGCTCTCCAAGGTGTGCAACGACCTGCGCCTGCTCTCGAGCGGCCCGCGCGCCGGCATCGGCGAGATCGCGCTGCCCGCGGTGCAGGCGGGCAGCTCCATCATGCCGGGCAAGGTGAACCCGGTGATCCCGGAGGTGGTGAACCAGATCGCCTTCGAGGTGATCGGCAACGACATCACCGTCACCATGGCGGCGGAGGCCGGGCAGCTGCAGTTGAACGCCTTCGAGCCGATCATCGCCCACAGCCTGTTCGAGAGCCTGCAGCACCTCGCCGCCGGCTGCCGCACGCTCGCCGAGCGCTGCGTCAAGGGCATCAGCGCCAACCGCGCCCGCGCGCGGCGCCTCCTCGACGAGTCGACCGCGCTCGTCACCGCGCTCACGCCCTACCTCGGCTATGCCGCGTCCACGGCCATCGCGCAGGAGGCGCTCGCGACCGGCGAGAAGGTCTACGACCTGGTGCTCGGCAAAGGGCTGATGACCAGGCAGCAGCTCGACGAGACGCTGAAGCCGGAGTTCCTCACCCGGCCGCATCACCGGACGGTGCAGAAGCCGAAGGAATGAGGCGCCGCATCACGGTCGAGGACCGCATGCAGCGCGGCTACCGCTACTTCCTTGCCGAGCCGGCGGGCAGGAACTTCCATCCGGACTTCAAGCCGGAACTCACGCCGCGCGAGATGCTCGCACTCGGCGTCTTCGGCGGCAGGTACATGACCGACTGCCGCAAGGAGTTTCCCGCGGCATGGTTCCGCCGCGCGAAGCTCTCGCCCGGACGCCACGACGCGAAGCTCAACTTCTTCAGCGTGCGCGCCTCGCAGCCGCTCTCGGTCTGGCGCGAGAAGGGCTGGATCCACCCCGACGATCCGCGCGGCTGGTTCCAGTGGTACTGCCGCTACTACCTGGGACGGCGCCACCCCGACGACGCGCGCCAGATCGCGCGCTGGCGCGCGGTGCGCCGGCACATCGCGCAGCTGCGCAAGCATTGCATGCGCGGCAACCTCCTCTGCCGGCCGCGCCAGCGCCAGGCGCTGCTGCACTGGGCCTACGATTCCAGGAGGCTCTAGCTCTCCCCGCCGAGCAGCTCCGTGACGCCGCCGACGGCGGCGGTGTTCACCGTCAGCGTCCTTTCGGTGGCGAAGCGCAGGAGGTAGTGCGGGCCACCGGCCTTCGGGCCGGTGCCCGAGAGGCCTTCGCCGCCGAAGGGCTGCACGCCGACCACGGCGCCGATCATGCTGCGGTTGACGTAGATGTTGCCGACGCTTGCGCCCGCGACCACCTCGTCGACGAAGCTCTGGATGCGGCTGTGGATGCCCAGCGTCAGGCCATAGCCGGTGCCGCGCAGCCAGTCGAGCACGTCGCCGAGGTCCTGCCTGCGATAGGTGCAGACGTGCAGGACCGGGCCGAACACCTCGGTGCGCGGCAGCTGCTCGAGCGGCAGCTGGAACGCCACCGGGGCGATGAAATGAAGATGGGTCAAATTTGACCCATTCTGGGCTTCCCCGAGCTTCCGTCCATGGCCGGATAGTCCGGCGATGTGGGCGGCGAGGGCGGTGTGGGCCGCCGCGTCGATCACCGGGCCGACGTCGGTGTCGGGCTCGGCGGGGTCGCCGACCTTGAGCTCGGCGAGCGCGCCGCCGATGAGGCGCAGGATGCGCGGCGCGACGCCTTCGTCGACGAAGAGGATGCGCTGCGCCGAGCAGCGCTGGCCGGCGCTCTGGAAGGCGGACGCCACGACATCGTCCACCACCTGCTCCGGGAGCGCCGAGGCGTCGACGATCATGGCGTTGACCCCGCCGGTCTCGGCGATGAGCGGCACGATGGGGCCCTCGCGCCTCGCCAGCGACGCGTTGATGCGCTTCGCGGTCTCGACCGAGCCGGTAAAGGCGACCCCGGCGATCCTCGGGTCGGCGACGAGCGGCGCGCCCACGGCCTCGCCGTCGCCGACGGCGCAGGCCACGACGTCTTGCGGGACGCCGGCTTCATGAAAAATCGAAACTGCTCGAAGAGCAATGCGAGGCGTCTGCTCGGCCGGCTTCGCGACCACGCTGTTGCCGGCCGCTAGAGCCGCCGCCACCTGGCCGGTGAAGATGGCGAGCGGGAAGTTCCACGGGCTGATGCAGGCGAAGACGCCGCGCCCGTGCAGGCTGAGCTCGTTCCTCTCGCCCGCCGGTCCGGCGAGGGCGAGCGGCGCCGCGGTCTTGCGGGCCTGCAGCGCGTAGTAGCGGCAGAAGTCGGCCGCTTCCCTGATTTCCGAGACCGCGTCGGCGTAGGTGCGACTGCCCTCGCGCACGATGAGCGAGACGAGCTCGAGCATGCGCTCTTCCAGCGCGTCGGCGGCGCGCTCGAGGCACAGGGCGCGCTTCGCCGCCGGCGTGCGCGACCAGGACTCGAAGGCCGCGGCAGCGCGGCCGATCGCGGCATCCAGGGTTTTCGAAGAGGTTTTTTCTGCTGCCGGAAGAGCTCTGTCGGCGTTGATCCTCTGTCGAACGGCGTCGAGGACGTCGCGGCGAGAGAGGTCGAGGCCGATCGAGTTGAGGCGATCGGGATAGAGGTGGCGTGGCAGCGGTATGCGCGGGTCGGGCGCATAGGGCTCGGGCAGCGCCGCGAGCGGATCGGCGACCAGCGCCTCGAGCGGCACGTCGGGGTCGGCGATCTGGTGCACGAATGAGGTGTTGGCGCCGTTCTCGAGGAGCCGGCGCACGAGGTAGGGCAGGAGCTCGTTGAAGCTTCCCACCGGCGCATAGACGCGCACCGGCACGTTGCGCTCGGCGAGGAGGACGTCGTACAAGGCGTCGCCCATCCCGTGCAGCTTCTGGAACTCGAAATCCGCCTCCGCGATTTCCAGGATGGTCGCGACCGTCCGGCAATTGTGGGTCGCGAACGCCGGATAGATCGCCTCCGGCGCGCGCAGCAGGACGGATGCACAGGCAATATAGGAGACATCGGTGGCAGCCTTGCGCGTAAAGACGGGATAGTCGGACATGCCGAGCTGCTGCGCGCGCTTCACCTCGCTGTCCCAGTACGCGCCCTTCACCAGGCGGATCGGCAAGCGGCGCTTCGCCGAGCGGCCCAGCGCCACCAGCCAATCGCACACCGCGAGCGCGCGTTTCTGATAAGCCTGGACCGCGAGCCCCGCCGGATGCTCTCTTGTCAATGCTTCATGAAGGTCGAGGGTCAGCTCGAGCCGCTCGGACTCCTCGGCGTCGATGGTCAGGCCGACGCCGCGCCCGGCGGCAGTTCTTCCCAGGTGCCGCAGTTTCGGCAAAAGCTCGGAGAACACGCGAGCGCGCTTCGCCTCCTCGAAGCGCGGATGCAGCGCCGAGAGCTTTACGGAAAGCGCGTGCGGCGGCTCGACCGTCCGCAGGGCGTGCAGGTACGAATCGAAATACTTGTCCGCATCCTCCGCGGTGCGCGCCCCCTCGCCCAGCATGTCGAAGGAGAAGCGGTAGGGCGCGCGCTCGCCGGCGCGCGCCACGGCGCCCGCGATGGTCTCGGCGAGCACGAACTGCTCGGCGAGGATGCGCATCGCCTGGCGCACGGCCGTGCGCACCACCGGCTCGCCCAGGCGGGCGACCAGGCGCTTCAGCCGGCCGGCATCGGGGTCGTCGTGCCAGCGGGCGAGCGTGCCGGTGAGCAGCAGCGCCCAGTCCGCGGCGCTCGCGCTGCTCCAGGCGCCGGCGGAGAGCTTTTCCCGCAGGAGGGCGTCCGCGGTCGCGGCGTCCGGGATGCGCAGCAGCGCCTCGGCGACGCACATCAGCGCCACCCCCTCCCGGGTCGACAGGCCGTAGTGGCGCAGGAAGGACTCGGCCGAGAGCGCCCCCGGCGGCGCGGCGCGGGCGCGCTCGGCCAGGCGAAACGCCCGCAGGTGGATGCGCGCCGAGACCTCGGGCGGGGGCTGCAGGGCGCGCAGCCGGCCGACGGCGTCGGCCTCCGCGAGGCGGTGCAGGCTGGAAACGGCGGAGCGCAACTCGGGGTTCACTATAATCGGCGGCCCATCCTAGCGAAATGCCCATGAAAGCGCTGTGGACCCCGTCGGAGGAAGCCCTCGAGCAGGCGAGCCTCACGCAATTCGCGCGCCAGGTGGTGCGCAAGCGCCACCTCGACCTGAACAGCTACCCCGACTTCTACCGCTGGTCGATCGAACAGCCCGAGGAGTTCTGGTCCGACGTGTGGGAGTTCTGCGGGGTGATCGCCTCGCGCAAGGGCTCGACCGTCCTCGCCGACGGCGACAAGATGCCCGGCGCGAAGTGGTTCCCCGAGGCGCGGCTCAACATCGCCGAGAACATGATGCGCCGCGGCGACCGCGGCGACGCCTTCGTGTTCTGGGACGAGAGCGGCTTTCGCCGCCGCGTCTCGTACTC
>CBDDRQ010000036.1:0-10506 GCA_965233125.1 uncultured bacterium
TATTCCGCCTCCAAGGCGGGCGTGATCCAGTTCTCGCGCGCGCTCGCGGTGCAGGTCGCCCCCAAGGGCATCCGGGTCAACACCGTGGTGCCGGGCCAGCTGCACACGCCGATGGTGGAGGCGCGCCTTGCGCGCCAGCGCGCCGGCGACGACGTCGAGGCGCTGCTCAGGCAGCGCGTCGAGCGCATTCCGCTGGGCTTCGCCGGCGACGGCCGCGACACGGCCAACGCCGCGCTTTTCCTCGCCTCCGACGAGGCGCGCTTCGTCACCGGGACGGAGATCGTCGTCGACGGCGGCATGACCGTTCGCTGTGACTAAGGAGAAAACGTGAGAAAGCTTCTCGCCGCGCTGCTGTTCGCTCCCCTGCTCGCCCACGCGCAGGCCTATCCGTCCAAGCCGGTGAAGGTCATCGTGCCCTTCCCCGCCGGCGGACCGGCCGACATCTTCGGCCGCACGCTGGCCCAGGGCATGTCGGAGAACCTCGGCCAGCCGGTGATCGTCGAGAACGTCGGCGGCGTCGGCGGCGTGCTCGGCGTGGACCGCGCGGCGAAGGCGGCGCCCGACGGCTACACGCTCGCGCTGAACAGCGCCTCCACGGTGTCGATCGCGCCCTTCTCGCTTTCCAGGATGCCCTACGACGTGAAGAAGGACCTGGCGCTGATCACCGTGGTGGTGCGCGTGCCGGAGGTGCTCGCGGTGCATCCTGCGCTGCCGGTGAGCAGCCTCGCGCAGCTCATCGCCTACGCCAAGGCCAACCCCGGCAAGGTGAATTTCGGCTCCGCGGGCTCGGGCAGCATCACGCACCTCGCCGGGGAGCTGCTCAAGGCCGAAGCGAAGATCGACCTGGTGCACATCCCCTACAAGGGCGCCGCGCCGGCGGTGACCGACCTCATCGGCGGCCAGGTGCAGATGGGCATCTTCGACGTGCCGATCCTGCTCGGCCACATCCGTTCGGGCAAGCTGAAGGCGCTCGCCATCACCAGCGCGAAGCGCACCCAGACGCTGCCCGACGTGCCGACCACCGCGGAAGCCGGCTATCCGAATGTCACCTCCGACAACTGGTACGGCCTGGTCGCGCCCGCCGCCACCCCGGCCGAGGTGC
The DNA here is from genome assembly GCA_965233125.1 of uncultured bacterium. Taxonomy (GTDB): domain Bacteria; phylum Pseudomonadota; class Gammaproteobacteria; order Burkholderiales; family SG8-39; genus SCGC-AG-212-J23. The sequence goes on from CBDDRQ010000036.1 coordinate 1,103, forward strand.
GCAAGCGCATCCACGCCGCGGCCACGGCCGCGCTGCGCAGCCCGGCGCTCGTCGAGCAGTACGCCAAGGTGAGCGGCGTCGCCTCGCCGGGCACGCCCGAGGACTACGCGAGCTTCCTCGCTTCCGAGCAGGCGAAGTGGAGCCGCGTGGTCACCGCGATCGGCTTCAAGGAGTAGCGAGGTTTTGGGAATGGGTCAAATTTGACCCATTTCGGGCTTCCCGCCTCCTGTTTCCACGGCCGGTAAAACCGCCCCCCCGCCGCAAGGGCGGACGATCAGCGTTTCCTGAAGGTGTCGCAGTATTCGTCGGGGCCGGTCCAGGTCTGCTCGGCGACCCTGCCCTCGGCGAAGACCAGCGTGCGCTCGCAGCGCTTGAGCTCGGACCCGAACGGCATGCTGGTGCCCACGCCGACCCCGACGCCGACGTTGCCGCTGCCGCCGAAGATGCCGACCGAGGGATAGAACTGGCCGCGCGAGGTGTTGACCTCGCTCGTCCAGGTATGCGCCGCGCGCCCGTCCGAGAGCGTGGTGCTGCGCGCGGGCGCGCCCCACAGGAGGACGACGTCGTCGTAGGACGCGCCCTGCCACGAGGCCTTCGCCGCCGGGACGTCCGGCGGCGAGGTCGCGCAGGCGGCGAGCACCAGCAGGAAACTAGAGGCGAGCGCTTTGGCTATGCGGCCCCCCCTCGCGCGAGACGCCGCTCACCGCCTTGGTGGCCGCCTTCTTCTCGTTGGTTGCGACGTCGCCGAGGGAGACGATGCCCACCAGGCGCTTCTCGCGGTTGACGACGGGCAGCCTGCGCACGCGCTGGTCGCCCATATTCTTCGCCACGTGCTCGAGCTCCTCGTCGTCGTAGCAGTACAGCACCTGCTCGGTGCTCATCACGTCGCGCACCGGGGTGTCGGGACCCTTGCCCTGCGCCACCGCGCGGATGGCGATATCGCGATCGGTGATCATGCCGACCAGGCGGTCGTTCTCCTGCACCGGCATCGAGCCGGCATCGATTTCCGCCATGACCTTCGCCACGTCGCGGATGCTCTGGCCGGGGTTCGCCAGGCGCACGTCGCGGCTCATCGCTTCGCTCACTCGCATAGATCCCTCCTTAGTTAGGGGTGCTACCGGAGGATCCAAGCAAGAGATAGACCGCGGCGGTCAGGGCGGTGATCGCGAGGGCGATGCAGCAGCCGAGCGCGATGGCCGCGGTCGGGATGATGAAGATAGGGCTCTGGGCGGCGAGCGCCTCGGTGGGCACGATCCCGAGGAACAGGAGCATCGCGATCAAGCCCCAGCGCCGCAGGTAGGGCACGAGCATCCAGCGCATGGCGCGGTTGTAGCGCAGCGCGCGCTCGCGCGCCTGGCGCGGTCCGCGCGAGGCGTCCATGAACAGCGCGAAGGGATCGAGGTAGAGCAGGATCTGGCGCGCGAGCGGCAGCTTCGCGCGCTCTTCTCCGCGCAGCAGCACTTCGATGTCGGCGCCCGGCTGCATCCGCTTCGCTTTCTGCAACCATTGTGCCAAAAAAAAAGCGGAGAGCGCTCGCTCTCCGCTTCCGGGGCAACCCGCCGGGCGGGCTACTACTTCGACTTCTCGCTCGATTGACCTTCCGGCTTCGCCGCGGGCTGCTGCGACTCGCCGGACGAGGCCGGGGGCTGCGACTGGCCCGAGGACGCACCGGCGCCCGCGGAGCCCGAGGACTTCGCCTCGCCCGAGGCCGAGCCGCCGATCGCGGCCGAGCCGGTCGTCACTTCGCCGCTCACGCCGAGCGCCGCGAGGGTGTCCTTGTTCAGGTCGCCGCTCGCCTCGATGCCCTTGGCCTGCTGGAACTCCTTGAGGGCGGCTTGCGTCTTGGGCCCCATCACGCCGTCGGCCTGGACCTTGTGGCCGGCCTGCGAGAGCTTCTGCTGCGCCTGCTTCACGAGGTCGGAGCTCTGCGCCTGCGAGGTGGCACCCGAGGCCGCGGCGCCGGAGGACTTCTCGGTCGCCGCCGGGGTCGAGCTCGAGCCGCTCGCCGCGCCCGAAGACTGGGTCTGAGCGCTCTTCTTCGGGGTGCTGCCTTCCGACTGTTTCTGCTTGTCGTCGCCGGCGGCGATGGCGCCGAGCGAGAACAGCGCTGCACTGGTTGCAGCAACGATGGTACGAATTTTCATGCCTGCACTCCTTTTCCGGAACGTTGAGAGAAATTCTTTGTTCCGGAGAAGAAGCAGGATTTGCGCCCGGCCTCCTCTACAGCGTGGGATTGTCGCTCGGCAGGCCGAGCGCGACGCGGCCGTAGGTGGTGCCGGCGATGTCGGTATTGAAGGAGAAATGCTGCTTGACCGCGTGCGCGTCCCGGAAGGCGCGCGCGGCGTGTCCCGATTCGTACAATCCGCCCGCCCCGGCGAGGCCGAACATTACATCCACCGCGCGCAGCGCCCATTCCACCGCCCACGCGCCCTCCAGCCGATAGCGGGCCTTCACCAGGTTCCCGGGAACGATTCCCCCGGCAACGAAGGCCTCGGCTTCCGTGCAATTCGCGAGCTGCACCAGGCGCGAGGCGCGCGCGAAGGCGCTCGCCTCGCCCAGGCGGATCTGCGTGCTCTGGATCTCGGCGATGCGCGTGCCGGTCATCCTCCCCATTTTTTCCTTTGTCTGAGAAGCAAACTCGTCGATCAGTCCCTCGGCGATGCCCAGCGCCACGCCGGAGAGCATGTAGGGAAACAGCGCGAACACCGGCATCCGGTAGAGCGGCCCGGGATTCAGCGCGCTGCCCGGCGTCGGACCGCCCTTGGTGTCGGCGACCGCGAGCGTCATGTGCTCGGGCACGAACTGCTCGCTCGCCTCGACGTCGTTGCTGCCGGTGCCGCGCAGCCCGCCGGCGAGCCAGGTGTCGATCACCTTGTATTGCGAGCGGTGCAGCAGGAACACGCGCTGCTCGGGCGGCGCGTGGTCGTCCAGCCGCGCCAGGCCCGCGAGCATGTTCCATTCGCTCGGGTCGACGCCGCTCGAGAACGGCCAGCGCCCCGACAGGAGGTAGCCGTCCTTCACCTTGCGCGCCTTGCCGGCGGGAAAGACGAACGAGGAGGCGATGAGCGCGTCGCGCGAGGCACCCCAGATCTCCTCCTGCGCGCGCGGCGGGAACATGCCGAGCATCATGTGGTGCGCGGCGAAGTTGACCCAGTTCCAGGCGCTCGAGGCGCACGCGCGCGAGAAGAGCGCGGCGAACTCGACCACGTCGGCGAAGGCGAGCTCGGCGCCGCCCAGCCGCCGCGGCTGGTGGATGCGGAGGAGCCCCGACTGGTGGAAGTCGCGCAGCGTCTCCTCGGGGAGGCGGCGCAGCTCCTCGCAGCGCGCGGCGCGCTCCTTCAGCGCCGGCAGCAGCGCCTCAGCGCGCGCCCAGAGCTCTTTGCGTTCCGGTATACCAGTCAAGGATCTGTTCTCCCGTCCACAGCAGCACCCCCGGGCGCTGCACGATGTGCTCGTAGAGCCGCTCGAGGTACGCGATGCGGTGCGGCACGCCGGTGATGTACGGGTGCACGCTGATCGCCATGACGCGCGCGCTCTCCTCGCCCTCGGCATAGAGGCGCTCGAACTGGTCGATGCCGCGGCGCAGCCACTCCGAGGAGGGGTGGTTCTGCAGCACCATCATGGCGATGTCGTTCATCTCCACCGTGTACGGGATCGACACCACCGGCCGGGTCGCGGTGCGGATGACGCAGGGCTGGTCGTCGAGCACCCAGTCGGCGACATACTCGATGCCCGCCTCGGCGAGCCAGTCGATGGTGTCGTAGGTCTCGGTGAGCCCCGGGCTCTCCCAGCCGCGGGGTGCCTTGCCGGTGAAGGCCTTGATCGCCTCCACGGTATCGAGAATGTTCTTCTTCTGGTCTTCGACATGGTGCATGGGGCGCTGGAGGTAGCCGTGGCCCATGAACTCCCAGCCCGCGTCGAGCGCCGCCTTGGCGACGCGGGGGTAGCTCTCGCACACCGAACCGTTGATGGCCAGGGTTGCCTTTACCTGGAATCGCTTCAGTACCTCGACGAAGCGCCAGAAGCCGACCCGCATGCCGTACTCGTGCCAGGCCCAGTTGGGCAGGTCGGGAAGCAGCGGCTGCCCGAGCGGAGGCGAGAGCACCATGCGCGGCATCGGCCGCTCGATCGACCATTCCTCGACGTTGACGATGGTCCACACCGCGACGCGCGCGCCGCCGGGGAGCTCGAGCCGCGGCCGGTCGACGATTGCGGAATATGGCACACGCTCGCGCGGAAGCTTCACGCAGCGGAATATAACAAAGCGCATACTCGGGCGTATGGCCGCTGCCCGGGTGCTCGTCATCGACGACGACGCGAACATGCGCGATCTTCTGCGCATCCATCTTGGCTCCGCCGGCTACGAGGTCGAGGCGGCCGAGGACTGCGTCGCGGCGGGCCAGGCGCTGCTGCGCCGCGCCCCCGACCTGATCATCACCGACGTCCACATGCCGCACATGGACGGCTTCGAGTTCGCCGCGGCGCTCGGCAGCGACGCGTCGCTCAGCAGGATTCCCGTGATATTCCTGACCTCCGAAGAGGAAGGCCAGGACCGCGCGAAGGGCATGCACGCTGTGGGCTTCGTGCGCAAGCCCGTGCGCGCCGATGACCTGCTCGCCCTCGTCGCGAAGCACCTTCCCGCGTAGGCGGCCGGTGTCGGGCGGCGGCCACATTGCGTCCCGGCCGCGCTTTCACTAAATTGAAACCATGACGCGGCAACATGGCACGATGAGCATCCGCGAGCCCAACTACCAGGGCCCCTTCGGCAACACCCTGCTGCACAGCGCCGTGATCAGCGGCGACGTGCGCGAGGTGCGCCGGCTGCTCGCGGCGGGCGCCGACCCCGGGATCCGCAACCGCGACGGGCGCACCGCGCTGCAGGTCGCGGCGCTCGTGCGCAAGCCCAAGGTCTACGCGCTCCTCAGCGCCGCTGCATCGAAAGCACGCCGGACTCCGCGATAGCCGCCGGGATCTCGGCGAAGTTCATCGGCGCCATCACGTGCGCGCCGGCGACGCCGGGGATCTCGGCGAGGCCGCGCAGCACCTCGGCGCAGATGCGGCGGCCCTCGCGCTTCGGGTCCTCGGCCTTCTCGAGGCGCTCCACGTACGCGTCGTCGATGCGCGTGCCGAAGAGCTTCTCGCGCATCCAGCGCGCCGAGCGCGCGGAAGGGATCGGCGCGACGCCGATGAGCATCGGCACCCGGATGCCGGCCTCGAGCACGCGCGCCGCGTAGCGGCGCACCACGCCGAGGTCCATGCAGAATTGCGTCTGCACGAAGTCCGCGCCCGCCGCGACCTTGGCGGCGAGCCCCTTGGGCTCCCAGCCCGGCTGGGGGTCGACCGGCATGTCGGCGGCGCCGATCACCATGGAGAACTTCCCCTCGATGGCGGTTCCCGAGGGAAGCTTCCCCTGCGAGCGCATCTGGTGCGCCAAGCCGATCAGGCCGCGGCTGTCGAGGTCGTACACCGCCTTGGCCTCGGGCTGGTCGCCGAGCTTCGGGTCGTCCCCGGCGAGGACCAGGATGTTGTGGATGCCCAGCGAGGCCGCGCCGAGGAGATCGCCCTGCAGCGCGAGCCGGTTGCGGTCGCGGCAGGTCACCTGGAAGATCGGCTCGATGCCGCTTTGCACGAGGAAGTGCGCCGCGGCGAGGCTCGAGAGGTGCACCTTCGCGCCGGCGCCGTCGGTGACGTTGACCGCGGTGGCGAGGCCCTTCAGCGGCAGCGCGCGGCGCAGGAACTCCGCCGGATCGGTGGACACCGGGGGCGTGATCTCCGCGGTGACCACGAACTCGCCGCCGCGCAGGCGGGACTGGAGCTCGCTCGCCGCGCGGCGCTCGGACGTCATGGGAGCGCGCATCTTATCAGCCGGCGTGCCGTCCGGCGCGGGCCCCATGCGCCGTCAGGACCCCGCGCGGGCCGGAACGCGGCACCCGGGGCGCGCTCTAAACTCGACCCATGGAGAATGTCGTCCGGCTCGCGACCTACCGCAGGCGGCGCAAGGGCCGGCCCGCCGCCCCGGCGCCCGCCGACGCCGGGCCGCGCTACTTCTGCACGCGCTGCGACGCCGACGAGTTCAGGATTGCCGAGGCGGGCACGGTGCACTGCGCCCAGTGCGGCGCGCTGATGCGCAACCTGCTGGTCAACCGCCGGCCTTGACGCGCGCGGCGGCCTCGAGGATGGGGCCGATCACGTCCACCGGCACCGGGAACACGATGGTCGAGCTTTTCTCGCCGGCGATCTGCGTGAGCGTCTGCAGGTAGCGAAGCTGCATCGCTTCGGCCTTCTGCGAGAGCATCTGCGCCGCCTGCAGCAGCTTCTCGGAGGCTTCCAGCTCGCCCTGCGCGTGGATCACCTTGGCGCGCCGCTCGCGCTCGGCCTCGGCCTGGCGCGCGATGACGCGCACCATGTTCTCGTTGAGATCCACGTGCTTGATCTCGACGTTGGACACCTTGATGCCCCAGGCGTCGGTCTGGGCGTCGAGCACGTTCTGGATGTCGATGTTGAGCTTCTCGCGCTCGGCGAGCATCTCGTCGAGCTGGTGCTTGCCCAGCACCGAGCGCAGCGTGGTCTGCGCGAGCTGGCTGGTGGCCTCGATGAAGTTCGCCACCTGGATCACCGCGAGCTGCGGGTCGACGACGCGGAAGTACACCACCGCGTTCACCTTCACCGAGACGTTGTCGCGCGAGATCACGTCCTGCGTCGGCACGTCGAAGACGCGGATGCGCAGGTCGACGCGCACGAACTGCTGCACGCCCGGGATGATGATGATCAGGCCCGGGCCGAAGACGCGCTGGAAGCGCCCGAGGAAGAACACCACCGCGCGCTCGTACTCGCGCAGGATCTTGATGGAGAGCGCGGCCAGGATGACCACCAGCACGATCGCGCCCAGCACGAAGTTCATCATCGGTCGACCTCCACGGTAAGCATCAGGCCCTGCATCGCGGTGACGCGCAGCGCCTGGCCCTGGCGCACCGGCGCGCGGCTGCGCACGCGCCAGGTTTCGCCCTGCACGCGCGCCCATCCCTCGGCCTCGAAGTCCTCGAGCGCCACCGCCGAGGCGCCGATCAGGTACTCGCGGCCGCTCACCACCGGGCGCCGGCGGTTGCGCGCCGCCATGCCAACCACGAAGAAGAGGAACGCGGCGGACGCCGCGGCCACCCCGCCGATGAGGGAATAGGGAATCTCGAAGCCCGAAAGCTCGACGTCGTCCATCAGCATCATCGAGCCGATGACGAAGGCGACCAGCCCGCCCGCCCCGAGCGCGCCGAAGGACGGCAGGAAGGCCTCCGCCACCATGAAGGCGATCCCCAGCCCGATGAGGGCCAGCCCGGCGTAGTTCACCGGCAGCAGGTGAAAGGCGTAGAGCGCGAGCAGCAGGCAGATCGCGCCGACCACGCCCGGCAGGATGAGGCCGGGGTTCATGAACTCGAAGATGAGCGCGTAGATCCCCACCAGGATCATGATGTAGGCGACGCTCGGGTTGGTGATCACGCCCAGGACGCGCGTGCGCCAGTCGACTTCGGCTTCCCTCACGGTCGTGGTTTCCAGTTTCAAGCCCTTCTTCTTGGCGAGCTGCGCGAGCAGGTCGGGCACGTCCTTGGCGACGATGTCGATCACCTTGAGCTTGAGCGCCTGCTCGGCCGGCAGGCTCACCGCCTCGCGCACCGCCTTCTCGGCCCAGTCGGCGTTGCGCCCGCGCATCTCGGCGAGCCCGCGGATGTAGGCGACCGCGTCGTTGGTGACCTTTTTCATCATCGTGTCCGGCCCGGAATCTTTTTTTTCTTGAGCACCACCGCCTATCGCCACCGGCGAGGCGGCTCCCAGATTCGTCCCGGGCGCCATCGCCGCGTAGTGGCTCGCGTAGAGGATGAAGGTGCCCGCGCTCGCGGCGCGCGAGCCCCCCGGGGCGACGTAGGTGGCGACCGGCACCGGCGAGGCGAGGATGTCCTTGATGATCTGGCGCATCGAGGTGTCGAGGCCGCCGGGGGTGTCCATGCGGATGACCAGCAGCGGCGCCTTGTCGCGCGCGGCGCGCTCGAGCGAGCGGCGCAGGAAGTCCGCGCTCGCCGGCCCGATCGCGCCCTCCAGGGGGACGAGCACCACCGGCGGGGTTTGCGCTTGCGCGATCCCGATCCAAAGCGATACGAGGACAAGATAAAATCTTGTGCAGTGAAGCATGAGCAACTCCCCGGCGATGCCATTGTCATCCGTGGCGCCCGCCAGAACAACCTAAAAAACCTGAGCCTGGCGATCCCGACCGGCGAGCTGGTCGTGGTCACCGGCGTTTCCGGGTCGGGCAAGTCCTCGCTCGTCTTCGACACCCTCTACGCCGAGGGCCAGCGCCGCTACGTCGAGACCTTCAGCCCCTACGCGCGCCAGTTCCTCGATCGCATGGACAAGCCGCAGGTCGACGCGATCGAGGGCATCCCCCCGGCCATCGCCATCGACCAGACCAACCCGGTGCGCACCTCGCGCTCCACGGTGGGCACGATGACCGAGCTGAACGACCACCTCAAGCTCATCTTCGCGCGCGGCGCGAAGCTCTTCTGCCGCGGCTGCGGCAAGCCGGTGGTCAGGGACACGCCTCACAGCATCTTCGAAATACTGAAAGACAAGGCAGAGGAAAGGCAGATCATCACCTTCCCCGTCCCCATTCCGAAGAACTTCAGCGAGAAGGAGGTCGAGGAGCTCCTGCAGCGCCAGGGCTACACGCGCCTGCACTCGCGCTCGAAGACGCTGCTCGAGGTGGTGCAGGACCGCATCCGCATGCCCGCCGAGCGCGCGCGCGTCACCGAGGCGCTGGAGTCCGCCCTGCGCTTCGGGCAGGGGCGGGTCAACATCTATTCCGGTGAGAACCAGGTCTTCCGCTTCTCCACGGACCTGCACTGCCCGGACTGCGACATCCACTATTCCGAGCCCACGCCGGCGATGTTCTCGTTCAACTCGCCCCTGGGCGCCTGCGACACCTGCCGCGGCTTCGGGCGCGTCATCGGCGTCGATTTCGGATTGGTCGTGCCCAACGAAAGCCTTTCCCTGCAGGAGGGCGCGTTGCGCCCCTGGCAGACCGCCAGCTTCAAGGAATGCCAGGACGACCTGGTGAAGTACGCCAAGAAGCGGGGTATTCCGCTTCAGACGCCCTTCAGAGATCTCACGGAAAAACAAAAATACTGGGTTCTGGAAGGCGAAGACGAGTGGCAGAGCTGGAAGAAGTCCTGGCCGGGCACCTGGTACGGCGTGCGGCGCTTCTTCAAGTGGTTGGAAAGCAAAGCCTACAAGATGCACATCCGGGTGCTGCTCTCGAAGTACCGCGCCTACACCGAGTGCACCGCGTGCAACGGCACCCGCCTCAAGCCCGAGGCGCTGCTGTGGAAGCTCGACGGCAAGTCGATCCACGACCTCGTGCT
>CBDDRQ010000037.1:0-21189 GCA_965233125.1 uncultured bacterium
GCGGCCGAGGACCTCGGCCAGCGTCTCGAGCAGCTGAATGCCATCGGCGCCTCGCTCTCGGCCGAGCGCGACATCGACCGCCTGCTGGAGGCGATCCTCACCGCGGCCAAGACCATCACCCGCGCCGACGGCGGCACGCTCTACCGGGTGACCGAGGAGCGCACGCTGCGCTTCGAGATCGTGCGCACCAGCTCGCTCAAGTACTACCTCGGCGGCACCACCGGCAACCCGGTACCCTTCTACCCGATCCAGCTGCACAAGGACGGCAAGCCCAACCACAGCATGGTGGCGGCCTACGCCGCGCTCACCGGCAAGACGGTGAATATCGCCGACGCCTACGCCGCCGACGGCTTCGACTTCTCGGGCACGCGCGCCTTCGACTCGAAGACCGGCTACCGCTCCAAGTCCTTCCTCACCGTGCCGATGCGCAACCACGAGCGCGAGATCATCGGCGTGCTGCAGCTCATCAACGCGCAGGACCCGCGCACGGGCGAGATCGTCGCCTTCTCCGCCTCGGACCAGCGCCTCGCGGAGTCGCTCGCCTCGCAGGCGGCGATCGCGCTCACGAACCGCATGCTCATCAACCAGCTCGAGCAGCTGTTCGAGTCTTTCATCAACCTGATCAACACCGCGATCGACGAGAAATCGCCCTACACCGGCGGGCACTGCCAGCGCGTGCCGCAGCTCACGATGATGCTCGCCGAGGCGGTGAACGAGACGCGCGAGGGGCCGCTCGCCCAGTTCAGCATGAACGACAAGGACCGCTACGAGCTGAAGATCGCGGGCCTGCTGCACGACTGCGGCAAGGTCACCACGCCGGTGCACGTCGTCGACAAGGCGACCAAGCTCGAGACCATCTACGACCGCATCCACCTGATCGACACCCGCTTCGAGGTTCTCAAAAGGGATCTCGAACTCCAGGTTCTGAAGAAGGAAATCACGGAGAAGCAGTTCCGCGACCGCACGCGCGAGCTCGACGACGACCGCAGGTTCCTGCACGCCTGCAACATCGGCGGCGAGCGCATGCGCGACGAGGACGTGGCGCGCGTACGGCGCATCGCCGACTACCGCTGGCGCGACATCACCGGGCACGAGGCGAAGTTCCTCACCGACGACGAGCTGCGCAACCTCACCATCCGCGCCGGCACGCTCACCGACGAGGAGCGCAAGGTCATCAACCACCACATCGTGGCGACGATCAAGATGCTCGAGGCGCTGCCCTGGCCGCGCCACCTCACCAAGGTCCCGGAGTACGCCGGCGGCCACCACGAGCGGATGGACGGCAAGGGCTACCCCAAGGGCCTGCTGCGCGAGCAGATGTCGGTGCAGGCGCGCTGCATGGGCATCGCCGACATCTTCGAGGCGCTCACCGCCAAGGACCGCCCGTACAAGAAGGGCAAGACGCTCTCCGAGTCCCTCGAGATCCTCGGGCGCATGAAGCTGAACAACCATGTCGACCCGGACCTGTTCGACATCTTCGTGCGGCGCAGGGTGTATCGCCGCTACGCGGAGATGTTCCTCGATCCCGAGCAGATCGACACGGTCGACGAGTCGCGCATTCCCGGTTACCAGCCGTAGGCGACCGTTCGTCGGACGTGACGTAAGTCACTGCGGCCGCGGCGCACGCTGCCTGTAAAATCCGCCCGCCCCATGAAAAAGACCTTCTTCCCGATCGTTCTGCTCGTCTTCACCGCCTCTGGCTTCGCCGGCCTGGTCTACGAGTCGGTCTGGAGCCACTACCTAAAGCTCTTCCTCGGGCACGCGGCCTACGCGCAGACGCTGGTGCTCGCCATCTTCATGGGCGGCATGGCGCTGGGCGCGTGGGGCTGCAGCCGCATCTCGGCGGGCTGGCGCGACCTTCTGTTCGCCTACGCGATCATCGAGGCGCTGATCGGCCTTGCGGCGCTCGCGTTCCACGCCGTGTTCAACGCGGCTACCGCGTACGCCTTCGACCAGGTCATCCCGGCGATCGGCAATCCGGCGGCGGTGCAGGCCTTCAAGTGGACGTTTGCCGCGGCGCTGATCCTGCCGCAGTCGGTGCTGCTCGGCATGACCTTCCCGCTGCTCACCGCCGGCGTGGTGCGGCTGCGGCCCGGCCGCTCCGGCCACGCCATCGCCATGCTGTACTTCACCAACAGCCTGGGCGCCGGACTCGGGGTGCTCGCGAGCGGCTTCTACTTCATTCCGGAGGCCGGGCTGCCTGGCACCCTGATCGCCTCGGGCATCATCAACTTGGGCGTGGCAGTGGCGGTGATCCTGCTGCCGCGCCGCCAGGCGACGGCCAGCGTGACGACGCCGCCGGAGCCCGCGCCGATTCCCCTGGCGCAAGGTGCCGGCCGCGTCCGGCTGTTGCTCCTGGTTGCCGCGCTTACCGGTGCCTCCTCGTTCATCTACGAGATCGGCTGGATCCGCATGCTGGCGCTGGTGCTGGGCAGTTCGACGCACGCTTTTGAGCTGATGCTGTCGGCGTTCATCCTCGGCCTCGCGTTCGGCGGCCTCTGGGTGAGGCGGCGCGTCGACAGTACCGCGGACACCATGCGGCTGCTCGGCGGCGTGCAGCTCGCCAAGGGCGTCGCCGCGCTCGCCACGCTCCCGCTGTACGCCGCCTCGTTCTACGCGATGCAGTGGCTCGTGAACTCGCTGACCCCGACCGAGCAAGGCTATGCGGCGTTCAACGTCGTCAGTCACGCCATTGCGCTCGCCGTGATGTTCCCGGCGGCCTTCTGCGCCGGCATGACGCTGCCGCTCATCACGAAGACGCTGATGCGGCTGGGATCCGGAGAGCGCTCGATCGGCCAGGTCTATGCCGCCAACACCGCAGGCTCGATCGTGGGGGTCATCGCCGCCGTGCACATCGGCATGACCCTCCTCGGCGTCAAGGGCATGATCATCGCCGGCGCCTGCATCGATCTGGCGCTCGCCGTGACGCTCCTGGGATTCGCTCCAGCGCGCCTGCGCCTCGCCTATGCGACCGGTGCGCTCGCCGTCTCGGCCGTCGTCGTGCTCTATGCCGGGTTCGGCGTGCGCCTCGACCCCCACCACATGGCCTCGGGTGTCTATCGGCACGGTACGCTGATCACTCCAGATAAGTACGACCTGCTGCGTTACGAGGACGGCAAGACCAGCACGGTCAGCGTGACGCGGTTCGAGGGGACCTACAGCCTGCGCAACAACGGCAAGTCCGACGGATCGATGAACAGTGTACCCGGCGGCGCGCCTACGGGAGACCAGGCGACGATGGCGCTGCTTGGTGCGCTTCCGGTCATGATGATGCCGGACGCGCGGCGGATCGCGAATATCGGGTTCGGCACCGGGCTTACGGCGCATGCGCTGCTCGCCTCGGATCGCCTCGAGATCCTGGACACGATCGAGATCGAGCCTGCGGTGATCGAGGCGGCCCGCGCCTTCATGCCGTTCAACGCGCGGGCATTCGAGGATCCGCGCAGCCGCGTGCATATCGAGGACGCGAAGACGTTCTTTTCCAGCCATCAGAGCCGCTACGACGTCATCGTTTCCGAGCCATCCAACCCCTGGGTGAGCGGGGTCGCCGGCCTATTCTCCGAAGAGTTCTACCGGCACGTCCGCCGCCACCTGCGCGAGGGCGGGTTGTTCGTGCAGTGGGTGCAGCTCTACGAGTTTTCTCCTCAGCTGCTCGCCTCGGTGATCCAGGCGCTGCGTCCCGCTTTCAGCGACTACGTGATCTGGCTTGCCAACGACGGCGACATGATCATCGTCGCCGCCAACGGGGGCAGCGTGCCCGCGCCGAGTGCAGAGGCATTCCGCAACCAGAAAATGGCGGCGCTTCTCGCGCCCTTCCAGATCCGTGGGCTCGACGACCTGAATCTGCACCGCGTGGGGGCGAGGAAGACGATGGACGTCTACTTCCAGTCCTTCGGCGCCGAGGCGAACTCGGACTTCTTTCCCATCATCGACCTCAACGCCGCCAAGGCCCGCTTCATGCGGGCGAACGCGACCGGCACGGTGCGCCTGACCGAGGGCGCGCTGCCGCTGCTCGACCTTTTCGAGCCTGGCAACATGCCCGATGCCTCGCGCGTCACCGCGGGTCCGCGGACCGGCGGCATGCTGCGACCGGTGTTCGCGACCCAGGCCCTTACTGCGCGCGAGTACCTGTTGAGCGGCGATCCCCAGGTGCTGGAGAAGATGGCCCCCGAGCCCGCCGGCGAACTCGCCATGCTGCGGGCGGCGATGATCGACTGCAAGATCGACGTGCGCCGCGGGACGCTCGGCGCGAGCCTCGATCGCCTTTCACGCCTGATCAACGTGGGCCTGCCGAAGCACCTCGCCACGGGCGTCTGGGACAAGCTCTTGGGCTCCCGCTGCCGAAGCAAGCTTGACGCCGACGAGGCGCGATGGCTGGAGCTTTTCGCCGCGATCGGCGCCCGCAGTCCAGAGCGCATCGCCGCGCATGCCGAAGCTGTTCTCGCCGAGGAGAAGGACCTGTCGGCTGATTCGCGCGCCTATGCTTTGGCGGCGCTGATGGCCGGACGCGTGCTTTCCGGGGACCGGGGCGCTGCGCTCAAGGCGTTCAACACTCACCGCGGGCGCCTTAAGCCGGCCGTCGCGTGGCAGCCGACATTCACGTTCCTTAGTGCCCATGCCCTGGGTCCGATGGTCGGCGGGACGTCTCCGAGGGGCGACAATTATTAGCCGAGCTGACAAAAAAGGGCAGTTGCCGGGCTCCCTAACAGCTTAAACCGTTGAATTCCTCACATTTTGCTTTGGCACAGGTTTTGCAATAACTTAGTCGCGGTCGATTGACCGACCATCAACAACGGAAAGGGAGCATCAATGAAACAGATCCAACGCGGCTTTACGCTGATCGAACTGATGATCGTCGTCGCGATCATCGGCATTCTGGCGGCGGTAGCGCTGCCCGCTTACCAGGACTACACCATCCGGGCGAAGATCTCGGAAGTGATCCTGGCGATGAGCGCCTGCCGCACCTCGATCACCGAGGTGTACCAGTCGGGCGGCACCGCCCCGGCGGCCAACCAGTGGGGCTGCGAGAACGTCTCCTCGAAGTACGTCGAGACCCTCACGACCGATGCCAACGGCGTGGTCAAGGCGAAGATCCGCAACATCGCGCAGACCATCGTCGACGGCAAGTTCGTCACGCTGGTGCCGATGATCGACAGCACCAACCCGGCGAGCTCGGCCAACGACATGGGCAAGGGCCTGTACGGCTGGGTCTGCGGCCATGCGACCGGCACCGACCTCGACAAGAAATACCTGCCGGGCTCCTGCCGCGGCACACTGTAATCGCAGTCCGCTTCGAGAAAGGTACCCTTCGGGGTACCTTTTTTTTTGACTAGACTTGCCCCGCTTCTCTGGCCCTGCGCGCTGGTCGTGCTCGTGGCCGCGCTCTACCTGCCGTTTCTCGGCAGCCCGCTCGTCTTCGACGACCGCTTCTTCTTCTCCGGGCGCAACTTCGCGCGCTACGCCACCACGCCGCTCGGCCTCGAGCTGCGCCTGCCGGGCTACTTCACGCTTGCGTTCACCGAGGTGGTGTCGGGAGGGCGCATCGAGGCGCACCGGCTGTTCAGCCTGGCGCTGCACCTGTGCGTCGCGCTGGCGCTGTACAAGCTGATCCTCGACCTGCTGCGCCATGCCGCGCCGGCGGCGCCGGCGCGCCTCGCTGCGTTCGCTGCCGCGGCGGCCTTCGCCCTGCACCCGGTCGCGGTCTACGGCGCGGGCTACCTGATCCAGCGCACCGGGCTGCTGGCGACGCTCTTCTCGCTGCTGTCGCTCATCTTCTTCTTCCGCGGCCTGCGCGAGCGCCGCCACGCCGACGCGCTCACCGCCGCGCTCATGTTCTCGCTCGCGGTGCTTTCGAAGGAGACCGCGGTGCTGCTGCCCGCCGCCGCGGCGCTGCTGCTCTTCGCGGGAGAGCGGCGCTTCGCGCTGAGGCATGCCGCGATCTACCTCGCCGCCTGCGTCCCCGCGGCGCTCCTGGCGGTGCTGCTGGTGAAGGGCAAGATCGCCGCGGCGTACGAGCCGGATTTCGCCGTGGTCGCGCAGCAGGTGGGCACCACGGACCCGGGCGGCGCATGGCTGCAGAGCGCAGCCACGCAGCTCGAGCTGTTCTTCCGCTATCTCGCGCTCTGGCTATGGCCCGACACGGGCTCGATGGCGATCGATCTGCGCGTCGAGTTCGGGATCGACTACGCCAGGATTCTCCTGTTCGGGGCCTACGCCGCCTTCGCCCTCTACCTTCTCACGCGAGGGGGGCGCGCGGCGATGGCGGGGTTCGGGCTGCTCTACGTCTGGCTGCTCTTCCTGGTCGAGCTCACCACGGTGCGATTCGCCGATCCCTTCGTCCTCTACCGCAGCTACCTGTGGGCGCCGGGGCTCGCGATCGCGTTGGCGGCAGTTCTCTCGCGGACCTGGCTGCAGGTGGCGCTGCTCGCCGCGCTGCCCCTGCTGGCCGTGCAGGCGCACGGGCGCCTGCAGACCTTCTCGAGCGGGCTCGCGCTCTGGCAGGACGCGGTGGAAAAGCTGCCGGCGCAGCCGGTGCCGGGGGGCTCGCGCACCCTCTACCAGCTGGGACGGGAGTACTTCTACGGCGGCCAGGCCGACAAGGCGATCGCCGCCGCAGACCGCTGCATCGCCCAGTATCCCCGCACGTACGACTGCTACTTCGCGCGCGCGGCGATCCATGTCGAGCTCGAGCAGTACGAGACGGCGCTTCCCTTCATCGCGCGCGCCGCGGAGCTGCGGCCGGAGTCGGGCTCCGCGCGGCACCTGCAGGGCTTCGCGCTCGAGAGCCTCGGGCGCACGGAGGAGGCGAAGGCACATTACCGCGCCGCGCTGAAGCTTGGCTTCCACGGCGCGGCGCAGCGCCTGAAGCGCCTCGAGGAACCCGGCAGCGGGCTGCTGCCGCCTACTCGAAGCGCAGCGCCTCCACCGGGTTGAGGCGCGCCGCCTTGCGCGCCGGGTAGAAGCCGAAGAACACGCCGATCACGAACGCGAAGGCGACCGCGAGCCCGATCGCGTCGGGCGAGAGCGCCACGCGCCAGCCGAGCCAGCTGCCGATGGCGAGCGAGGTGCCGATGCCCAGCGCCACGCCGATCAGGCCGCCGATGAGCGACAGCGTCACCGCCTCGACCAGGAACTGCCCGAGGATGTCGCGCGTGCGCGCCCCCACCGCCATGCGCAGGCCGATCTCGCGGGTGCGCTCGGTGACCGAGACGAGCATGATATTCATGATGCCGATGCCGCCGACCAGCAGCGAGACCGAGGCCACGGCGGCGAGCAGCAGGGCGAGCACGCGGCTGGAGGCTTCCTGCGCCGACATCACCTCCTGCAGGTTGCGCAGCGAGAAGTCGTCGTCCGCGCCGGGCTGCAGGCGGTGCCGCTGGCGCAGCAGCGCGCGCACCTGCTCCTCGACCACCTTGGTGTCGTAGCCCTCCGCCGCCTTGACCCAGATGGTGCCCACCGCGCGCTGCTTCGCCTGCGTCGCGGAGCCGAGCACGCGCCCGCGCGCCGTGGCGATGGGCACGATGATGACGTCGTCCTGGTCGGTGCCCATCAGCGATTGCCCCTTGGTCTCGAGCACTCCGATCACGGTGAAGGGAACGCGCTTGATGCGGATCACCTGGTCGATCGGGTCGGCGGAGCCGAACAGCTGCCGTGCCACGGTGGCTCCGATGAGGCATACCTTGCCGGCGCCCGACACCTCGGAGGGCTCGAATCCGCGTCCGGCGGCGATCGGCCATTCCCGCGCCTCCAGGTATTCCGGGGTCGTGCCGTAGATCTGCGTCGACCAGTTGGCGTTGCCCCAGATCACCTGCGCGCCGCCGCGCAGGGCGGGCGCGGCGAGCGCCTCCGGGATCTCGCGGTTGATGGCGATGGCATCGTCCTCGGAGAGCGTCTGGCCCGAGCCGAGCGCGAGGCGCACTCCGCCCTGGGTGCGCGCGCCGGACATGACCAGCAGCAGGTTCGACCCGAGGGCGCGGATCTGCTCCTCGACGCGCTGCTGCGCGCCCGCGCCGACCCCGATCATCACGATCACGGCGCCCACGCCGATGACGATGCCGAGCATGGTGAGCGCGCTGCGCAGCTTGTTGATGGCGAGCGCACGCAGGGCCACGCGGAACAGGCCGAAGACGCTCATGCGGCGAGCTGCGCCTCGTCGCGCAGGATGCGGCCGTCGAGAAAGCGGATCACGCGCGCCGCGAACCTCGCTACGTCGCTCTCGTGCGTCACCAGGATCACGGTCATGCCCTGCCGGTTCAGCTCGCGAAACAGCGACATGATCTCGAGGCTGGTGTGCGAGTCGAGCGCGCCCGTCGGCTCGTCGGCGAGGATCAGCAGGGGTTCGGTGACCAGCGCGCGCGCGATGGCCACCCGCTGCTGCTGGCCGCCGGAGAGCTGCGCGGGATGATGGTGGGCGCGATCGCCCAGCCCGACGCGCTCGAGCATCCGCATGGCCTTCTCGAGGCGCTCCTTCTTCGGCAGGCCTGCATAGACGAGCGGCAGCTCGACGTTCTCGACCGCAGGCGTGCGCGCGAGCAGGTTGAAGTGCTGGAAGACGAAGCCGATCTGGCGGTTGCGCACCTCGGCGAGACGGTCCGGGGAGAGCGCCGACACCCGCTCGCCGGCGAGCCGGTACTCGCCGCTCGTCGGTCGATCGAGGCAGCCGAGCAGGTTCATGAAGGTGGACTTGCCCGACCCCGAGGGCCCCATCACGGCGATGAACTCGCCCTGGGCGATATCGGCGCTCACGCCCGCGAGGGCGCGCACCTGCGTCTCGCCCATGGCGTAGATCTTCACCAGATCGCGTACCTCGATCAGCATCAGAACAGCCGGAACCGCGGCAACCCGGTGCGCGCCGGATCGCCGGCAGGCGCGAGGCCGACGATCACCTCGGCGCCTTCGGCGAGCGCGCCGCCGACGAGCTCGGTGCTGCCGCCGTCGCTGAGGCCGAGCCGCACCTCGACCGGGCGGGGCTCGCCTTCCTGGAGCACCCAGAGCCGCCCCGTCGCGGCGGGAGTGCGGCCGCGCGCGTCGGCCAGCAGCTTCTCCCAGGCGGGACGCTGCTCGGCGGTGACGATCTCGGAGATGCGCGCGCTGGTGTCGGCGCGGATGCGGTCCATCTCGCGGCGCCGCTCGGTCTCGGAGCCGAGCTCGCGCAGCGCCGCGAAGCGCCGCCGCGACTCGGCGAAGATGCCCTCGAGCTGCGCCTTCTGCACGTCGCTCGGGTTGAGCTCCTTCAGGATGCGCTGGCGGAACTGCGCCGCCTGGCCGCCCGCCTGCCCCTTGGCCGGCGGCGCACCCTCCGCCGGCGCGGGCTCGGCCGCGCCGGGCGGGCGCCAGCGCAGCGCAGCGTTGGGCACCTTGAGCGCGCTGGCGCGGCTCTCGACCTGCACGCGCACGTTTGCGGTCATGCCCGGCAGGAGCGCGAGGTCGGGATTGGCGGCCGAGATGACCACCGTGTAGCTCACGACGTTCTGCACGTTCTGCGGCGACTTGCGGATCTGCCGGATCTCCCCCGAGAAGCTGCGCCGCGGAAACGCGTCGACGGCGAAGCTGACCGGCATGCCGGTGCGCAGCCGGCCGACATCGGCCTCGTCGATCGCCGCCTCGACCTGCATGTCGCGCAGGTCCTGGGCGATGGTGAATAGCACCGGCGCCTGCAGGCTCGCCGCGACGGTCTGGCCGGCGTCGATGTTGCGCAGGATCACCGTGCCGTCGACCGGCGCGCGGATGATGGTGCGCTCCAGGTCGACCTCCGCCTGCTTGAGCAGCGACTCGCGCTGCTTGACGTTGGCGAGCGCGCTGCGCACCTGCGCCTCGCTCACCTGGCGCTGCGCCTGGACCGCCTTCAGCTGCTCGCGCGTCCCGTCGTACACGGTGCGCGCCTTGTCGAGCTCGGCGCCCGAGATGTAGTTCTTGTCGACCAGGCTCTTCTTGCGCTCGAGGTCGCGCAGCGCGTCAGCGAGGGTCACCCTGACGCGGCCGAGCTCGGCCTGCTGCGCCGCCAGGCCCGCGCGGGCCACCGCGACCGCGCTGTGCGCGGCGTCGAGGTCGGCGCGCGCCTGGTTGACGCGCAGCTCGAAGGTCGCGGGGTCGATGCGCGCGATCACCTGGCCGCTCTTCACCGGGGTATTGAAGTCGGCGAAGATCTCCTTCACCTGCCCGGAGATCTGCGAGCCCACCTGGACCGTGGTCACCGCGTTCAGCGTGCCGCTCGCCGCGACCACCGAAGCGATGGGGCCTTTCTCCACCTTGGCGAGGCGATAGTGCACTTCGCCGTTGCCGGCGCGCGAGTGCAGCCAGTACCACGCGGCTGCCGCGGCAGCCGCGAGCACGAGCAGGACTGCAACCTTGCCCAGCGAAAACTTCATGGGGAGAGACTTTACTGCGAAATGCCAGGATTACCTTGGACACCGGCCAGGCGCGGAAGATTCACCGTCAGCGGCGCGACGGACCTGCGAGCGCGCAGGTGTCGGGCGAGGAGCTCCCAGACCGGCTCGCCGCTCGCCCCTTCGGCCACCGGCGCCCATCCCGCCACCTTGTAGCGGCGCGCCGCGTCGAGCGGCGCGCCGCGCAGCCTCATGTCCGAGATGCGCGCGCCGATCTTCGCCGCCGGGTCGCAGGCGTAGGTCATGCCGCCGACGCGGACCATGTCGCCGCCCTGCTGGAGATAGGGGTCGGGATTGAACAGGTTGTCGGCCACGTCCTCGAGGATCGCCTTGATCTCGCCGCCGGTGAGCTCGCTCAGCGTCGAATGGGGGTAGGTGATCGCGGTCTGGTCCATGAGGTGCTCGAAGGTGATCGCGTCGCCCGGCAGCAGGGTCGTGCCCCAGCGGAAGCCCGGCGAGAAGGCGATCTCGGCGCCTTTCTCCTGCAGCAGGGCCTCGAGGATCAGCTGATCCCAGGTGCCGTTGAAGTTGCCGCGCCGGTAGAGCAGGGTCTCGCTGACGGCGAGGCGTTCCTGCAGCTTTGCCCGGAACGGGTCGCGCGCCTTCTCGATGTACCGCGCCATCTCCCGGTCCGCCGGCAGCAGGTTGGAGAAGACGGGCAGCAGGCGGTAACGGTAGTCGCGCACGCCGCCGGCGTCCACCTGGAGGTCGAGCACGGCGAGGAACTTGCCGTTGGAGCCCGCGTTCGTGACCAGGGTGCTGCCGACCTGCACCGGGCGCGGCACGCCGTCGTGCGTGTGGCCGCCCAGGATCGCGTCGATGCCGCGCACCCGGGCGGCGAGCTTCAGGTCGACGTCCATGCCGTTGTGGGAGAGCAGCACCACCGCCTTTGCGCCCTTCGCGCGCACCTCGTCAACGAGGCGCTGCAGGCGCGGCTCCTGGATGCCGAAGGTCCAGTCCGGGACCATGTGGCGCGGATTGGCGATCGGCGTGTACGGGAACGCCTGGCCGATCACCGCGAGCGCGACGCCGCCCATCGTGCGCAGGCTGTACGGTTTGAAGACCGGATCCTCGAAATCGGCCGTCTTGACGTTTTGGGCAATGAATTCGAAACCTAATTCTTCGCCTACTGCCTGCCTCACGCGCTGCGCGCCGTAGGTGAACTCCCAGTGCGCGGTCATGAGGTCGGTACCGAGGAGCTTCTGCGCGCCGATCATGTCGGCGCCGCGCGTCCACAGCGAGGTCGCCGAGCCCTGCCAGCTGTCGCCGCCGTCGAGCAGCAGCGCGTGGGGACGGGACGCGCGCAGGCGCTTCACCAGCGTGGCGAGGTGCGCGTAGCCTCCGACCTTGCCGTAGCGACGCGCCAGGGGCACGAAGTCGAGATGCGTGAAGGCGTGCGCGCGGGCGCTGCCTCGTCGGATTCCGAACGTCTTCAGGAACGCCTCGCCGACGACGTGCGGCGGCCGGCCCAGCGCTTCTCCCACGCCGAGATTGACGCTCGGCTCGCGAAAGTGGACCGGGAGGAGCTGCGCGTGCACGTCGGTGACGTGCAGCAGGCTCACGTTGCCGAAGGGCGGGACCTCGTAGAGCTCGTCGGCGGCCTGCGCCTCGCTCGCGCCGGGCCTAAGGCCCGCCCCCGCCGCGGCGGCGAGGGCGAGGAGGCGGAAAAGCTCGCGGCGCTGCAACTACGCTACTTGTTCACCGGCGAGCCCGGGTCGAGCAGGTAGGCCGTCACGTCCTTCATCTGCTGCTCGGTGAGGCTGCCGGTATGCCCGAAGCGCGGCATGTCCGAGCACAGGTTGTAGGCCTTGGCGTTGTAGATCTTGCCGTAGACGTACCGCTGCATCTCGATCCCGTTGCCGCGCGTCTTGCCGAAGGCGCGCAGGGTCGGTCCGATCGTCCCGGCCGACGTGCGCTGCGGCGACATCTCGTGGCAGTTGTAGCAGCCGCCGTCGGCCGGCTTCTTCGGATCCTCGTGCCATTGCATGCCGCGGCCGCCCCACGCGATCTTCGCTCCCTCTTTCCAGTTGCCCATGAGGCTGCCGGCGGGATAGACGATGGTCTTTATCTGGTCGGCCTCGAGCTGCTTGGCGAGGGCCGCAGGGGGCTTGTTGTCCGTCGCGGTGCAGATGCGCTGCACGCTGTCCTGCTCGAGCCGGTCCATGCCCGCCTGGCCTTTCGCGCGGAAATCGCGCTTCATGATCTGCTGCACCTCGCGATCGGAAGGCTCGGCGATCGTCAGCGGCGACACGACGAGTGCCGCGAGCCCCGCGACCAGCATCCATTTCCTTGTCATGGCATTCCCCCTAGCGCTTGGTGCCCGGCCCGCGGTAGACAGCCCCCTTGGCCGTCACCGTGAGGTACATGTTCATCGCGTTCACCGTTTCCGAGCCGAATACCGGCTCGGGCGTGCGCATCTGCCGGTAGCAGTTGTTGATCCGCCACTGCATCGTCTTGAAAGTGCTGTTCGAGACGCGGTAGGCGGGCCAGGTCGCGATCAGCGGGCGGGCCGCCTTCGGGTCGCTCAGCACCGGCAATTCGGACATGCGGATGCGCTTGCCTTCCGTGCCATGGCAGGACGTGCACGAGAAATCCCACAGGCCGGTGCGCACGGTGAAGAGCTTCTCGCCGAGCTCGTAGGATGCCTTCTCCTTGGGATGGGTGGTCCCCGGGGTCAGCTTGAAGCCGCGGCTCTGCCCGGCGACGTAGGCCGAGAGGTACTCCATCTCCGAGGGCTGATTCGCGTTGCCGAACGGCCGCTTGAGCGCCTCCTCCCGGCTGCGTCCCTGCAGCGTCATCATGCAGTGCAGGATGCGCGACTCGGTGTCCATGACCCGGTCGACGTCCTTGAAGTAGCGCGGCAGGGCGGCGTGCGCGCCTTTCAGCACGCCGGGGCCCTTGCCGAGGTCGCATCGCTCGAGCGAGCTGCTCTTCGGCCCCTGCTTCTTCTTCCACAGGTCTTCCCCGACCAGCTCGAAGAGCTCGACGGGGCTCGCCTCGGCGGTCTTCTTCTGGTAGTCGGCGAACTGCGACTGCTGCGCGTGCGCCGATCCAAGCGCCAGCGCGAGCACTGCACTGCATGCGATTGCGCGCATCGTCGTCCTCCTCCTTGCGTTGCGGGCGGCGGTCAGGCGACCGCGGTTTCGGTTTTGTTGGTATCGCCCTTGTTGTCGAGCCAGCTTACCTCGATCCTGTCGCCTTTTGCCCCGCCCGCCAGGCGGAAGCTGAACACCGGGTTGCGCGATACCGCCTGGCTGATTTCGCCTTCGATCACCGTCTTGCCGTTCACCTTCACCGTCAGGTTCTGGATGAAGTGGGGCTTTCCCTTGGTCTGCTGCTCGGTCGCCATGGGGTGCGACATCAGCACGCGCACGTCGGTATAGCCGCCGGCGAGCGTCGCGCGCATTTTCATCGGTCCTGCCATGTCCGTTCCTCCCCTATCCGCCGCAACCGCCGATGGTCACCTTGATCTCCTTCGTCGCGGTGTAATGCTTGCCGCCAGCGGTGGCGACCACGCGCACGTCGGAAGTCTCGCCCATCTTGGCGTTGATCTTGACGAAGGGCAGGGCGCCCTCCATGAAGTCGAACTTCGCCACCAGCGGATACGGGTTCTTCTCCACCAGCACCGCGATCGACGTCGTGCCCGGGATCTTGCTCATCACCTCGATCGGCACCACCGCGCCGTTCTCGGCGATCTGCGGCGCGTCGATGACGATGGCGTTGCTCGCTTCCGTACCCTGCGTCCCAAGGCTCTTCAGCGCGTCCCCGCTGCTCTTCGAGGCGAAAGCCTCCTTGTTCCACGCCGCGAGCGCGGCGATGGGCTTGAGCAGCCCGACCGCGAGAACGGCGGCCAGCGCCCCCAGCAGCCCCCTACGTCGAATGATCATGCTTGCCCCTCCGTTTATGAGCAAATACTAATACGTCCGCCGGGGAAAACGCCAGAGCGAACATCAAATCTTCTTATCGGCTTATTCGCCGGCAGTCAAGGCCTGAGGTATGCGTAGCCCTCGCGCGATTGCAGCCGCGCAATCTCGGCGACGCCCGAGACCACGAACTTCACCTCGGGAAGAAACTGCTCGCGCCGCAGGCCGCGCTCGCGCAGCGTGATCTCGCAGACTCTGAACTCGACGCCTTGCAGCTCCAGGTCCTCGACTGCGCCACGATACTCGTTGCCTTTCGCCGTCTTCGCGCCCTTCATCAGGAAATCGACCCCGGCGGCGTGAGCCACGGCGACGATCCTGTCGTGCGGATCGGCCTCCAGGTGATTGCGCAAGTACTGCAGGCCGCGCGAGGCCTGCTCCAGGCCGTCTGCGAAGTGATAGACGGCCCGAATCGCCTGCGCCTGCGCCTGGGCCTCGCCGGCGAGCGCGAGGGCGAAGCAAGCCAGGGCCAGGAGCCGCCGCATCGGCCGCCGGCCCGTCAGGGCCGGATCACCGTCCAGCCCTCGCGCTGGCGCTCGATGATGCGCTGCACGCCGGCACGGACGTACACGACCTCGGGCGCCATGTCCCCCTTGGAGAGCTTGAACCGCCTCATGGAGTTCTCGCATGCGATGACCTTGGCGCCTTGTCCCACCGCGCCGGGGATGCGGCTCGCCGCCTTGGAATCGAAGGTGAGCGCGTTGATGGCGTCGCCGAAGGCGACGAGCTCGATATCGACGTTGTCCTTTCCATAGGTGCCGGTCAGGTTGTTGACTACGTTGAAGGCCGTTTGCCAGGTCTTGACGTTGTCGTCGCTGATCTGCAGCACCACCTGCTGCTTCTGCTTCCCCTGCATCGGCGCGCAGCCCGCCGCGAGCATGGAAACCGCACCGATCGTTGCCAGGAATCTTCTGCGCTCCATTTCGCCCCCTCCGCGTATGGTCGATGCTGCTTTATAGAGGAAACCGGGCCCCGCGGATATCAGGGCGGTTTATCGGGCGATCAACAGCAACGTTATCGTCCGGCGCGGCGGCCAATGCAGAATACGGCGTCATTCGAGTGGAGGACGCAATGCCGGGGCTCGTTCGGCCGCATGGAGGAGGACCGCTCAGCCCGCTCATGCTGTCGGGCGGTGCGCTGGCTGCCGAGCGCAAGCGAGCCGCGTCGCTGCCCTCTATCCGTGTCAGCTCGCGCGAAAAGGGCGACCTCATCATGCTCGGCATCGGTGGCTTCACGCCGCTCGAGGGCTTCATGACCCACGCGGACTGGAAGGGCGTCTGCGAGGGCTACCGCAACGCCGCCGGCCTGTTCTGGCCGATCCCGATCACGCTCTCCACCGGCGCCGCCCTCGCGACGGGCAGCGAAATCGCCCTCGCCGACCCCGACGGGGGCGATCTGCTCGCCACCATGCGGGTCACCGAGAGCTACCGGATCGACAAGGCGCGCGAGTGCGAGGCGGTCTTTTGCACCACCGACCCGGCGCATCCCGGGGTGAAGATGGTCATGCAGCAGGGCGAAGTGAACCTGGCCGGCCCGGTGAAAGTACTCTCCGACGGCGGCTTCAAGGCGAAATACGGCAAGCTGTTCATGACGCCGGCCGAGACGCGCGCCGAGTTCGAGCGCCTCGGGTGGTCGCGCGTGGCGGCCTTCCAGACGCGCAACCCCATGCACCGCTCGCACGAGTACCTCGCCAAGGTGGCGATCGAGACCTGCGACGGCGTGCTGGTGCACTCGCTGCTCGGGGCGCTCAAGGCGGGCGACATCCCGGCCGAGGTGCGCACCCGTGCCATCGGCGTGCTGATCGAGAAGTACTTCCGCCCGGGCACCGTGGTGCAGGCCGGGTATCCGCTGGACATGCGCTACGCGGGGCCGCGCGAGGCCCTGCTGCACGCGCTGTTCCGCCAGAACTACGGCTGCTCCCACCTCGTCGTCGGGCGCGACCACGCCGGGGTGGGGAGCTACTACGGACCGTTCGATGCGCACCGCATCTTCGACGAGATCCCGCGCGATTCGCTCGAGACCCGGCCGCTGAAGATGGACGTGACCTTCTGGTGCTACAAGTGCGGCGGCATGGCCTCGGGGCGCACCTGCCCGCACGGCGACGCCGACCGGCTGCAGGTCTCCGGCACGCAGCTGCGTAAGTGGCTGTCGGAGGGCAGTGCGGTGCCGGCCGAGTTCAGCCGTCCCGAGGTGCTCGAGGTCCTGCAAGCGTACTACGCCGAGGCTACCTGATCGCGAGGTGCTGCCGCATGAACGCGGCGGCGCGCGCCAGCGAGTCCTTGGCCGCCAGATCGTCGGCGAAGGTGCGCACCTCCCGCGGGCGGAAGTCGAAGCCGCGGCCGACGCCGGGATAGACGATGACGCGCGCCTCGCGGCGCCTTGAGCGCAGCGATTCGATGCCGGCGAGGATAGGGCGCACGCGCTGGTATTGCTCGTGCTCGCCGAGAAACACGAGCACCGGCACGCGCAGCTCATCCACTTCCGGCGCGTACTGGTAGACCTGCATCGCCTCGGGCGCCTCGGGGTGCTGCCAGTGCGGGTAGTAGGACACGTAGCAGGCGGTCTTCTCCTGCCGGCCCTTCGTCACCAGCGCCTTCAGGGCGTAGTAGCCGCCGCGCGTGTGGGAGACGATGCAAGTCCGGGCCTGACCGCGCGCTTCCGGCAGGGCGAGCGCGAAGTCGACCGCCAGGGCGGCGTCGTCCTCGAGCGCGGGATCGTGCCGGACCGGCATCTTGTCGATGAAGCGCCCGCTGAAGAGGTCCGGGGCGACCACGGTGAAGCCGCGCGCGGCGAGCCGCAGCGGCACCAGCCGCGTGAGCTCGTCGAGCCCGCGCCGTCCGTGAAGGAAGACGACCACCGGAAATTTCCCGGCACTGAATATCTCCACGGGAATCTCGACATCGCCGTTGCGATAGCTCGCCGCGCGGCTGCGCACCGGGTGGCTGGCCGGCACCGCCAGCTCGCCGCGCTCCCACCAACCGCCGTCCCACCAGGCCCTGTCCGCGTCCTGCGGAAATTGCACCGTCGACCAGGGATCGTGCGTCGCCGCGGCGCTGCCGGCCAGGGCGGCGAGGCAGGCGGCGAGCACGGCGCGCAGGCTCACGCGGCGGCCTGCATCGCGGCGAGCCGCTCCTTCGCGAACTGCACGAACTCGTTCACCAGCCGCGAGTGGAACCTTTCCTTCGGATACACCACCGAGAGGTGGCGGATGAGCGGCGGGGAGAGGGGAATCTGCGCCAGCCGGCCGAGCTTGACCTCCAGCGCGGCGATGGCGCGCGACATGATGGTGAAGCCCAGGCCCGTGGCCACCAGGCCTTTCAGCGCCTCCGGGCTGCCGAGCTCCATCACCACCTGTAGCGCGTCGGGCTGCACGCCCGCCTTCTGCAGGTAGTGGTCGATGACCTCGCGCGTCCCGGACCCGGGCTCGCGGCTCACGTAGGCGTGCTCCATGAGGTCCTTCGGCGCGACGCT
This sequence comes from uncultured bacterium, assembly GCA_965233125.1. Taxonomy (GTDB): domain Bacteria; phylum Pseudomonadota; class Gammaproteobacteria; order Burkholderiales; family SG8-39; genus SCGC-AG-212-J23. The sequence continues at coordinate 17,777 of CBDDRQ010000037.1, forward strand.
CTTCAGCCTGGCGAGCGGATGGGATGGCGCGCACACCACCCGCAGCTCGTCGTCGCAGCACACGTCGGTCACCAGCGAGGGCAGGTGCGAGTCGCCCTCGATGAAGCCCAGGTCGAGCGTGCGCTCGGAGATGCGGCCCTGCACCGCCTCGGAGTTGGCGACGAACAGCCGCGGCACCACCGCGGGATAGCTCGCCTTGAACTCGCCCAGCACCCGCGGCAGCAGGAATTCGGCGATGGTCGTGCTCGCCCCGATGAGCAGCGGCCCCGCCACCTGGCCGCTGATCTCCTTCAGGCGCGTGTCGAGCTCCGAGGACAGCCCGAGGATGCGCTCGGCGTAGTCGAGGGCCATGGCCCCCGCCGGCGTCAGGGTGATGCGTCCGTGCGTGCGGTCGAACAGGCGCGTGTTGAACTGCTCCTCGAGCTGGCGGATCTGGAAGGTCACCGCCGGCTGCGTCATGAACAGCGCCTCCGCTGCCTTGGTGAAGGAAAGGTGCTTCGCGACCGCGTGAAAAACTTGGAGGCGCCGATCTGCCATGTTGCCGCTATATTACATTTACGACTATGGCGCGGCCCCTGCTCCTCGTTCTGCTTTGCCTTGGCACATCGGTGATGGCGCAGGACTACGCGCGCGAGGCGCGCTGGAAATCGGAAGTCGTCGGCAACCTGGTGGTCGGCGACGCGGTGGACCTGCGCCTGCCTTCCGGGCGCACGTTCCTGGGGCTATATACCGCCGGGAAGGCGCAGCTGCCCGCGCTCGTCATCGTGCACGGCAGCGGCGTGCACCCGGACCACGGCGTGATCGGCAGCCTGCGGGTCGCGCTCTCCGACATGGGGTTCACCACGCTCTCGGTCCAGATGCCGGTGCTCGCCGCGGACGCGACGGCGCAGGACTATTACCCAGGGGTGTTTCCCGAAGCCGCCGCGCGCATCGGCGCCGCTGCGGCATGGCTGCGAGACAAGCACAAAGGCAAGATGGTGCTGGTGTCGCACAGCCTGGGCGCATGGATGAGCCAGCACTATCTCGAGGGCGCCCCCAGCGCGATACCCTTCGCGGGCTGGATCAGCCTGGGGCGCAGCGGCCCCGTCCCGAAGCTGCCCCTGCCGGTGCTCGACGTGTACGGTGAAAAGGACCTTCCAGCGGTGCTTGCGTCCGCGCCCGAGCGGCGCGCCGCGGTGCAGGTCCGCATTGCCGGCGCCGACCACTTCTACAACGGCAAGGAGGCCGAGCTCGCCGGCCTCCTCAAGGACTTCGCCTCAGGTCTCTAGGCCTACGGCTGTTTCGGGGTCTTGTATTCGGCTTCTTTCTGGAACGGCTCCCAGACGGTCTGGTAGCCGACAAACCCCTTTTCGTTTGCCGGCATCTGACGCGTGATCAGGAAACGCGCGTGGCCGTCGGGAACCTTGGTGGGGGGAGGCTTTTGTTCGCTCATAAGTCACCTTTCCTATGGTGAGACAGGTCTCAGGAGTGACGGGTCGATATCTGCGCCCGCGATGATCGCCCCGCCCGCTCCTGTCTCTTCATCGGTTGCGTCGCGCACGGTCAGTACCTCTAGCGTGAAGACGACCTCCCTGCCGCAAAGCGGGTTGTTGCCATCGACCGTCAGCGTCTCGCCGGTTACCCGCGTCACGAGGAAGCTGCGGGTCTGGCCCTTGTCGCTTTCCATGAGGATGGAGGTGCCGACTTGCCGATAGTCCTCGGGGACGTTCTCGATGCGATCGGTAAAAACCAGCGACTCGTCCCTGGGGCCGAAGATCCGGTTGCCGTCGATCGGCACTTCGATGACGTCGCCAGCGGACTTTCCTTCGAGCGCCTGGTGGACGGAAGGGGCCAGGATTTCATTGTGCCCGTGGACATAGCCCAGCGGGAACTCGACCCTGGTGAGCACATGCCCCGACTTCTTGTCGGTCACCTTGTAAGTGAGCTCGACAAACTTGCCGTCCTGGATAGTTTCAGAAGATGGACGCACCGAAAATCCTGACGTTTCCATTCTCATAGCCCAGGACAAGCCGGCCAAGCCACTCGCCCTGCTTCTTGCTGCTCCGCTGCCGGTAAAGAACCGTCACGTGCTCGCCCCGGCGGATGATGCCGAGCGAGTCGATTTCCTCGGACAGATTTCTCGCCAGCTCGCTGTTCGCGAACTGGTGGCCCGCGACGACCTGGTCCATGGCCAGCGCCAGGGAGCTGGAAAAGTTCTTCGCGAACTCCCCGTACTCGCCTTTGTTCGAGGACTTGACGAGGTCGCGCCACAGGGGATTCGCCATGGCCAGGATCTCCTCGTCGGTTTTCAATGTGATGTTCAACCGCTACTTGTCGTCACCCACCAGGTGATAGCAGGGCGCCTTCTCCATGGTGTATTCGCCGGTCTCCGGATCGCGACGCGAAACGGTCAGCACGTGCCAGTTGGCGTCGTCCACCTTCATGGCGTCGCCGCGGTAGTAGTAGCCCGGCCAGCGGGTCTCCTTGCGGAACAGCGTGTGCTGCGTGACGCACTCGGCGGCGCGATGACGGTGCTTCAGCTCCCACGCGCGCAGCAGCTCGTGGATGTCCTTCGCGGCCAGGCTCTCGAGGTCTTCCTCCATGATCCTGAGCTTCTTGAGGCCGATGTTCAGGAGCTTCTCGTTGGTCATGTAGCTGACGGTCACGCCGCCGCAATACTCGTCCATCAGCTTCTGCAGGCGGTCCAGGCCCTGCTGCGGATTGATGTAGCGCGGGTTGACGTCGCCCGCCACGATCGCGTTGCGGTAGGTCTTGTAGTGCTCGAGGGGCTTGTAGATCTCGTGCCTCCGGCGGTCGATCTGCTCGTCGGATACGACGATGCCTTCGCCTTTGCCGTCGTCGATGTACTTGCAGGCGGCTTTCGCGGCGAGGCGGCCTTCGGTGAACGAGCCGGACGAGAAGGCGTGCGGCGTGCCGCCGACCGCGTCACCGGCGCCGAACAGGCCTTCGATCGTCGTCATGCGGTTGTAGCCCCAGAAATACTCGGGCGGCGAAACGTCCTCGGGACCCGAGCACCAGGCGCCCGAGCAGGTCGCGTGCGAGCCCATCACGTAGGGCTCGGAGGTGGTCAGCTCGGGGTTCTCGTTCTTGGGATCCACGTCAGTGGCGGCCCACAGAACCGCCTGGCCGACCGTCATGCCGAGGAAGTTTTCCCAGCCGACCTCTTCCAGGTGCGGATCCTGGAAGGCGCGCATGGTCACCATGTGAATGGGGCCGCGGCCGGCGTTCACTTCCTGGATGATGCAGTGGTTGCGCAGGCAGGTCGGGATCGGCCGGTGGGTCAGGTGCGAGGCCTCCGGATCGAGGTACTCCTTGCCGACCATCTGTTGCAGCGCGGGGAACCACTTCGATTCGTATTCCTCGCCAAGGCAATTTTGCGTATAGGTCTTCAGGTGCAGGAAGTAGGCGCCGAC
>CBDDRQ010000038.1:0-7357 GCA_965233125.1 uncultured bacterium
TGGCGCGCCCGGCGGGATTCGAACCCACGACCCTTGGCTTCGGAGGCCAATACTCTGATCCGCTGAGCTACGGGCGCCTCGGGGAAGAGGGCGTAGATTATCAGCTAAAATTCATGCCTTTACAAAAATCCGACCGCCCAAGTGGACGCCCACGACTCGCATAGCTCCTTCATCAAGACACCGCAGCAGCTCATCGTCGTGGTGCTGCTCGCCTTCCTCGTGCCCATCATCGGCATCATCATGGTGGTCAACCTCGTGCTCTCGCGCCATAGCGCCGAGCCCAACGCGATGACGCCGGAGTCGGTAGCCGCGCGCATCCAGCCGGTGGGCCGGGTCGAGTTCGGCTCCGGCGAGAGCGTGGCCGCCGCGGCGTCGGCGCCCCAGGCAGCCGCCTCCGGCAAGCCCCAGGCGCTGAGCGGGAAAGCCGTGTACGACCAGACCTGCGTGGCGTGCCACATGCAGTCGGTGGCCGGCTCGCCGAAGCTCGGCGACAAGGCCGCATGGGCGCCGCGCATCAAGACCGGCATGGATACGCTCGTGCAATCGGTCCTGAAAGGAAAGGGCGCGATGCCGCCGAAAGGCGGCAACGCCGCGCTCAACGAGGCGCAGGTGCGCGCCGCGGTCGAGTTCATGGTGTCGCAGAGCAAGTAGAGGAAGCCGCTGGCCGAGCTCCTCTTCGTCATCGATCCGCCGGAATCGCTCAAGGCGTACAAGGACACGACCGTCGCGATGATGCGCGCCGCCCAGGCGCGCAAGCACAAGGTTTTCGTCTCTCGGGTCCACGACCTGAAGTGGCACGGCAAGGCGCTCGCGCGCGCCACGCGCCTCTCGCTCACCGACAACGACGAGGACTGGTACCGGGCGCACGAGACCGGGACGCGCGCGGCTGCGGATTTCGACGCCGTGCTCATGCGCAAGGATCCGCCCTTCGACCTCGAGTACGTCGTGAGCACCTGGCTGCTCTCGGCGGCGGTGCGCGAGGGCGCGCGCGTCTTCAACGCCCCCGACGCGGTGCGCGACCACAACGAGAAGCTGGCGATCGCGGAGTTCCCGCAGTTCTGCGTGCCCACCGTGGTGACGCGCGAGGCGGCCGAGCTGCAGGCGTTCATCGACAGGGAGCAGGACGTCGTGGTCAAACGCCTGGACGTCATGGGCGGGGAGAACGTGTTCCGCGTGCGCGCCGACGACCCCAATCGCAACGTCATCGTCGAGATCATGTCGCAGGGCGGCGCGCGCACGGTGATGGCGCAGCGCTACATCCCCGAGATCGCCGAAGGCGACAAGCGCGTGATCCTCATCGGCGGCAGCGTGGTGCCGCACGTCCTGGCGCGCATCCCGAAGCCGGGGGAGTCGCGCGGCAACCTCGCCGCCGGCGCGCGCGGCGTCGCGCAGGCGCTCTCGCCGCGCCAGCGCGAGATCGCCACGGCGCTGGCACCCGTTCTCGCCAAGAGGGGCCTGCTCCTGGTCGGCCTCGACGTGATCGGCGACTGGCTGACGGAAGTCAACGTCACCAGCCCCACCGGCTTCCGCGAGATCCAGGACCAGACGGGCTTCGACGTCGCCGGCATGTTCATGGACGCGGTGGAAAACGGGCTGCGATGAGGCCGCTGCAGTGATCGGTGTCCTCATCGTCACGCACGGCGAGATCGGCACGGCGCTGCTGCACAGCGCCGCGCAGATCCTCGGCGCGCAGCCGCCGCAGGTCGCCACCCTGAGCGTCTGGCGCCAGGACGACCCCGACGACCTTGTGCTGCGCGCGCAGGAGCTGCTCCAGGGAATCGACGACGGCGACGGCGTGCTGGTGCTCACCGACATCTTCGGCGCAACCCCCGGCAACGTGGTCTCCCGGCTGCTCCAGGACGGACGCGTCGAGGGCGTCTCGGGCGCGTCGCTGCCCATGCTGCTGCGCGTCATCACCGGTCGGAACGAATCCCTGGGCGCCGCGGTGCAGCGCGCGCTCTCGGGCGGCGCCGAGGGCGTGGTACACATGAACACCGACCGCTGCTGCGATGCCTAGCGTCGCCGCCGAGATCGTCAACCGCCTCGGCCTGCACGCGCGCGCGGCGGCCAAGCTCACCCATCTCGCGAGCGGCTACGAGAGCGAGATCTGGCTCTCGCGCAGCGGCCGGCGGGTGAACGCGAAGAGCATCATGGGGGTGATGATGCTCGCCGCCAGCCAGGGCACCTCGGTGCTGATCGAAGCCGAGGGCGCCGACGCGCAGACCGCGCTCGAGTCCCTGGCGCGGCTGATCGCCGACAAGTTCGGCGAAGGCGAGTGAGGTGAACTTCGTTCTGCACGGCTCTGCCGTGTCGAGCGGCATCACGGTGGGCTACGCGCACCTGGTGTCGACGGCGCGCCTCGAGGTCGCGCACTACGAGATCGCCGAGGACGCGGTCGAGGCCGAGGTGGCGCGCTTCGACCGCGCCATGCAGACGGCCCAGGATGAGCTCTCCGCCCTCAAGGGCCACATCGCCGCCGACGCGCCCGCGGAGCTGGAGGCGTTCCTCGACCTGCACCGCATGATCCTCGACGACTCGGCGCTCGCCAGCGCGCCGCGCGAGCTGATCCGCAAGCGCCGCGCCAACGCCGAGTGGGCGCTGGTGCAGCAGATGGAGCGGCTGGTGGAGCGCTTCGAGGAGATCGAGGATCCCTACCTGCGCGAGCGCAAGGCCGACGTGCAGCATGTGGTCGAGCGCGTCCTGAAGGTGCTGACGGGCGCCCGGACCCTCGTCGAGCCGGCGGCCTCCGAGGAGCAGAAGCTGATCGTCGTGGCGCACGACCTTTCCCCCGGCGACATGATCCTCTTCAAGCGCCACAACTACGGCGGCTTCGTCACCGACGTGGGCGGGGTCACCTCGCACACCGCGATCGTCGCGAGGAGCCTCGGCATCCCGGCGATCGTCGGCCTGCACCACGCGCGCCAGACCGTGGCCGAGGGCGAGCTGCTGATCGTCGACGGCGTGCAAGGCGTGCTGATCGTCAACCCCGACCCGCTGGTGCTCGCCGAGTACCGGCGCCGCCAGGGGGCGCTCAAGGCCGAGCGCCAGCGGCTCAAGCGCCTGAAGACGACCCCGGCGGCGACGCTCGACGGCACGCCGGTCGAGCTCTTCGCCAACATCGAGCTGCCGCAGGACGCGGGTCGCGCGCTCGAGGCCGGCGCGCAGGGCGTGGGGCTCTTCCGCACCGAGTTCCTGTTCCTCAACCGCAGGGACCTGCCGGGCGAGGAAGAGCAGTTCGAGGCCTACCGCCAGGTCACCGCGGCGATGAAGGGCCTGCCGGTGGTGCTGCGCACGCTCGACGTGGGCGCCGACAAGGCGATCGACGGCGACGGCTCGCCCGTGCCGAACATCCCCAATCCGGCGATGGGGCTGCGCGCCATCCGCTTCTGCCTATCCGAGCCGCAGATGTTCCTCACCCAGCTGCGCGCCATATTGCGCGCCTCGCATTACGGGAAAGTCAGAGTGCTGCTGCCGATGCTCGCCCACGTGCACGAGATCGAGCAGACGCTCGTGCTCATCCGCCAGGCGAAGCAGCAGCTCGACGAGCGCGGCCAGCCCTACGACGCCGGCATCGAGGTCGGCGGCATGATCGAGATCCCGGCCGCGGCGCTCTCGCTGTCGATCTTCATGCGGCGGCTGAACTTCCTGTCGATCGGCACCAACGACCTCATCCAGTACACGCTCGCCATCGACCGCACCGACGACGCGGTGGCGCACCTCTACGACCCGCTGCATCCCGCGGTGCTGACGCTGGTGGCGAACACCATCCAGACCGCCACGCGCGGCGGCGTGCCGGTGGCGGTGTGCGGCGAGATGGCGGGCGACCTGCAGCTCACGCGGCTTCTCCTGGGCCTCGGGCTGCGCAGCTTCTCGATGCACCCCTCGCAGCTCCTGCCGATCAAGGACCGCATCCTGCAGACCAGCCTGGGCGAGGTGCAGACCCTCGCCCAGCGCGTGCTGCGCACCACCGACCCCGCCAAGACGCGCGACCTGCTCGCCAAGCTCAACGCATGAGCGGGCCGCTCGAGGGCGTGCGCGTGCTCGACCTCACCACCGTGGTGATGGGGCCCTACGGCACGCAGATCCTCGCCGACCTCGGCGCCGACGTCGTCAAGGTGGAGCCCCCCGAGGGCGACGTGATGCGCTACGCCTGGCCCTTCCGCCATCCGGGCATGGGGCACATCTTCCTCAACGCCAACCGCAACAAGCGCTCGGTCGTCCTCGATCTGAAGGTACAGGGAGGACGCGAGGCGGCGCTGGCGCTGGCAGAGCGATCAGACGTGCTCGTCTACAACATACGCCCGCAGGCGATGGCGCGCCTCAAGCTGTCTTATGAGGACATTCGAGCGGTCAACGAGAAAATCATCTACGTAGGCTGCTTCGGCTACAGCCAGCGCGGGCCCTACGCGGCGAAAGCCGCCTACGACGACCTGATCCAGGGCGCGGCCGGCATCCCGTGGCTGCTGCACAGGCAGGGCGCCGCCGAGCCGCGCTACGCGCCGATCATCGTCGCCGACCGCGCGGTCGGGCAGCAGGTGGCGAGCGCGGTCAGCGCGGCGCTCTACTACCGCAGCCGGACCGGCAAGGGGCAGCGCGTCGACGTGCCGATGTTCGAGCACCTGCTGCAGATCGTGCTGGGCGAGCACCTCGGCGGCTATACCTTCGACCCGCAGCAGGGCGAGGCCGGCTACGCGCGCATGCTCGCGCCCGACCGCCGCCCCTACCGGACGAAGGACGGGTACGTCTGCGCGCTCATCTACAACGACAAGCAGTGGAAGGCGTTCTTCGCGGTGCTGGGGAAGCCGCAGATGCTCTCCGAGGAGAAGTACGCCTCGCAGGAGGCGAGAAGCCGGCACTACGCCGAGGCGTACGCCTTCGTCGCGGAGCAGATGAAAACGCGCACCACCGCGGAATGGCTCGCCGCGCTCGAGGGCGCGGACATCCCGGTGCAGCGCATGAACAGCCTCGACGACATCGTCGCCGACCCGCACCTCGCCGCGACCGGGTACTTCGCCACGGTGGAGCATCCCACCGAGGGCCGCCTGCGCTCGATGGCGGTGCCCTCGGAATGGTCCGAGTCCGCGCCGCGCTACCGCCGCCACGCGCCGCGCCTGGGCGAGCACACGCGCGAGGTGCTGCGCGAGGCCGGGTTGTCCGACGAGAGGATTTCCGCCCTGGTGCGCAGCGGGGCCGCGAAAGAGCCCCCTCCGCTATAATTCGCGCGCGCCGATTTGATGTTCAGCTTGCGGGCGCCTAACAAATACCGCTAAAGAGACATGAACGCTCCTGATACCCGTCTCGGCAATGTCGTCGCGCAGAAAGCGCGCTTCGACGAGCCCCTGCGCCTGCGCAGCGGCGCCGAGCTGCCCGCCTTCGAGCTCGCGTACGAGACCTACGGCGAGCTGAACGCGGCGAAGTCCAACGCGGTGCTGGTGTGCCACGCGCTCAATGCCTCGCATCACGTGGCCGGCGTCTACGAGGATGACAAGGAGAACGTCGGCTGGTGGGACAACCTCGTCGGTCCCGGAAAGCCCCTCGACACCCGGCGCTTCTTCGTCGTGGGCTCGAACTACCTCGGCAGCTGCTTCGGCTCCACCGGCCCGGCGTCGATCCACCCGCATACGGGAAAACCCTGGGGCGCGGATTTTCCGGTCGTCACCGTCGAGGACTGGGTCGAAGCGCAGGCGCGCCTCGCCGACCGCCTGGGCATCGAGCGCTTCGCGGCGGTGATCGGCGGCTCCCTCGGCGCCATGCAGGCCCTGCAATGGACGCTCTCCTACCCGCAGCGGGTGCGCCACGCCCTCGTCATCGCCGCCGCGGCGAGGCTCACCCCGCAGAACATCGCCTTCAACGAGGTGGCGCGCCAGGCGATCATGACCGACCCGGACTTCCACGGCGGCCACTACTACGCCAAGGGCGTGGTGCCCACGCGGGGCCTGCGCATCGCGCGCATGATCGGCCACATCACCTACCTCTCGGGCGAGGCGATGGCCGAGAAGTTCGGGCGGCTGATGCGCCGCGGCGCGCCCGGGTTCGACTTCGACATCGACTTCGAGATCGAGTCCTACCTGCGCTACCAGGGCGACAAGTTCTCCACCTACTTCGACGCCAATACCTACCTGCGCATCACCAAGGCGCTCGACTACTTCGACCCGGCGGCCGAGTTCGGCGGCGACCTGACCAAGGCCCTGGCGCGCGCCCAGGCGGCGTTCCTGGTGGTGTCGTTCAAGTCCGACTGGCGCTTCCCGCCCGCGCTCTCGCGCGACATCGTGGGCGCGCTGCTCGACAACCGGCGCATCGTCTCCTACCTCGAGATCGACGCGCCCGGCGGCCACGACGCCTTCCTCCTCGAGGACGAGCGCTACCACTCGGCCCTGCGCTCCTACTTCGCCAACATCGACCTGTGAGACCCGATCTTGCCGCCATCGTCCACTGGGTGCCGCGGGGCGCGCGCGTGCTCGATCTGGGCTGCGGCGACGGCTCGCTGCTGCGCTCCCTGTGGCAGGAACGCGAGGCGCCGGGCTACGGCGTGGAGATCGACGACGACAGCGTCCTCGCCTGCGTGGCGAACGACGTCAACGTGCTCCAGGTGGACCTCGAGAGCGGGCTGTCGCTCTTCGCCGACGGCTCCTTCGACTGCGTGATCCTCTCGGAGACCCTGCAGACCATCCACCGCACCGAGTTCCTGATGCGCGAGATGCTCCGCGTCGGGCGTGAGGTGATCGTGAGCTTCCCCAACTTCGGCCACTGGGGGGCGCGCCTGCAGGTCGTGCTCGGCCACATGCCGGTGTCCGAAGCCCTGCCCTACGAGTGGTACGAGACGCCCAACGTGCACCACTGCACCGTCGCCGACTTCGAGGACCTGTGCCGGCGCCTGGGCGTGCGCATCCGCGAGCGGCTCGTGCTGCACGCGGGCAGGGCCGTCACGTTCCTGCCGAACCTTCTCGGCAGCCAGGCGGTGTACCGGTGCACTGCAGGCAACTGAAGCCGGACTGTGTCCCGATCGGGACACAACATGCCTCCCGCGGCCGTTTCACCAAGGCCGACTATTCCTTGCCGGCCGAGCCGATCGACAGGTCCGCGAGTCCCGAGCGCATCATCAGCCAGAAGAGGATCACCCCGGGAAACGCGACGAGCGTGGTGAGCAGGTAGAAGTTCACGTAGCCGATCGCCTCTATCAGCCAGCCCGCGCTCGTGCCGGTGAGGACGCGCCCGGCGATGCTCGCGAGCGCCGAGAGCAGCGCGTACTGGCTGGCGGTGAAGCGCAGGTTGCAGAGCGCCGACAGATAGGCGACCACCGTGACGCCGCCGATGCCGCTGGCGAAGTTCTCGAAGCCGACGGCGGCGGCCATGCCGA
>CBDDRQ010000039.1:0-15901 GCA_965233125.1 uncultured bacterium
AGAGGAGATGTTCCGCACCGACCGGCGGCACATCAACACCGGCTCGGACTCCGAAGTGCTGGTGAACGTCCTCGCCTACGAGCTGGAGAAGGCATCGGTGAAGCTGCGCCTCGAGCCGCAGACCATCTTCGCCGCCGTGGCGAACGTCCACCGCCGCGTGCGCGGCGCCTACGCGGTGGTCGCCATGATCGCCGGCTACGGGGTGCTCGCCTTTCGCGACCCCTACGGCATCCGGCCCGCGGTGATCGGCTACAACGAGACCGAGGCCGGCACCGAGTACATGGTGGCCTCGGAGTCGGTGGCCGTGGACGCCCTGGGCTTCCGCGTGCTGCGCGACATCGGCCCGGGCGAGGCGGTGTTCATCGACGAGGACGGCAGCTTCCACAGCCGGCAGTGCGCGGGACAGGCGAGCCTGAACCCGTGCATCTTCGAATACGTCTATCTGGCGCGGCCCGACTCGCTGATCGATGGCGCCTCGGTCTACGAGACGCGCCTGCACATGGGCGAGAAGCTCGCCGACAAGATCCGCCGCCAGTACCGCAGCCTCGACGTCGACGTCGTCATTCCCATTCCCGATTCGAGCAGGCCCTCGGCGCTGCAGCTCGCCGCGGGCCTCGGCGTGCCTTACCGCGAGGGCTTCGTCAAGAACCGCTACATCGGCCGCACCTTCATCATGCCCGGGCACGCGGTACGGCGCCGCTCGGTGCGCCAGAAGCTCAACCCGATGGCGATGGAGTTCGCCGGCAAGAACGTGCTGCTGGTCGACGACTCGATCGTGCGCGGCACCACCAGCCGGGAGATCGTGCAGATGGCGCGCGAGTCGGGCGCGCGCAAGGTATTCTTCGCCTCGGCCGCGCCGCCCGTGCGCTTCCCCAACGTCTACGGCATCGACATGCCGACGCGCGCGGAGCTCATCGCCGCGCATCGCAGCGAGGACGAGGTGGCGAGCGAGATCGGCGCCGACGCGCTGATCTACCAGGACCTCGAAGCGCTCAAGGACGCGGTGCGCCGCGCCAACCCGAAGCTCACCAGCTTCGAGACCTCCTGTTTCGACGGGGTCTACGTCACCGGCGACGTGACCGCGGACTACCTGCGCACCATCGAGATCCAGCGCGATTCGAAGCGCGACTCCGGGGAGGACGAAACGGCGCAGCTCGATTTAAACCTCGCCGCCTGATATACTTTTGAGTCGCGCCGATTTGAGCCACAGCTTGCGGGCGCGTTACAAATTCCGCTAAAGCGTGCCGAGGAAACCCGGTTCGCTTGCCAGAGAGGACCGGGTTTTTTTATGGACGAGAAGTACCAGCTTTCCACCCTGGGCGTGCGCGCCGGCCAGGCGCGCACCGAGTTCCAGGAGCACGCCGAGGCGCTGTTCCTCACCTCGAGCTTCGTGTTCGACAACGCGGCGCAGGCGCAGGCGCGCTTCGTCGGCGGCGACCCGGGGGTCGTCTATTCGCGCTATACCAATCCCACGGTGTCGATGTTCCAGGACCGGCTGGCGGCGCTCGAAGGCGCCGAGGCCTGCGTCGCTACCGCCTCGGGCATGTCGGCGATCCTTGCCCTGGGCATGTCGCTGCTCAAGGCGGGCGACCACATCGTGTGCTCCGCGGCCGTATTCGGCGCCACGGTCCAGCTCTTCAACACCTATTTCGGCCGTTTCGGCGTCGAGACCACTTTTGTCTCGCCCACGAAGACCGACGAGTGGGCCAATGCGGCGCGACCCAATACGAAGCTCTTCTTCCTGGAGACGCCCTCCAATCCGCTCACCGAGATCGCGGACATAGGGGCCATCGCTTCGATAAGCAAGCGCATCGGCGCGCAGCTCGCCGTGGACAACGTGTTCTGCACCCCGGTGCTGCAGCGCCCGCTCGAGCTCGGCGCGGACCTGGTCGTCCATTCGGCGACCAAGCACCTCGACGGCCAGGGCAGGGTGCTGGGCGGCGCGGTGCTCGGGCCGGCCCGGCTGGTGAACGAGCTCATGGTCCCCTTTCTGCGCACCGCCGGGCCTTCGCTCTCGCCGTTCAATGCCTGGGTGATTCTGAAAGGGCTGGAGACGCTTGAGCTGCGCATGCGCGCCCAGTCTGCAGCGGCGCTGGAGCTCGGGCGCTGGCTGGAGAAGCATCCCGCGGTGGCGCGGGTGCATTACCCGGGCCTTGCCTCGCACCCGCAGCACGCGCTAGCCGCGCGCCAGCAGAAAGCAGGCGGCGCCGTCCTTTCGTTCGAAGTGAAAGGTGCCCGCGAGGCGGCCTGGCGGCTCATCGATGCCACGAAGCTCATCTCCATCACCGCGAACCTCGGCGACGTGAAGAGCACGATCACCCATCCCGCCACGACGACGCATGGGCGCCTCTCCCCAGAAGCGCGCGCCGCCGCGGGTATCACCGAGGGGCTGGTGCGGCTGGCCGTCGGCCTCGAGGCGGTTGCCGACCTGCAGGCCGACCTGGAACGGGGGCTTTCCTAGGCGGCGCTCACGCCTCCGCCTTTTCAGCCTGCGACAGCAGCTCGCTCTTGCGCTCCTGCATGCGGCTGCCCAGCGCCTCGAGGTCGAGGTCCGCTTTCTTCGCCTGCGGGAACATCTCGCCTTCCTCCTCCTTCACGTGGTGCATGACGTACTCGCCCAGCACCGTGAAGGTGGCATAGTAGTTCGGGTCGTCGGGCTCCATGTTCTCGAGCTGCTCGATCAGCATCTTCGCCGTCTCGTGCTCGACGGAAGCCTCGTTCATGATGTCCTCGTCCTCGATCGCCTCGCGCACCGCGGGGTAGAAAATCTCCTCCTCCAGGGTGGTGTGCACCTTCAGCTCGTCGCAGACCGTCTGCACGAGCTGGCGGCAGGCTTCGGCGTCCTCGCGGTCCATGGTCTCGAACTCCTTGAACGCCTTTTTTACCTTGGCGTGGTCTTCCTTCAGCATCTCGATCGCTGCGGCGCTCTTGCTGCGGGTCTTGGGCATTGCGGGATTCCTTTCAGGGTGGCGGGACGACCGCAGCAACCGCCGTACCGAATCGGAAAGCCCGGCGATCCGGCTAGCCGGCTGTAAGTCTTACCGGGGCGGTAAGAATTGCTACCAGCGGACCAGGCGCGGCCTGCCTGCGCCGACCTCGAGGTAGCCGCCGCGGCCGTACCAGTCGGGCAGCACCCAGCGCTCGCAGCCCCGGCCGTCGACCTGCAGCGCGTGGTGCCCCGGGCGGTGGGTGTGCCCGTGGATGAGGCGGGTCACGCCATGGCGCCGGAAGGCATCCCGTACCGCCTCGTCATTCACGTCCATGATGTCGGCGGGCTTGGCCCGGATGACCTCGCGGCTTTTGTCGCGCAGGGCCCCGACGGCGCGCCGCCGAGCATCGAGGCTCTGGGACAGGAATTCCTCCTGCCACGCCGCAGAACGGGCCGTGCGCCGCCAGCCCTGGTAGTCGAGGTCGTCGGTGCATAGCGTGTCGCCGTGCATGAGGAGCGTCTGCACCCCGCCTACCTCGACGACCGCCGGGTCGGCAAGCAGCCGAGCCCCGGTGCTGCGGCAGAAACGCTCCCCCATCAGGAAGTCGCGGTTGCCGTGCATGAGGAAAACCGGCACGCCGGCGCGCACTAGGCTGGCGAAGAAGCCGGCCATCACGGCGTTGAACGGCTCGCCGAGGTCGTCGTCGCCGATCCAGTACTCGAAGAGGTCGCCCAGAACGTACAGCGCCGCCGCCTGCCGCGCCGTGTCCTCTACAAAAGCGATGAACCTCTCGTTGGCTTCCGGCCGCTCTTCGCTGAGGTGCAGGTCGGAGACGAAAAGGCTACTTGCCACCGACCACGCTGGCCGATTCGATGACGATGGGCGTGCGCGGCACGTCCTGGGCGCCGGTCGGGACGGCGACGATCTTGTTCACCACGTCCATCCCGCTCACCACCTTGCCGAAGACGGTGTAGCCGAAGCCGTCCTGTCCCGGATAGTTGAGGAAGTCGTTGTTCTTGACGTTGATGAAGAACTGCGCGGTGGCCGAATTAGGATCGCCCGTCCGCGCCATGGCGACCGACCCGGTGTCGTTCTTGAGGCCGTTCTTCGACTCGATCGGCACCGGCGCGCGGGTGGGCTTCTGGGCCATGTTCGCCGTCATGCCGCCGCCCTGGACCATGAAGCCGGGGATGACGCGGTGGAAGATCGTGCCGTTGTAGTGGCCGTCGCGCACATATTTCAGGAAGTTCTCCACCGTCTTCGGCGCCTTCGCCGGGTAGAGCTCGAGGCGGATGTCGCCGGCGCTGGTCTTGAGGTCCACCTGCGGATCGGCGGCGAGGCCGCCGGTCGGGACCACGGCGGCGGCGGAGAGGAGGAACAGGTGCTTCAGTTTCATGCAGCTCCCTCGTAGAGAATCTTCCAGCGGCCGTCTTCCTTGATCCAGTACTGCCGCTTCTTCATCACGTTCGACAGTCCGTCGGAGCGGTAATCCTGCTCGAAGGCCACCACGACGAAATCGCGCTCGCGCGGGTAGCGGAACATCGCCACGCCCGAGAGCCCGACCTTGATCCAGCGCTTGGCGGCATTGACCTTGCGCTTGTGCGCCGCCCATCGCGCGTAGTCCTGCTTGCCGGAGGCGAAGCGCTTCGAGTAGTGCTCCAGGTAGCGCGCGGTATCGCGGCTTGCCCAGTCGGTGCGCCATTGCTCGAGCGCGGCGGCGAGCGAGCTGCGCTCGGCCTCGACCTCGACAGCGGGGGACCATTCCACCTCGTCGGCGATGATGACCGGCGTGAGGCCGACCTGCACGTAGCGGCCGACCGACTCGAGGTCCGGGTTGGCAAGCACGATGCAGCCGTCGCTCGCGCGCGGTGGCCGGCTGTAGACCTCGCGCGGCACGCCGTGCAGCCAGATGCCGTAGCCGTTCCTGCCCAGGCGCTTGTCCCACTCGTTCGGGTAGTTGATCGGGAAGGCACCGGCGCCGTAGAAATCGGTGAGCTTGCTGCGCGGCAGGTTGGCCGTGACGTGATAGACCCCGACGGGGGTCTTCTGGTCGCCCTGGCGCGTCTTCTCGACGCCGTTCTTGCCCAGCGTGACGTAGTAGTCGGCGATGAGCTTCGGCCGGCCTTCGTCATTCGCGTACACGTACAGCCGCGAGCGGCGCGAATCGACCACGAAGGCGTGCTTCTGGCCGGGGTGGAGCTGCAGTACGTAGCGCGGCAGCAAATCGTCGGAGGGGCGATGCCGGAGGGCGCGCAGGCGCGCCAGCGCTTCGTCGCGAAGCCCCTCGACGCGGTCCTGGGGCACGGTCTTCACCACGTTGCCGAAGGTCTCCAGCGGGCGGGACCGGGCGAGCAGCAGATCCCCGCGCACCAGGTGTGCGAGGCGGAAATTCGGGTGCTCGCGCAGCAGCGCCTCGACGCGCGCGAGCGCGGCGTCGAGCTGGTTCTCCTCGATGGCCGAGAAAACGCCGGAAAGCTTGTCCTCCGGCGTCGCCGCCTGCGCGAGACCCGCGCAGGCGAGGAGCACCGCGAGCGCGAAGCGCCTCACCCGCCGGCCTCCTCGCGGATCTGCCAGCGTCCGTCGGCTTTCACCAGGTGCAACGTCTTGTTGCTGGTTCCGTTGAACACGTCCGAGCGGTAAGTCTGCCGGAAGGTGACGCGCGCGCTGTCGCTGCCCTGCATGGTCACCTTGGGCGAGGCGACGCTGACGGAGATCGACTTGGGCGCTTCGATGCGGGCGCGCCGGGTCTTCTCCCAGTCGGCGCGCGACTGGCGGCCGGGCGGGTCGAAGTTCTTGGCGTAGTGGGCAAGGTAGCCTTCCACGTCCTTTCTCGACCAGGCCTCGGCCCAGGCATTGACCGCCTCCAGGACCTCGGCCGCCGGATCCGCGGCGGGGGCCGCGGGGGCTGCGGCCGGCTTCTCGACCTTTTCGGGCGGCGTCTTCTCGGCTACGACGACCGGCGGCCTGGCGGGCTCCTTGGCCGGCGCCGGGCCACCGACGAGGTCGCGCACGAGGGAAAGCTTGTTCTGCGCGCCGGTATTGGACGAGTCGATCTGCAGCGCCTTGTTGTAGGCCTGGCTGGCGAGCTTGGCGTAGACGTCGCCCAGGTTCTCGTACGCCGTGGCATAGCTCGGATGGGTGCGGATCGATTGCTCGAGCGCAATACGCGCTTTGTCATACTGCCCCTGGCTGGCATAGATCACGGCAAGGTTGTTGTAGGGCTCGGGCAGCTCGGGATGGTCCTTGGTGAGCTGGGTAAAGACCTGGATCGCTTCCTGGGTCTTGCCCTGCTCGGTCAGGATCAGCCCCTTGAGGAAGCGCGCCTGCGGATCGCGCGGCTTCGCGGCCAGCACCTTGTTCACGCGCTCGAGGGCCTGCTGATGCTGGCCTGCTTTGAGGAGCTTCGAAGCGTCCTGCACGTCATCGGCGTGCGCCGGCAAGCCAAGGCATAGCGCAGCTGCGCAAGCGGTGATAATTTTTAGCATTGTGCTAATATTTTCAAGGCCCTACGTGACGAACCGCATTCTAGACTAACCCCCGAGGGTCCACAATCCTGCAGATCTACAACAGCCTCGGGCGCGCCAAACAGCCGTTCGTCCCGCTCAAACCGCCGCATGTCCGCATGTACGTGTGCGGTATGACGGTCTACGACTACCTGCACCTCGGCCATGCGCGCATGCTGGTCGCCTTCGACGTCGTGCGGCGCTGGCTGCGGGCGAGCGGCTACCGCGTGACGTACGTGCGCAACATCACCGACATCGACGACAAGATCATCCGCCGCGCGCACGAAAACGGCGAGCCGGTCGAGGCGCTCACCGCGCGCTTCATCGCCGCCATGGACGAGGACGCCGCAGCCCTCGGCGTGGAGAAGCCCGACCACGAGCCGCGCGCTACGCAGTATGTGCCTCAGATGCTGGCCTTGATCGAAAAACTGAAGGAGCGAAACCTTGCATACCACGCCTCCTCTGGCGATGTGAACTACGCGGTTCGGCGCTTTCCCGGCTACGGCAAGCTCTCGGGCAAGTCGCTCGACGAGCTGCGTGCGGGCGAGCGCGTCGAGGTCGACGCCGCGAAGGAGGACCCGCTCGACTTCGTGCTGTGGAAGCGCTCCAAGCCCGACGAGCCGAAGTGGCCTTCGCCCTGGGGCGAGGGGCGCCCCGGCTGGCACATCGAGTGCTCGGCGATGGGCGCCGCGCTCCTCGGCGAGCACTTCGACATCCACGGCGGCGGCCAGGACCTCCAGTTCCCGCACCACGAGAACGAGATCGCGCAGTCCGAGGGCGCCACCGGCCACAAGTTCGTGAACTACTGGATCCACAACGGCTTCGTGCGCATCGACGAAGAAAAGATGTCGAAGTCGCTCGGCAACTTCTTCACCGTGCGCGACATCCTCGCCCGCTACGATGCCGAGGTCGTGCGCTTCTTCATCGTGCGCGCGCACTACCGCAGTCCCCTCAACTACTCCGACGCCCACCTCGACGACGCGAAAGGCGCGCTCACTCGCCTCTACACGTCTCTCAAAGACAGCAAGGTTGGTTCAGTTTCCGTCGATTGGAACGAGCCACATGCCAAGCGCTTCAAGGAAGCGATGGACGACGACTTCGGCACGCCCGAAGCCATCGCCGTGCTCTTCGACCTGGCTACCCGCATCAACAGCGGCGAGCGCCAGCTCGCCGGCCAGCTGCGCGCCCTTGGCGGCGTGCTCGGCTTGCTGCAACGCGATGCGAACGAGTTCCTGCAGGGCGGCCAGGCGGAGGACTGGATCCTCGAGCGCATCGCCGCGCGCGAGGCGGCGCGCAAGCGTCGCGACTTCGCCGAGGCCGACCGCATCCGCAAGGAGCTGCTCGACAAGGGGGTCGTGCTGGAGGACAGCGCCAAAGGAACCAACTGGCGGCGCGTTTGAGGCGAGACGGGAACGCCACCCATGAGCTGCTCCGGCTCAGTGCCCCTTTGGCGCGCGCCTTGGCGAAACGGTCTTGCGAAGGTTGCGGCTGGTATCACGGCCTCTGGCAGTACCTGCGCCTGCTGGACGCGATCGAGCCCATGTCGCGCCATGCCGGATTCTTCGAGCGTGCGCTTCGATCGGTCCGGTCCCGGGAGCCGCGCATCCTCGTTTGCGGGGCCGCCGACTACTGGACTTATGCGCGAGTCCTGGCCGCGTTCCGCGGACGGCGGGCGCGGCCCATCGTGGTGGCAATCGATCTCTGCGAAACTCCGCTCGCACTGATCAGGTGGTACGCGAAGCGCATGGGGGCGCGGCTCAGTACGCGGCGCTGCGACGTACTGGCATTCCGGCCATCGGTTCGGTTCGACGCCATCTGCACACATGCCATCCTCGGGCGCTTCTCGCCCCCGCAGCGCCCCGAGCTGATGGCGAAATGGTATTCGCTGCTGCGTCCTGGCGGCGCTGTGATCACCGTCACGCCGATGCGCGACGGCGACCCTGATGAACCCGTTCGCTTCACCGCGGCGCAGGCGGGCGATTTCGTCGCGCGGGTGGAGGAAGCCGCCAAGGCCAGAGGCCTCGATGTCGCGCAGCTCACCGAGGACGCCCGCGCCTACGCCAGGCAATTTCAGGTCTATCGCGTGCCGTCGCGCGCGTCTATCGGAGCGCTGTTCGAGGGCGCTGGATACTCGGTGGAGCGGCTGAGAAGCCTGCCGCCCGCGGCCCGGCGCGGGCAGGGCGGTCCCACCCGGGCCGGCGCAGAGTACCTGCAGATCGTGGCGCGTCGACCTTAGACGGCTGCGACCAGGGACACGAAATCGTCGTACTTGCCCGTTGGAGACCGGGGCACGGCATCGACGCGGACGATGTCGACTCGGATGCCCGCCGGCAGCCGCGAGCCGATGCGGGCGCGCAGTTGCTCGCTTTGTTGCGCGCTCAGCGCCTCGCGTGTCACGAGGCGAGCCTCGACAACGTCGTATGCAGTCTGGACAAACTGTGCCTGCAGCACCGGCGCGATGTCCGGGAAGCCCCGCTGCCCGAACGTCGGCCAGTAGCGTCTGCCGTCCGCGGTGAGGAGCGTGTTGCGCACCCGCCCGACGATTCTCGTAAGCACGGGCAAGCCGCGCCCGCAGGGACAGGGCGGCCCGACCTGCGCATAATCGCCGATGTCGTAGCGCAGCAGCGGGGTGGCGAAGTTGTGCAGATCCGTGGTGACTATCCGGCCGACCTGGCCTTCGGCGCACGGACTGCCCCGCTCATCCAGGATCTCGACCAGCAGGCTTTCCGCCTGCACGTGGTAATGCTCGTGCTCGGGGCACTGCAGGGCGATGTATCCGGCCTCCTCGGCCGAGTACATGTCGACCACCGGCACGCCCCAGGCATCGCGGCACAACTGGCGCAGCTCCGGGCCAAGAGTTTCCCCCATGCTGCGCACCCCGAGCAATCCGGAAAGGCGGATGCCGCGCGAGAGCGAGGCCTTGGCCAGCTCAGCCAGGATCGATGGGTAGGTCAGGACGTAAGCCGGCGTTTCCCGTTGCAGCCATGCGAGCTGGCTCGCGATATCGGCGTGGACGCCGAGGACCACGGCCGGCCCCGTGGCCAGCAGGCCCGCCGTAGCGGAGCCCCACGAGGGCGCTTCCTGGTCGGGCAGGCCGTGCCGGATCGCTGCCAGCTTGCCGCTCAAGTTGCGCCGGTGCCAAAGGTGGTCGCGCAGCGTCATCGCGTTCCAGAAGAGCTGCGAGAGCTGGGTCTTGCGTAACCGGACGGGTGCCCCGGTCGAGCCGGAGGTCCGCACCTCACCGACGGCGCCGTGCTGGGGCGGCACGCGCTCGCTCTGCAGCTCCGCATAGCGCTCCTGCAACTCACGCCGAGGCAGCACGGGCATCTCGGCAAACCGCTCTGCGGTCATCAGGCTGCTCCGTTCGCGGTAATAAGGAACGGTAGCGGCGGCGTGCCGCAGGAGAAGGTCGAGCTGACCGAGCTGCAGCTCGAGCAGCCGCTTGGCGGGAAGCCATTGCGTCAGCTCCAGCTGTTGCAGCAGCGCAAGCGTCGCGGCACCATGGGGCGCGACGATTGCCGGCCACGCCGCTCCCGGGAGCGCGCTCTCGAACCGCCAGTCCATGCGTGAAGGATAATGGAACATCGATTCACGGGAGCGACGCTTGATCCTGCAGATCCCCGGCGTACTGAACAAGAGCGAACTCGATGCTCTGCGAGCGGAGCTGCGCCGCGCGAGCTTCGAGGACGGCGGCGCCACCGCCGGACCGGGCGCCCGCGAGGTAAAGAGGAACCTGCAGGTGCCTCTGGGCTCCGAAGCCGGCCGCAAGTGCGCGCCGATTGTCCTCGAGGCGCTGCGCCGCAGCGCCATCTTCTTCTCCGCCGCCCTGCCGCTTCGCGTGCACGGCCCGGTCTTTAACCGCTACGACCCCGGGATGACCTACGGCCAGCATGTCGACAACGCCTTGATGGGGTCACCCAATCCGGTGCGCACCGATCTTGCGGCGACGGTTTTCCTCAGCGCGCCCGACGAGTACGATGGGGGCGAGCTTACGGTGCAGGACAGCCTGGGCGCCCATAGCGTGAAGCTGGCCGCGGGCAGCATGGTTCTCTACCCCGGGAACAGCGTGCACCACGTAACGCCGATCAGCCGCGGCAGCCGCAGCGCGGCGGTGCTATGGATCCAGAGCCTCGTGCGGGACGATGCGCAGCGACGGCTTCTTTTCGAGCTCGACGTCTGCCTGGGCAGCCTGCGGGAGAAGATTCCCGGCTCGCCGGAGTTCGCGTCCCTCACCGCGATTTATCACAACATGCTCCGGCTCTGGTCGGAGACCTGAAGCATTTCCTCGAAGCAGTTCTCGAGCTCGCGCACGCGCCCGGCCGTGTCGAACAGCGGCGCGGTTCGCCGATGCCTCTGCAGTCGGTCCCTGTATTCTGGCAACCGGGATCCGGCTGAAGCGAGCCGGACCGCGGATTGCACGAACGCCTCGCGGTCCGCAGCGACCAGCTCCGGCAGGCCGGCCGCGCGCAACAGGCTCTCCCCGGCGCGAGTGGCCATGGCCGTGCCGCGCAGCGTGAGCACGGGCAGACCCGTTCCCAGGGCGTCACAGGTATTCGTGATGGCGTTGTGGTGCAGCGCGTCGAGCAGGAGATCGCCAAGGCGGTGGCGCGCCAGGTACCTCGGGTTGCGGCTCGGCTCGAAGGGTGCAAACACCAGCCGGGAAGGATTGACGCCGCAGGCCACCGCGGCCGAGCGGAGCCTGGCGCGAGTTGCCTCGGCAAGGGAGCGGAACCACAGCACGGAACTGGGGACGCCGCGCAGGACCTGCATCCACAGGTCGAAGCTATCCGGGGTGATCTTGTGCGCGTTGTGGAACGCGCAGAAAACGAAAGCATCCTCCGCCAGCCCGTAATCCGCGCGCGTCAGCGCGATCTGCGGCGCCGGCGCGCGGAAGTCGTACGGATAGAACGTGCTCGGCAGGTAGGCGAGCGTTTCGGTCCATTCACCCTCGTCGGGCGCGACCACGCGGTCCACGATGGCGAAGTCCACCCGGCTGGATCCCAGGGAGCCGGAAAAGCCGGCATACGCGGCTTGGACGCGCGCTGGCCGCTGCAGCGTGATGGCGAAGCGCCCGCCCTCCATATGTCCGCACACGTCGACCAGGAGGTCGATGTCGTCGCTCCGGATCGCAGCCGCGGCGTCTACATCCGACAGGCGCTCAAGGCTGCGGAAGGCGCCAGCCGCAGCCTGGAGCTGCCGACGAATGGCGCTGCCGTCATCCGGGCCCAGGGAGTACGCAAACAGCTCGAAGCGGGACCTGTCTGCGAGCTCGAACAGCGGCAGGAGGAAGTAGCCGACGACGTGGTCGCGAAAATCCGGCGATAGCACGCCGACGCGGATGCGCTGCCGCTGCCGCGGCGCCGGCGCCGGCAGTGGCGCAACCCTGGCTTCCGCTCTCGCGGCAACGCGACGGGCAATGGCGTGTCGTTCACGTCCGGACAGCGGCGCCACCAGCGCGTTGTAGGCGATTGCAGGCTCCACCACGATGGACTCATGTGCGGCGGCGTCGTGCATCACCGCGACATATTCGTTCCAGCCCGCCCAGTCGCATTGCCCCTGCGCGAGGTAGCCGCGCGCGAGAAAAATGTTCTCCGGGGACAGCATCTCGTCCAGCGCAGCGTTCGGGGCAACGCGACGGACGAACCCGGCCACTGCTTCTGGAGAGATCGATCGGGCGCGCGCGAAGCCTTCCCGTGCTGCGGAGAACGCCTTCAGGCAGGACAGGGCGATGCCCTTGCGCACCAGGGCCGTCGGCTCATCGGGAGCGTCCTCGAGCACCCAGTCCATCGTTGCGACGGCGTCGGCGTATCGGCCGAGCGCGAGGAGGACGTCGGCGAGGTCGCTGCGCGCACGCATCGAACCTGGATGCGCGCGAACGTAGTCCCGGTGGCTTTGCTCGGCTTCTTCGAACCTACCCAGTCGGGCAAGCAGAAGGCCCCGGTTGTGCCACGCGTCGGCATTGTCCATCGAGCTTGCCAGGAGCTGGTTGTAGCAAGCGAGCGCCTGGTCCGGCTTCCCGGCGTCCTCGAATGCGAGCGCCCGCGCGAAAAGCGCGTCGCTGCCGGTCAAGCCTCAGTTCTTCTTGAAGGCCGCGGCGCCGATGATGTCCTGCAAGGCATCGAAGTCATCGATGTGGTAGCTGATGCCGGCGCGCTCGGCAGTCGTCCCGGCGAAGAAGCCGTGGACCAGGGAATTGCATCCGCTGCTCCCGCAACTTGTCGGGCTGGACACCGTCGGACTGAAGCTGAAGAACGGGCCCGAGGACGAAGAGGTGCCGCCGTCCAGCCGATAGGCGTGGTTGGACATCTGTACACCGAAGTTGATGAGATTCACCACGTGAAATCCCGAGTTGAACTCTACGCTGAGCGTGCCGCTCGTGACCGTGCCAGGGGCGATCCGCCCGTCGGAGACCGTCGGGCTGGTGGCGCCGAGCAGGGAATAGGTCGCCGTGCCCGTCGTCGGCATCGTGGCTGTCGGAACTCCGATCACGTAGTGGAATCCCTGGTTGGCGGTGTAATTCTCGGGGCAGATGCCTTCGCAATGAAAGGCGGGGACGATGAGGTCGCCTGTCCAGCGCCCCCACGCAAGGATTCCATCGGTGCCGAAGTCGGCATGCTGGCCGGTCGCGGGATCGAGCTTCCAGGTGCCGGAGAACGAATCGGTGAGCTCGGTCAGCTGGCCCGCAGAGTTAAATACGGCACTGACGGAACTGAGGCCGCCTTCGCCGCCATCGATATTGACCGAACCGAACGCGGTATAGGCGACGACCGCGGCATAGCCATCGCCGCTCATCAGCAGCGTAAGCGATGGCGGCGGGATGATCGGATTGCCGCTTTCGTCGACCTGGTTGCCGGCGACGAAGATCGGCTCCTCTTCAGGGAGCGGAGCGGGGCCGGACGCCGGCTGCTGCGTGGTTTCCTGGGGCGGCTGATTGGGGTCGGTGGGTGCCAGGGCGGAAGTGCCGGCCGGGACGTCCACGGAGCCCGAGGGGTTGGTCAGGGACCAGATGCCGCTGGTGCCGATGACCAGGGTCGAGCCGTCGTCCTGCACCTGGATGACGCCGCCGGTGCCGCGGATTCCCACGGTCGCCGTGGGCGTGGCGATCTGGTAGCGATCCCTGTTGATGCGGCCGATGGCGCCGGTGACGGTGCGCATCGCGCCTTTGAGCAGGCCGAAAAACCCGCGCTCGTTGCCGTCCGCCTTCTGCTCGTAGCGATAGTCCCGGATGCCGAACTCGGTATTCGGCTGCAGCGAGACGTACGAGCCGTCGGTGAAGCGGATCTGGGCGCGGCCGTTGTTGGTCCGCACCACATCGCCGTTGTCGAGCTCTGTGCCTCGAGCCAGCGGACGTTGGACGCCGTTGGAGCCGGCCACCGTTACGCCTCCGATCGTGAATTCCGTGCGCCCGGCCGCGGCGCCAGCCTGGTTGGCGAAAGCGGCCGATATCAGCGCGAGCATCAAGCCGGAGCGGTTGAGTCGGAAAGGTGTCGAGCGGGCCATGAGATTTCCCAGGATCAGAAATTGAACCGGACCGACGTCGAGAGGACCGTCCGGTCGAAGTCGTTGATGACGATATTCGAGTCGTTGCGGGTGTGCGACAGCTGCAAGACGAGCGTCGTGCCGCCGCCGATGAGATACGTGAGGCCGGCCGCGACATCGTATTGCCGGTCTTCGCGCCGTGCCAGGAAGATCGGATCGATGCCGCCATACAGCCTGCGTTCGTGGGACGCATTGGCGAAAATGCCCCAGCCGGTGCCCAACCTGACCTGTCCGCCGATGCGGATGCCCGCGAGGTCGTGGCCAAGATGCGGCACGCCGTCGGCTTGCTCGCGCTCTTGACCGCCGTAGGCGCTCAGGAAGACGACCGGCGCATATTCGCCGCTCAGGGCCTGGCCATAGGCGATGCCCAACACGCTTCGGTCGGCATCGCGGATCGGCTGATCCGGATACTCCAGAGACGTGAACTGACCATAGAGGCTCGCCTGCTTGCGCTCGTGATAGTTGTGCTGCCACTGCGCCACGACGCCGCCGGCCTGGCGGAAGCTCGCGAAATCGACCCCGAACTCCTGGAGTTGCAGGGCGAGGGTGAACGCCTCCTTGCCGCTGGTCAGCCGGCCGCCCAGGTTCCCGTCGATGTTGTAGGTATCGAAGGCCCCCCGGTCCGCGTGAAGCTTGATCGATCCGGACGCGCCGCCGATGAGGGCGAAGTTCTGCGAGAGCTTGCGCGTGAAGCTGCCGCCGCCCGCAAAGCTGCCGAAATGGTCGCTCCGGTTGGTGCTGGTCGAGAAATCAAAGAGGGCGCCGCCGAAGAACGGCACGGCGATCTGGTTCTGCGCGGTGGCGCTGTTGACGTTGCTGTCCCACCCGAAGCCCGCCTCGAAATAACCCCGGACCTGCGTCACGTCCGCGGCGGCGATCGCCGAGAGGAACCGGTCGACGGTGGCTTTCGCATCCTCCGGGATCTGCTGGGCGCGCACGGTCTGGAACTCGCGCCGGGCGGCTTCGCGCTCGCCGACGGCGAGGTAGGCGCGGGCGATTTCGGCGCGGGCGACGTGGTTGTTCGGCTGCAGGGCGAGAACGCGCTCGAGGGCGAAGATGGCGCGCTCTGGATCGCCGGCGTCCAGGGCGGAAATGCCGAGCAGGTAGTCGAACTCCGGATCGCCGGCGCGGTTGGGCTCCTGCGGGAGCAGCAGCTCGTAGGCCTGCTTGTGCTGGCGGTCGCGAAGGAGCTGTTTCGCGCGGTCGGTCAGGGCATCTGCGAACGCGTACGTAGTGGCGACGGCAAGCGCCGCCGCGAGGACTGCTTTTCCGAGCTGCACCCCGATCCCCCTTCACCTTCTTGTTTCCGACGCGGCGAGTCTAAACCGGACGAAGCGATAGGGCTATAGGCTGGACGTTATAGACGAGCGATCTTGTCATCCTCCGTCGGCCGAAGTCGGCTGCCGACGCCCGCCGTGAGCCCGCGTCACGGCGGGCTGGGCGTGTGACGAATTGCACAGTTCCCGTGCGCGGGCCTACCCCTCGAAGAACTGCTTGACCTTGTCGAACCAGCCGTTCGCCCGCGGGTTGTGGCGGGCGCTGTCCTCCTGGCTGATCGCCTCGAACTCGCGCAGCAGCTGGCGCTGGCGCTCGGTGAGCGCCACCGGCGTCTCGACGACGACGTGGCAGAACAGGTCGCCGGGGACCTGGCTGCGCACGCCCTTGATGCCCTTGCCCTTGATGCGGAAGGTCTTGCCGGTCTGGGTCTCGGCCGGGATGCGCACCTTGGCCGAGCCGTCGAGCGTCGGGACATCGACGTCGCCGCCGAGCGCAGCGGTTGCAAACGACACCGGCATCTCGCAGTGCAGGTCGTCGTGGTCGCGCTGGAACACCGAGTGCTGCTTGATGTGGACTTGCACGTACAGGTCGCCCGCCGGGCCGCCATTGACGCCGGGCTCGCCCTCGCCGGTCAGGCGGACGCGATCGCCT
>CBDDRQ010000040.1:0-36491 GCA_965233125.1 uncultured bacterium
CGCCTTTCGCGGCTTTCGCTGCCTGGTGCCGGCAAGCGGCTTCTTCGAATGGAAGAGTGCCGGGGGGCGCAAGCAGCCCTACTATATTTCTCCTGGAGAAAATTCACTCTTCGGGCTGGCCGGAATCGTCGTGCTATGGAAAGGCGAGCGGCGGATCGCGCTCATCACCACGGCGCCGAACGAGCTGATGCGGGACATCCACGACCGCATGCCGGTGATCGTCCCCCGCGAGGACTACGCGGCCTGGCTCGATCCGCGCAATCACGATGCACGCGGCCTGCTGCGCGCCTACCCCGCCGGGCGCATGCGCGCCCACCCGGTGAGCCCGCGCGTGAACCGCCCGGAGCACGACGACCCCGCCCTCATCGAAAGCATCACGGCTGCGTGAGGTTGAACACCTTCGCGCCGAGCAGCCGCACCGGCCGCTTGCCGGCCTCGGTTTTCTCCAGCAGCGCCATCGCCCACGACGCGATGACGTCGGCGTCGCTCGTGGGCACCGACAGCGTATGGCTGCGCGTCACCGTGGCGAAGCCCGCGTATCTCACCTTGATGGAAATGCTGCGGGCTTCGATCCCCCTTCTGGATAGCCAATCCGCGTTCTCGCGCGCCATGCGCTCGACCTCGGCGCGGATGGCCGCGAGGTCGGTCAGGTCCTGCGCGTAGGTATTCTCGCTGCTCGAGGACTTCGATTCACGCTCGGGCTCCACCGGCCGCGGGTCCTCGCCCTGCGCGAGCTGCACCAGCCACTCCGCCAGGCTTCCCACGGTTTTTCGCAGCAGCTCAAGGTCGGCAGTGCGTAGTTGCACCAGCTTTTCGACACCGATGCTTCTTAGCTTCTTTGCCGTGACCGGCCCGACGCCCCAGAGCGCATCGACCGGCAGGTCCTGCAGGAAGGCCTCGACGCGCTCCGGCGCGATGACCGTGAGGCCGTCGGGTTTGCGCCAGCCCGAGGCGATCTTGGCGAGGAACTTGTTCGGCGCCACCCCGGCGGAGGCCGTCAGCCCCGTCTCTTCGCGGATCAAGGCCTTCAGGCGCCGGGCCACGTCGCTGCCGAGCGGCACGCCCCAGGCGTTCTGCGTGACGTCGAGATAGGCCTCGTCGAGGGACAGCGGCTCCACGAGGGGCGTGCAGGCGCGCAGGATCGCCATGACCTGCGCCGAGACGGCCCGGTAGCGCTCGAAGTCCGGACGCACGATCTCGAGCTGCGGGCACAGGCGCACCGCGCGGGCCATCGGCATCGCCGAGCGCACGCCGAACGCGCGCGCCTCGTAGCTTGCGGCCGCAACCACGCCGCGCGAGGCGGGCTGCCCGCCCACCGCAACCGGCTTGCCGCGCAGGCGCGGGTCGTCGCGCTGCTCGACCGACGCGTAGAAGGCGTCCATGTCCAGGTGGACAATCCGCCGCATACTGTATATATTGCCACTATATGGAGAACCTTACCGATCGCCAGTCTGAAGTTCTGCGCCTCGTCCGCGAGCTGACCGAGGTGTCGGGCTATCCGCCCACGCGCGCGGAGATCGCCGAGAAGATGGGCTTCCGCTCGGTCAACGCCGCCGAGCAGCACCTGCGCGCGCTCGAGAAGAAGGGCGCGATCGACATCTCCTCCGGTGCCTCGCGCGGCATCCGCGTGCGCGACACCCGCTCTGGCGGTAAGCTCGGCCGGCTGCTCGATCTGCCGGTCATCGGACGCGTCGCCGCAGGCGCACCGATGCTGGCCGAGGAGAACGTGCAGGCCCGCTACCAGATCGATCCCAACCTTTTCACGCCACGCGCCGACTATCTCCTGCGCGTGCGCGGCATGTCCATGCGCGACGCCGGCATCCTGGAAGGCGACCTGGTCGCCGTGCACAAGACGCCGGAGGCCCGCAGCGGACAGATCGTCATTGCGCGCCTCGGCGACGAGGTCACGGTGAAGCGCCTGCGCCGCCGCGGGCATTCGGTACAGCTCGAGGCCGAGAACCCCGAGTTCAAACCGATCGAGGTCGACCTGCGCACCGATGCGCTGGTCATCGAGGGCGTCGCGGTCGGCGTCATCCGCAGCGGCAAGAGTCTGTAAGGCCCGCAAAACTTTATCTTTCTTTCCTTATAGAATGGCGCAGGCTCCCGCCTGCGCATGAACCACACCACGACCGCCAACGGTGCGGCAAGCGCCGCTCCGGCATCCGGAACCCTCGCCGGCATCCGCGACCGCGCCGACCCGCGCCTGGTGCTGGCCGACCGGGTCGAGCAGCTCTACGGCCAGATGTGGCTCGGCATCCTCGCCACCTTCGCCATCGGCGGCGTGGCGACGTTCGAGTTCTGGGACGAGCGCCTGCGCGACCTGGTGCTCTTCTGGTGGGGCCTGGTGCTGCTCATCAGCGCGGCAAGCGCTGGTCTGCTGTGGTCCTACCGGCACAGCGCCGACCGGGCGGCGAACGCGGCGCAATGGCTGCGCTGGCTGGGCATCGCCGCCCTGGCGATGGGCGCGAACTGGGGCTTCGCCGGGGCCGTTTTCTTCCCGTCGCACACCGACGAGCAGCAGGTGTTCCTCGCCTTCCTGCTCGCCGGCATGATGTCGGGCGGCATCCCGATCTACGCCGCGTCCTGGCCGATCTTCGCCCTGTACGCCGCCGGCATCGTCGCTCCCTTCACCTACGTGCTCGCCACCTTCGGCAACCGGCTGTTCGTGGAGCTGGCGCTCCTCGTGCCGATGTTCTACCTCGTCAACGTCGCGGTCGCCTGGCGCCTGACGCAGGTCTTCCATTCCGGCTACCGGCTGCGCCACGCTTACGGCAGGCTGACGGAGGACTACAGCGTCCTCAACCAGCGCCTGCAGCGCCAGCTGGTCGAGCTCGAGGAAGCGCGCCGCCAGGTCGAGGCGAGCGGGCGCAAGCTGGCGCTTTTCGCCGAGCGCGCGCCGATCGCGGTCTTCGAGCTGGATCCCTCGGGCGTGGTGACGCAGGCGAACCACGCCGCGGAGCTGCTCTTCGGCTACGCCGCGAGCGAGCTCATCGGCGCGAGCAGCAAGCGCCTGGTCCGGCCGGAGTTCCACGCCGAGTTCGACCGCGAGTGGGCGAAGCTCTCGGCCTCGCGCCAGCCGGTCGCCGGGGTCAAGGTGCGCAACCCGCGCCGCGACGGCATCGATTTGATCTGCGAGTGGACGGTCACGCCGCTGGTCAATGCCGAGGGCGGGCTGATCTCGGTCATCGCCCAGGGGCGCGACATCACCGCGCAGCTGGAGGCCGAGCGCATGAAGAAAGAGTTCACCTCGACGCTCAGCCACGAGCTGCGCACGCCGCTCACCTCCATCATCGGCTCCCTGCAGCTCATCAATTCCGGCGTGCTGGGCGAGGCGCCCAAGGACATCGGCGAGCTCACCGCGGTCGCCGAGCGCAACGGCCAGCGCCTGCTTGACCTCATCAACGACCTCCTCGACATCGAGAAGATCGAGTCGGGCAAGCTGACCCTGGTCTCGCAGGCGCTGCGCCTGGACGAACTGGTGCGCGAGGCGATCGTCCTCAACAAGGGCTTCGCCGACCGCTTCAAGGTGCGCTTCGAGGCGCGCGGCGAGCTGCCGTCCTGGGAGGTGCATGCCGACCACAAGCGACTGCTCCAGGTGATGACCAACCTGCTCTCGAACGCCGCCAAGTTCTCTCCCGAAGGCGGCATCGTCGAGATCACGGTGGAGGAGCGCGACGCCCGCCTGCGCATCGGCGTGCACGACCGCGGCCCCGGCATCCCGGAAGCGTTCCGCGCCAAGATCTTCGGCCGCTTCACGCAGGCCGACTCGACGGCGACGCGCCAGAAGGGCGGCACCGGCCTGGGGCTCGCCATCTGCAAGCGCCTGATCGAGCTCATGCACGGCAGCGTCGGCTTCGAGGACCGCGCCGGCGGCGGCACCACTTTCTGGTTCGAGCTGCGCCGGCATACCAAATAGAAAATAGAATAGGAGAAAGGGAGCCCATGCCCGACAGGCCGCTCAACCGCATCTGCTACGTCGAGGACGACGAGGACATCCAGCGCATCGTGCGCATGTCGCTCGAGCGCGTCGGCAAGATGACCGTCGAGGTCGTCGGCGACCCCACCAAGGCGATCGAGGCCATGACCCAGTTCCGCCCGGACCTGGTGATGCTCGACTGGATGATGCCGGCGATGGACGGGCCGGCGCTGTTCCGCCAGATGCAGCTGCGGCCCGACACCAAGGCCCTGCCCGTGGTGTTCATCACCGCCAAGGCCGCACAGCGCGACCTGGACGAGCTGATGAAGATGGGCGCCGTCGGCACCATCTCCAAGCCCTTCAATCCCAAGGACCTCCCCGACCAGCTGCGGGCGATCTGGGCAAAACTGCCTTGAATCAGTGCAGTTTCTGGGTGACGTCGAACTTCGCCCCGCCGTGCTGGTAGAACTTGCGCGAGAGGAAGCCGATCACCTCGTCGGCGTTGCGGAAGCGCGCGTCGCGGTCCTTTTCCACCAGCTTGTCGATGAGCCGCTGATAGCGGGACAGCGCCTCGGGTAGCGGCGGGGGCGGGGTATTCAGGTGGTGCAGAGCCACCTCGACCGCGGTCTCGCCGTCGAAGAGGTGCTTGCCGGTCAGCATCTGGTAGAGCAGCACGCCCGCGCTGTAGATGTCGGTGCGCAGGTCGAGCACCCTTCCCTGCACCTGCTCGGGGCTCATGTAGCGCGGCGTGCCGAGGATCTCGCCGTGCCCGGTGCGGTCGACGGCGGCGATGTCCTTGGCGATGCCGAAGTCGACGATCGCCAGGCTGCCGTCGTTGCGGAACATCAGGTTCTGCGGCTTCAGGTCTCGGTGCAGGATGCCCTTCTCGTGGATCTCGCCGAGGGCGAACATCAGCTCACGGAACAGGCGCAGCGCTTCCTCCGGGGCGACCGGCTTGCCGGCGAGGCGCTTGTTGAGGTCCCCGCCCTCGAAGAACTCCATTACCAGGTAGGCGTTGGCGTCGGACTGGCCGTGGCCATGGATGCGGGCGACGTGGCGGCTCTGGATGCGCTCGACCATGGCGTACTCCTCCATGAAGCGCGCGAGCGCCTTCTTGTCCTTGGTGATCTCTGGGCGCAGGATCTTGACCACCAGCGGCTCGTCGTCGCGCTCGCGCGAGGAGAGGTAGACGCGCGCCGTGCCGCCTTCGCCGATGAGGTGCAGCACGCGGATGCCCGGGATGCGGATCTTCTCGCCGAGCGAATGCCCTTCCATGCGCGCCGCCAGCTCGGGCGACACGGTCTTCTCCATGGCGCCGGCGGTGAGATCGCGGATCGAATTGATCAGCTTCTCGCGGGTCATCTCCTGCTTGCGCTGGTAGTCGTCGGCGCCCGCTTTCATCGCGCGCACGGCGATGATCTCGTTGCCGGCGCCGGTAAGGAACAGCACCTTCGGACAGTCGGGGCGGCGCTTGAGCGCCTGCAGCCATTCGAGGCCGTCGCCGCGCCCGAGCATGTAGTCGAGGATCAGGACGTCGTACGAGCCCAGGGGAAATGCCGCGTCGGGCATGTCGTGGCTGAGCGGATCGTAGCCCTCGACGGTCGCATCGGCCCAGCGGCCGCGGATGTAGTGCGCCAGCAGATTACGCAGGTCCTCGTCGTCGTCGATGATGAGGATGCGCACGGCTAGAGTGTAACGGAATAGACCTCGATGGTTCCGGACCTGCCGCGCAGCGCGACCTCGCCCTTGAAGCGTACGCGCTGCCCGTCGAGCGTGCCGCGCACCGAGTCGTAGACCGGCCGGGAAAGGAGCAGCTCGCCGGGCTGCGCCATCTGCATCAGGCGCGCCGCCGTGTTGACCGCGTCGCCGATGATGGTGTGGCTCATGTAGTGCGGCGAACCGACGTTGCCGAGGATCGCCTCGCCGGAGGCGATGCCGATGCCGATCCCGGTCGGCGCGCCGCCGTGCGCGGTCCAGCCCGCCAGCACCGGCGCGAAGCCCGCCACCATGCCCTGCGCCGCGCGGCAGGCGCGCTCGGCCGCGTCGGCCTGCGCAAAGGGCACGTTGAAGCCCACCAGCAGGCTGTCTCCCGCCATGCTGAAGATCGTGCCTTCGTGGCGGTAGGCGGCCTCGGTGATGACGTGGAAGTACTCGTTCAGCATGCCGACGACATCGTCGACCTGCGTGGACTCGGTGAGGCGGGTGAAGCCGCGCAGGTCGGCGAACAGGGCCACCACGCTCACGCGCTGCGGCTCGCGCCGGAACGGCGTGCCGTCCTCGGCGAGCTCGGCGATGATAGTCTCGGCAAGGCGCGGGGAGACGTAGCGGGCGAAGGCCTTGCGCAGCGTCTCCTTGTGCTGGATCTCCGCGGCGAGCCGCCGCGCCTCGAGCTCGCGGCGCGTCTCGTGGAGTCGCCGCAGCGTCTTCACGCGGGCGACCAGCTCCTCGCGACGCACCGGCTTGGTGAGGAAGTCGTCCGCGCCGGCGCGGATGCCGCGCACCCGGCTCTCATGGTCCTCGAGCGCGGTGACGAGCACGATCGGGATCATGGCGCTCGCCGGGTCGGACTTCAGCCGCTCGCACAACGTGAAGCCGTCGGCGCCGGGCAGCATGACGTCGAGCAGGATCATGTCGGGCGCCCCCGCGGCGACGCGGGCGAGCGCAGCCTCGGCATCGGCCACGGTGTCGGCCGCCAGGCCCTCGCGGGTCAGCAGGCGCGCGAGGAACGCGGCCATGTCCGGGTCGTCATCGACCACCAGCACGCGAAACGCGGTCCCGGTCACGCGCGCGGCGTCGGCGAGGTCACTCAAAGGCGATCTCGACCTTGGCGAGGTACTCGCCGTACTGCGCGATGGTCGACTCGAGCAGCGCGCGGTCGCCGCTGCGGGCGCCGTCCTCGATGCTCTTGCCGAGCACCGAGACGCGCTCGAAGCCGTAGGAAACCCCCACCCCTTTCATCCGGTGGCCGAGCAGGCGCAGCTGCTCGAAATCCCGCGCGGCGAGCGCGACGCGCAGGTTGTCGAGCTCCTTGTTGCGGTTCTTCAAGAAAGTGGGGATCAGGTCTTCCAAGTCCTTCGCCACCGTGACCTTGTAGGCGCCGTCGTTCATGACTTCATTATAGGGGGCGGCGTCGCCGGCGCCCTTCGACCGGCAGTCAGGCTTTGTCAGCCAGCGCATCACGCGCCCGGGCGAGATGCGGATGCAGCGACAGCGCGGCTGCGAACGCGTAGCGGGCTGCTGCCGCGGCGCCGGCGCCGAGGTGGATCTCGGCGAAATGGAGCATGGCGGCGAAATGGCGCGGCTCGAGCTCGAGCGTGCGGCGGATGTCGCCCAGGCATTCCTCGTCGCGCCCGAGCAGGTAGTAGAGCGCCGCGCGCTTGTGCCACGCCTCGGCAAACTGCGGCGCGCTGCGCAGGAGCCGCGCTAGGCGGGTTTCGGCGATGTCGTAGCGCCGCGCGGCGATGTCGCCGGTGGCGAGCTCGAGCGCCTCGGCGGCGGCGCGGTGCGGGTGGTCCATCCATACGCGCCAGATCCGGTCTTCGGTCTCCACCGCCTCGGCGCCGGCGCAGGCGGCAAGCCGGGAGAAGAGCTGGTCCAGCGCGGCGAGCGCCGCGGCGGGCCGCCGCGCACGCCGGCCGGCGATCAGCGCCAGGATGCTCTCAGTGAAAATCACGCGATCCGGTCATCAATGGTCCCAGCATGGCAGTGTAGTCATAGAGGCGCCGCGCCACCAAATGCACCACCTCGCCGTCGCGCTCCACCGAGCCCGCCACGCCGAGCAGCCGCGCGCCGAGCAGCTCGCGCTTCTGGGCCACCACGAGGTGGTTCCAGACCACCACGTTGACGCAGCCCGATTCGTCCTCGAGTGTCACGAACACCACCCCGCTCGCCGTGTCCGGACGCTGCCGGCAGGTCACCAGCCCCGCCAGGCGGGCTCTGCTGCCATGGGGCAAGCGGTTCAGAGTTTTCGAGTCAATGAGATGTTTTCCATCCAAGTTCTTTCTTAACAGCGCCAGAGGATGACGACCAAGCGTAAGCCCGATGCTCGCATAGTCCGCCACGATGTCCTCGCCTTCCCGCGGCGCCGCGAGCTGCGGCGGGCGCTCCGCGGCCGGCGCGTCGAGCGGCAGGCGGCGCCCCGCCCCGGCCGCCGCCCAGCGCGCCAGGCGCCGGTGCCCCGCGAGCGAGTGCAGGGCTCCGGCGTCGGCCAGGCAGCGCAGGTCCTTCCTGCTGGTGTTCAGATCATGAACCGAACCGTAAGGTCGATGCGCGGCAATGCGCTTGCCCTCTGCTTCGGCAAGCCCTTTGACCATGCGCAGCCCGAGGCGCAGCGCGCCGGTTTCGAGCGTGCAATCCCACTCGCTCGCATTCACGTCCGGCGGCAGCACTTCGACCCCATGGCGGCGCGCATCCTGCACCAGCTGAGCGGGCGCATAGAAGCCCATGGGCTGGCTGTTGAGCAGCGCGGCGCAGAAAGCCGCCGGGTAGTAGTGCTTCAGCCAGGACGAGACGTAGACGAGCAGCGCGAAGCTCGCCGAGTGCGACTCGGGAAAGCCGTATTCGCCGAAGCCGAGGATCTGGCGGTAGATGGCATCGGCGAACTCGGGGCTGTAGCCGTTCTGCCGCATCCCATCCTTGATTTTCTGCTCGTAGGCTTCCAGCCCCCCTGCTCTTTTCCACGCCGCCATGGACCGGCGCAGGCGGTCGGCCTCGCCGGGGGTGAAGCCGGCGGCGACCATCGCGAGCTGCATCACCTGCTCCTGGAAGATCGGCACCCCGAGGGTTCTTTCCAGGACTTTCCTGACTTCCTCGCTGGGGTAGGAAATTTCCCCGGCAGCCATCTTCCGGCGGCGCAGGTACGGGTGCACCATCCCGCCCTGGATCGGCCCCGGGCGCACGATCGCCACCTCGATCACGAGGTCGTAGAAGCACGCCGGGCGCAGGCGCGGCAACATGCTCATCTGCGCGCGCGACTCGATCTGGAATACGCCCACCGTATCCGCCTTCTGGATCATGGCGTAGACCGCCGGATCCTCCGCGGGAACCTCGTGCATCTGCCTGCCGATCATGGCCAAAGCTTTTCTTATTGCAGTAAGCATGCCAAGGGCCAGCACGTCGACCTTGAGCAGGCCGAGCGCTTCGAGATCGTCCTTGTCCCACTGGATCACGGTGCGATCGGCCATGGCGGCGTTCTCGATCGGCACCAGCTCGGCGAGCGGCCCGCGCGAGATGACGAAGCCGCCGACGTGCTGCGACAGGTGGCGCGGGAAGCCGCGCAGCATCTGCGCCAGCTCGAGCACCGGGCTCACGGGCTCGATCTTCTGGTCCCAGAAAGCGAAGCTCTTCGCCAGGCGATCGACCTCTTCCGCGGGCAGGCCGAGCGCCTTGCCCACGTCGCGCACCGCGCTCTTCGTCCGGTAGCAGATGACCGTGGCGGCCAGCGCGGCGCGGCCGCGTCCGTACTTGCCGTAGACGTACTGGATCACCTCCTCGCGCCGCTCGTGCTCGAAATCGACGTCGATGTCGGGCGGCTCGTTGCGCTCGCGAGAGACGAAGCGCTCGAACAGCATGCTCATGCGCGCCGGATCGACTTCGGTGATGCCCAGCGCATAGCAGACCACCGAGTTCGCCGCCGAGCCGCGCCCCTGACAGAGGATGCCGCTCGCGCGCGCGAAGGCCACGACGTCGTGCACCGTCAGGAAGAACGGCTCGTAGCGCAGCTCGGCGATCAGCCGCAGCTCGTGCTCTGCCAGTTCTTTCACATTGAGTGGAACTTCCCCGGGAAAGCGACGCCGAAGTCCCCTCTCGGTCAGCGTACGCAGCCAGCTCGCCGGCGTCTCCCCCGGCGGCACCAGCTCTTCCGGGTATTCGTATCTCAGGGAATCGAGGGAGAAGTCGCACCTCTCGGCAATCGCCACCGTTTCCCGCAGCAGCGCCTCCGGGTAGAGCTGTGCCAGCCGCACGCGCAGCCGCAGGCTGCGCTCGGCGTTCGGGTACAGCGCGTGCCCGCACCCCGCGACCGGCTTGCCCAGGCGCACCGCGGTGAGCACGTCCTGCAGCCGCCGGCGCGAGCGCACGTGCATGTGCACGTCGCCCGCCGCGACGAGCGGCAGGCCGCTTTCCCGTGAAAGCTCTTTCAGCTCTTCGAGCCTGGCGCGGTCGTTCGGTCCGCAATGCAGCTCGGCCGCAATCCAGGCGTCACCCGGGAAATTTTCCCGGATCCATGCCGCCGGGCTGAGATCCTTGCCCGCAACCCAGAGGACCAGCACGCCCTTCCCCGCCACGGCCTCGACGTCGGCACGCGAAAGCGAATACGTGCCCTTCCTGCCACGCCGCCGGCCGGCGGTAATGAGCGAGGAAATGGCGCCGTAGGCGCGCCGATCGCTCGCCAGAAGCACGAGTTTTATTTGTTCTTTCAATAAAACCTCCGTACCGAGAATCAGCTTGATCCCGCATTCCTTTGCCGCCTGGTGGGCGCGCACCGCGCCGGCAAGCGAGCACTCGTCGGTCAGCGCGAGGGCCCGGTAGCCGAGCGCCTTTGCGCGCTCGACCAGCTCCCCGGGGTGCGAGGCACCGCGCAGGAAGCTGAAGTTCGACAGGCAGTGCAGCTCGGCGTACCGAGGTAAAGAGTCAGGCAAATAGGCCATGCAGGTACCATTCGCCGTCTTCACGGTAGATCCAGCCCAGCGCGGAGGGAGCGAGCTCGGCGATGAAGTAGTCGCGCCTCGCGTCGTCACCGTCCCACCAGCCGCACTCGATGCGCTCCGGCCCGGCAAGCAGGCCGAAGCTGCCCGGCGCGATCTGCCGCGGCTCCAGCAGCCACAGCGGGCGCGGTCCGGGCAGGCGGAACTCGCGCGGATCCCATTCGCCCGGCTCGACGCGCTGCCAGGCGTGCTCTGGACGATGGTCGGGCAAGGTGGCGAGGCCGCAGACGCCGCCGTGCCCGAGGCGCTGGCGCAGCCGCTCGAGCAGGTGCGCCCAGTCTTCCTCGTCGGCCGCGGGGTCGCCGAACATGCCCGCGGTCCGCCCGCCGAGCGGCTCGAAGGCGCCCGCCCGCAGGCGCAGGCGCTCCACCGGCCGATCGAGCGCGACGGATGCGAGCTTCTCGCGCAGGAGCTGCTCCATCCGCCTCGCATCCCGTGACGCAGAAGCAAGCCCGATTCTCAGCTCGATAGAATTTTCCAGCACCAATGAAAAACTTCTGATCCCTGCGTGACGCGCCGCCAGCAGCCCCGCCAGCTCGGCGAGCAGCCGCCGCGCCGCGAAGAGCAGCGCCTCTGCATGCCCGACCGGCGCCGGCAGCTCGAGGCTCGCGTCGAAGCGCGCCGGCGGCGCGAAGAACTCGCGCGCTTCGGGCAGGATGCCCAGCGCGCGGTCGAGCTCGTCGAGCAGCGCCTGGCCGCAGCGCTGCGCCAGCCCCTCGCGCGGCAGGGCCAGCAGCGCTTCGACGGTCGAAATTCCGATGCTCTTCAGGAACTCGAGATCGTGATCCATGACTTCGAGAGGCAATTTTCCGAGCTCGCCGCCGCCACCGCGAGCGAGCCAGAGCGCGGCACGCGCAGTGGGCGCGACACCGATCGAGGCTTCGACGCCAAGCGCGCCGAGCCCCGCGCGCAGCTCCGCCAGCAGGGCATCGCGGCCGCCGAAGAGCCGCAGGCTCGCCTCGACCTCGGCGGCGAGCGCCCGCGGCGGCTCGAGCGAAACCCTAGGCGTGAACTGGCAGGCCCAGGCGGCGATCCGCTCGAGCGTCCCCGGCGGCAGGCCGGGAAGGTGCAGGGCAACCCAAAGCATGGACGGGCCTTTTCACCGGCACGAGGAGCGGCGCCGCGAAGGGCGCGCCGCGGCGCTTGAGGATGCGCACGGCGAGCGTCCCGGCGGCGGCCGCCGGCTCGAGGGCCAAGCGCAGGCAGGCGGGCGTGGCTTCATGGAGGGCTTCGGCCGGGCGCCACAGGGCGACGAATGCTCGCCCGCCCTCGGCGGCGACGGCTAGGCGGCGCAGCTCCGCATAGCGCGCGCGCGGCAGCCAGGCGAGCAGCGCATGGCAACTCGCCGCACGCAGGACCTGCTCGGCGGCCCAGAGCGCATCGCGCCTGCCGGGAGCCCGGATCACCGCGAGCCGGGTGAGGTCGATCCCGGCTGCGGCGAGCGCCGGCGCATAAGGCAGGTGCGGGGGGGCGAGCCATGCGACCCGCTTTCCCGCCGCGGTAAGGGCGGCCAGCGCGGGCAGCAGCAGCCCGAGCTCTCCGATGGCCTGCTGATTGCAGAGAATTTCCGTCAGCGCGCCGGTCGGCCACCCTCCCCCCGGAAGCTCCGCGTCCAGGACGGGGAAGCCGGTGGGAAGGACCGGCGCGGCGCTGGTTAAGGCGCCGCCGCGCCAGACGGGATGCTGCCGGAGGACGGTTTCGAGGAGCGCCTTCATACTGTACTTATATACAGTATTACTTGCCGCCCTTCAACCTCCGCAGCTGCGCCTGGTAGGCGCCCATGAAATCGCGCCCGAAGACCTTGCTGAAGTCCTCCTGCGCGTCGCGGGAGAGCTTCTCCTGGTGCGCGACGAACAGCTCCCAGAGCTTGCTCTTCCGGCTGCCCAGGCTGAAGCCGCCGGAGGACTTCTCGAACGCGCGCTCGAGCGCGTGCGGATCGAGCCGTCGCACCGCGCCGAGGATCGCGGCGCGCATCGCCGCGATGAGCGCGATCTCGTGCGAGCGCAGGTCCTCGCAGGCATCGCCGACCGACTGCACCGGGTCGAGGAAGCCCTCGGTGCGCTCGGCGGGATCGAACAGGAAGGCCATCGCCTCGTGCGGGTCCGACATCAGCTTCAGGGGATTGTTGTCGCGCGCCGCGACCATGGTGCGCTCCTCGGCCTGGAACTCCTTGCGCATCTCGGCGCGGGCGATGAGCAGCATCATGATGCCCTCCATCGCCGCGCGCAGCACCGCGCCGCAGTCGCGCATCAGGCGCTCGCTCTGGGCCGCGGAAAGCGCCTTCTGCGGCACGCCCGCGCCCTCGAAGAAGGCGCGCAGCACGCCCTCCGCCGCCGCATCCGACCCGCCCGCGGCGGCCGGCCTCGCTTCGGCCGCGGGCGCCGGCGCCTCGGTGTTCGCGTCCTTGGGCGGGCCGACATAGGTCGGCTCCTCGAATACCTTCGCTTCCTCGGCCGGGTCGGGCAGCAGCACCTGCACCTCGTACTCGCCGATCTCGAAGGCGTCCCCGGACTTCATCGTCAGGCGCGTGGCTGGGCCGTAGCGCCTGCCCTTCACCATGACCGGGTTCACCTTCGAGACCACCGACATCCAGTAGGCGCTGCCCTCCTGCTCGATCTCCACGTGGAAGCGCGAGATGTGCTTGTGCGGGTCATCGAGCATGATGGTGCACGCGTCGTCGCGCCCGATGCTGATCGGCGAAATGTCGAGCGTGCGGCTCGCATAGAGCGTCGGACGGCCGCCGGCGCGCGTGAAGATCTTGACGGTGACCGACATGGCCTAGTGCCGGCGCCAGCCGTGCTCGGCCCAGCGCCCGTCCATCATGGCGCAGTAGTGCGCGGCACCCGGCAACCCGTCGGAGAGCGCGAGGCAGCGCTCGAACAGCTCGGAAGTCTCGGCCAGCCACGCGGCGCGCGGCTCGCCGGTTGCGAAGCTCGCCCATTGCGCCCGCGGCATGCGCGCGGCGGTCGCCGGCACGGTGGCGTCGCTCTCCCGGGGCGTTCTCAGCCAGCCGGCGCGGAAAGGCCGCTGGACGATGCTTGAGTCGACCGTCGCGGGGTCGGCCCCTGGAGTGAGCGCAGAGAATGCGATCGCCTCGATGGCCTCGAACCATGGCGCGGCCGCGAGCAGCGTCGCGACCGCATCGAGTCGCTCGTCTGGCAGCGCGCTCGCCACGGTGAGCGGGAAATGGCGCCCGACGGAATCGATGCTGGGCACCATCAGGCCGGCCCAGGCATTGCCCGACACGACGCCGCTGCCCAGCACGAAGCGCCAGGCCGGCATGCTGAGGAAGGCATCCTGCCAGCCTGCGCCGAGGCGCTCGCGGCTTCCCGCCATGACCGCCTGCAGCCAGGCGTCCCAGGGCTCGCTGAACGAAGCCGGGACCCGGCGGGCGATGAAGTCGCCCGCGGCCGGCATCTTGCCGTACCACCCTGCGAAGAAGTTGCGCGGCGCGGCCGCGGCACGCTCGATCATGTCTTCGCGCCGCCGAGCCTGCGCCGCGCCCGCTCGATCAGCTCGTCGTTGCGGGGGCGTGGCAGCACGAGCGGCTCCTCGGCGAGGGCCGCGCGCAGATGCGCCTGCAACCCGGCATGCGACCCCTCGGGAAGCCGCCACAGCTCGAGCGCCCCCTGCTCGACGGCGTGGAAATCGCTTCCCGCGCTGCCGTGAAGCGCCAGGTACGCGTCGAGGGCATCGCGCCCGGCGCCGGCGCGCAGGGCCTCCTCGAGCGAGACCGCGAGATGCGGAATCAGGGTATCGCGCAGCATGTTGCGGTAGGCGCGCTCGGCCTGGGCGCCGAGCTTCTCGCCCTGGTAGAGCCCGAGGCGCAGCAGCCAGGAGCCCGCGCCGCGCTCGCGCGCCAGCTCGCGCAGGCTGCCGAGTAGCGCGAGCAGGCGCGCCTCGTCGCCGCGGCGCAGCGGCTGCAGGCTTTCGAGCTGGCTCTTGGCCGCCGCGGTGCGCGCCTCGGCCGTGGAAATCAGGCCGCGATTACCGACGTAGCTCGCCGTCCAGGCGAGGCCCAGGCCGAGGCTCGCCGCGGCGAGCGCGACGTAGGCCGCCCCCCTGACCAGGCGCCGGGCGTTCTCCCGCGCAGGGTCGATGCCCGCGATGCCCGCCTCCCCGAAGATCACCTCGCGCATGAGCCGCTTGAGGAAGAAGCTCTTGCCGCTGCCCAGCGATGGCGGCTGCACCTTGCGCTCGAGATTGAAGCTGCGCGAGAGCGTGCCGAGCACCCGGTCGATCGGGCTGCCTTCCTGGGTCCCGCTCGCGAAGTAGACGCCGCGCACGAGCGGCGGCTCGCCGCTCCAGGCGGTGCAGAACGCGGCATCGAGGAAGGAAGAGACGAGCGGCCGGGTGACGCGGAACTGCTGCGGAAAGCGGTAGATCGCCGCGCGTCGCTGCAGGTCGCGCTCCTCCTGCAGCCGCGCCGTGAGCCCGGCGTACAGACGTCCTTCGAGCCGGGCGAACTCCGTCTCGAAGCGCTCGACCATCGCGCGCGCCTCGAGCGGCAC
This sequence comes from uncultured bacterium, assembly GCA_965233125.1. GTDB lineage: Bacteria > Pseudomonadota > Gammaproteobacteria > Burkholderiales > SG8-39 > SCGC-AG-212-J23. Next base: position 15,132 of record CBDDRQ010000040.1, read on the forward strand.
CTCGGTGAGGTCGAACGTCGCGCCCCAGACCTGCGATCGCCCCTCGGCGTCGAGCTCGGCGAAGAACTCGTTGAACCCGGCGAGCAGATCCGCCTTGGTGACCAGGAGGTAGATCGGCAGGCGCACGCCCAGCCGCGTGGTCAGCTCCCAGACGCGCTCGCGCACATGCGCCGCGTAGCGGGCGAGCTCCTCGTCGTTCCAGTGCACCAGGTCCGCCACGCTCAGCGTGACGATGACGCCGTTCAGCGGCTGGCGGGGCCGGTGGCGCTTGAGCAGCTGCAGGAACCCGAGCCAGGCGCTCGAGTCGGCTTCGCGGTCGCTCTCCTGCGTCGTGTAGCGACCCGCCGTGTCGAGGAGAACCGCTTCGTCGGTGAACCACCAGTCGCAGTTGCGCGTGCCCCCGACGCCCTGGAGCGCATGGCCCGCGCGCGGATCGCCGAGCGGGAAGCGCAGGCCGGCGTTGAGCAGCGCCGTCGTCTTCCCGGAGCCGGGCGCGCCGATGAACATGTACCAGGGCAATTCGCTCACCGTGCGCTTCTCGCCGTCGGCGCCGCGAAAACGCGCCCGGCGCAGCGTGCCGAGCGCTTCCTCGAAGCGCTCCTGCAGCACCGAGAGCTCGTGCGCCGCCCGCTCCGCGGAATCCTGCGCGGTGACGTCGGCCGCCAGACCCTCCAGGAGCTTCTCGTTCTCGCGCCGCGTGCGCCGCGCCTGCCACACCTCCCAGGCGAGCCAGCCCACGCCGACCGCGGCGATGAGCGCGAAGCGCTCGAAAGGCCCCTCGAGCGGGCCCAGCGCATCGCCTGCGAACCATACCGCGAGCGACAACGCCGCCCACGCGGTGGCGCCGAGTGCCCAGCGGCCGCTCGGCCAGGGGCTCACGAGCCGGTCCTCAGGATGATCTCGACGCGGCGGTTCCGCGCGCGATTGGCCGCCCCGTCGTTGGGCGCGGCGGGATCGGAGTCCGCCAGCCCCTCGGCGCGCAGCCGCGCCGGCTGGCGCAGCTTCGCCGCCATGAGACCGACGACCGAGCGCGCCCGCTCGGTGGAGAGCTCCCAGTTGGACGGGTAGCGTGCGGTACGGATCGGCACGTCGTCGGTATGCCCGGTGACCACGATGGTCCCCGGCAGCCCGTCGAGCGCGTCGGCTACCCGTTCGATGACGGGGTGCAGCGCGGCGTCGAGGCGCGCGCTCCCCGAGGCGAAGAGCTGGTCGCTGCGCAGGACGATGAGCGCACCGCCCGGGAGGTCGGAGACGGAGACCTCCCGACGTCCGATCGCTTCGACGAGGTGGCGGCTGAGCCCGGGGCTGGCCGGCTTCGCCGCGACCCGGACGTTGGCGAGCGAAGGCGGCTTGAGGCGCGCGAGCTCCCTCGCGACCGGATCCGAGCGGCTGCCCAGGGCGACGCTATACCCGAAGTACAGGCCGGCCAGGACCAGCGCGCAAGCCGAGGACAGGGCCCACAGCGCAAGCCCTCCCGGCACGCGACGGGCGCGCACTCCCGCGCCCCGCCAGTGCACCGACAGCTCGGGTGGCCCGCCGGGGTTCTGCAGCGCAAGCTGCTCGTAGAGCTTGGCGCGGACCTGGGCGAGCGCCTGGCGCCCGCCTTCGCCTCGGCGATAGCGTCCCTCGAACCCGAGCGCGAGGCAGATGTAGAAGAACTCGAGCAGCTCCCGGTTGTCGGCCGGGCTCTGCAGCGCCTGATCGAGCCGGTCGAAGAACGCATCGATGCTCGCGCTCTCGCCTTCCACCTCGGCGAGCAGGCCCCTGCCGCCCCATTCCCTGCCCCAGGGCGTGGCCGCAGCCGAGTCGTCGACCAGCGCGCAGAGCGCGAACCGCGCGGCCGCGAGGCGTTCCTCTGGGACTTGCGCCGCGCGCGCGGCGCGCTCGAAGGCGCCCAGCTGCTCGCGCAGCCGCGCGCGCAGCCCGGCCGGGTCGGGGTGGCGCAGCGCGTGACGGATCTGCGGCACGGCCGCGAGGATCGGATTGGCGGCCCCGACCAGCGGGGTGAGACCGCCAAGCGCCGACAGGTCGGCGGGCGCCGCCTTCCGGTCGAGCATGTGCGAGTACGGGGTGCGGCGCCGGCCGGGGGTCGGCAGCGCAATGGTCGCCTCGGCATCCTGAGCGTCGTTCAGGCGCTCGTTCATGCCTCAGCGGCTTTTCTGCAGATCGACCTCTTCGCCCAGGACCCGGGCGGCGTTGTACCACTTGAGCGACTCGGCATAGTCGCGCGACACGCTGCCGGCGCCCGTGTTGTAGATGTCGCCCAGCCGCTTGGCCGCCTTGCCGCTGCCCGCGCGCGCCGCCTGGGTGTAGAGCTTCACCGCCCCCCGGTGGTCGCCCTCGCCTTCCTTCGCCGCCGCCTGCTGGAGCAGCGACTCGACGTTCGAGGGCGCGCGCGCCACCTGGGTCCTTGCCTTTTCCGCGGCTTCCTTCGCCGCCTTCTCCGCCGCGGCTGCCTTCTCCGCCGCCTCCCTGGCCATGCGCTGCGCCTCGGCGATCTTCAGCTCCGCGTCACGCTGCGCGGCCGCGATCTTTTCCGCCGCCGCTTTCTCGGCCGTCAGCCTCGCCGCCTCGGCCTGCTTCTTCTGCTCCGCCTCGCGCTGCTGCCGCGCCAGCTCGGCCTGCTTTCTCGCGTCGGCTTCCTTCTGCTTCCTCGCCTCCGCGTCCTTCTGCTGCTGCGCCAGGTTCTCCTGCTGCTTCTTGGCGAGCTCGGTCTGCTTCTTCGACTCCGCCTCGCGCTGCTTGGTGACCTCGGCCTGCTTGCGCGCCTCGGCCTCGCGCTGCCGCGTCTGCTCGGCGAGCTCGCGCTGCTTGGCGATGTCGCCCGATTTCTTCGCCTCTTCCTCGCGCGTCCTCGCCAGCGCGACCTGCTTCTGCAGCTCGGCCTCGCGCGCCTTCGCCTTTTGCAGCTCGGCCTCGCCCTTCTTCGCTTCCTCGAGCTGCTTCTGCAGCTCGGCGACTTTCTTCGCTTCGACGGACGGGTCGGGCTTGGTCCAGTACCACACGCCGCCGGCGGCGAGCGCCACCACCACGCTCGCGACGATCGCCGTGACGCGCGATGCGCGCGTCTTGCGCGCGATGACGGTCTCATCGCCCGCGAGCACCGCCTGAGCCTCGGCCTCGAGCCTCTTCAGCTCGGCTTCACGCTTCGCGATCTCCGCGTCGCGCTTGGCTTTCTCCTCGGCATCGCGCTTCGCCCTCGCTTCGGCTTCGGCTTTCGCCTTCGCCTCGGCCTCGCGCCGCGACTTCTCCTCGGCCTCGCGCCTGGACTTGGCTTCCGCCTCCACCTTGGCGCGTGCTTCCGCCTCGCGCTTCGCCTTCGCCTCGGCCTCGGCGCGCGCTTTCGCTTCCGCTTCCAGGCGAGCCTTGGTCTCGGCCTGGCGCTTCGCCTCTTCCGCCTGGCGCTTCGCCTCGGCCTCGGCCTCGCGGCGCTTGTACTCCGCCTCGCGCTTCGCGAGCTCCGCAGCGGCTTCCTGCTTCGCCTTCTCGATCGCCTCGAGGCGGGCTTTCTCCGCTGCTTCCGCCTTCGCCTTGGCTTCCTTCGCCGCCGCTTCGGCCTTCGCCTTGGCTTCGGCTTCGCGCTTCTGGTACTCGGCCTCGAGCTTCGCCTTTTCCTCGTTGAGCTTGGCGAGGGCCGCCGCTTCGCGCTTGGCGGCTTCGTCGGCCTCGCGCTTTTCCTGCTCCTTGATCTTCGCGCCGGTCTCTTCCGGCGCGACTCCCCGCAGCTTCTGGATCTTGCGCTTGGCGAGCGCGGCGTAGATGCCGGTCGGGAACTGCTGGACGTAGAGCTCGAAATCGTCCGGGTCGTTGCCGTCCTTGATGGAGCGCCAGAACTCGAGCTCGACTTCCTGGCTGCTGCCGGCCTGGGTGGAAGTGGCGCCGCCGCGCGTGCTGTCGGCCCGCGGGTCGGCGGGGCGCGGCGCCGGCCGCGACGGCGGCATCGCCGGCATGGCATCGCCGACGATGGTCTTGTCGGCGTCCTCCTCGTCGGTCCTGCCCTCGAGTGCGCGCCGGAGCGCAATGGCGAAGTCCTTCGCCGACTGGAAGCGCTGCTCGGGGTCCTTGGCGAGCGCCTTGTTCACCACCGCGTCGAAGAGCGGCGTCACGGCGTTGTTGAGCGAGGACGGAAGCGGCGGCTCTTCCTGGATGATCTTCTTCGCGATCGTCCACGCGCCGCTGCCGGTGAAAGGCTTCTCGCCGGTGAGGAACTGATACAGGATGATGCCGGCCGAGAACACGTCGGTGCGCCGGTCGATGTTGCCGCCGGTGATCTGCTCCGGCGACATGTAGGCCGGCGTTCCGACCATGGTGCCGGCCTGGGTGCGCTCCACCGAGGTCTTGTCCGTATCCTGCACGCGCGCCACGCCGAAGTCGGTGAGCTTGGTGCGCGCCTGGTGGTCGAGCATCACGTTCGCGGGCTTGATGTCGCGGTGGACGATGCCGGCGTGGTGCGCGAAGTCGAGCGCCTCGCACAGCTCGCACATGATGCGCACCGCTTCCTTGATGTCGAAGCGCTCGTTCGCGTCGAAGAAGTTCTTCAGCTCCTTGCCGCGGATGAATTCCATGACGAGGTAGGCGATGTCGCTTTCCTCGCCGAAGTCGTAGACCTGGACGATGTTCGGGTGGTTGAGCCGGGCGACCGCCTGGGCCTCGCGCACGAAGCGCATGGCGAAGTCCTTCGCCGTGTCGTCGTCGAGGTGGCTCTTGAGGATGGTCTTGATGGCCACGCGCCGACCCAGCCGGGGGTCGACACCCTCGTAGACGACGCCCATGGCTCCCTTGCCCAGGACGCGCTCGATGTTGTACCGACCCAGGGTCTTCAGGTCAGCCGAGGCCATGCATCACCCGCAAATGCATTCTTTTTGCGCGCGCGAACACGCGACTCCCTTTGATTCGTCGAGGGATTATCCCGGCGCGCGCCGGTTGGTGACAAGGCCAAATGTCGCGTTCCCGCAACCGCTCGTCGCGGGGCGGCGGAGTGTGTTGCTGCGGCGCGTCAATGCCCCTTGGTGAAGGCCGGCGGCTTCGGAATCGGCACGCCCTGCGCGCGCGCCTTCTCGTACCACTGCAGCGCCGTCTGATAGTCCCGTCTCACGACGGGGCCATGCTTCGAGTAGATGTCTCCCATCTTCTTTTGCGCCTCGCCGTGGCCGTTCTCGGCGGCCTCAAGGTAGGCGACGAACGCATGGCGATGATGTCCTTCGCTCTCCGCCTTGGCGGCCTCCTGATACCGCTGCGCCGTCTGCTGGGGCGTGAGCCAGGCCGGATCCGGCTTTGCGGCGGGCGGCTTCTTCGACGTCTTCTGCTGCGCGGCCTGTGGCTTGGTCCTCTGGGGCGCCTGGGCAGGTACAACGGAGGGCAGCCCGAGCGCCACGACCAGGGCCACCACCGGCAAACCTAAGCGCCTCATTCGCAAAAGAATTCGACCACGTCGGTGGCGGTCGAGCGCGACTGCCCGAAGGCGATCCAGCCGTGCCCGCGGAGGGTGAACTCCTCGCGGCGCAGGACGATCTCGCGGTCCCCTTCGATGGTGACGAAGGTGCCGTTGGCGCTGTGATCGGTGAGGATGAACTTGTCGAGCCGCCGCTCGATCTTGCCGTGCGCGCGGGAGGCCATGCGCTCGCGGATCACCAGGTCGGCGGCCTGGTCGCGGCCCAGCGCCACCATCGGCCGCTCCGAGGAGAGCACCACCTCGGCGCCTTGCACCTTGAGCCGCAGCAGCGTGTTCCTGAGCTTGAACACCGACTTGTGCGAGGCCATGGTGGTGGCGTCCTCGCTCTGCTGCCACATCAGCTCGTAGACTTGGATCTCCTGCGCCTTGCCCTTGACCTGGATCGTGGTGATCGGGCGCGTGGAGGACTTGAGCATCGGCGACATCAGCATCACCGTCTCGCGCGCCGTGATGATCTGGGCTTTCGTGGCGACGTGCGAGAGCCGCGAGGCCAGGTTCACCGCGTCGCCGAAGACGTCGCCCTCCCGCTCCACGACGGGGCCGTAGTTGAAGCCGATGCGGATGCCCATCTGGGTCTTGCCCACCGGCGGCAGCTCGGAGATCGCGAGCTGCATCTCGATCGCCGCGTCGGCGGCGGCGTCGGCGGTGGGGAACTGCGACATCACCTCGTCGCCGATCGTCTTGATCACCTTGCCCTGCGCGTTGACCGTCTTCTCGCGCATGATGGCGATGCACTTCTCGATGGCAGCGTGCGCGACCGCGTCTCCCGCGGTCTCGTACAGCTTCGTGCTGCCGCTCACGTCCGCGAACAGCACCGCCGCTTCGCTCGGTTGCTCCGCCATCGACCCGACCTGCCCTCCCGTTATTGACGCGGATTGTACCCGGCGGAAAAAAAAGCGGGGCGCCGCGGCGCCCCTCGAGTGCTGCAGGGTCGGTTTACTTGCAGGGCGCCCCTTCCCGGCTCTCGTTCAGGCATTCCGGCACCGAGATGCCCGTCTCGTCGAGGCGGTGATCCATCGGCGGCGTCGTGCCCACGTCGCCTGCGAAACCGTACTCCACCTGCTCCGCCACGCTGTCCGTGCCGAAAGTCTCGTTGGCCTCCTGCACCGTCGCCGAGGCCGCCGTCGACTGCGCCGCCGACGCCGCCTGCCCCGCCTGCAGCTGCGCGGCGTTCGCCGCCAGCAGCGCGCCGTTTCCGGTCACCGACGATCCCGGCGGGAACACCAGCGTCGCCGGAATCACGGGCGAGTTGAAGAACATCGTGGCGACGTTGTTCAGCTGCAGGCCATTCGGCGTCACGCCGAAGTCGAGCGGATTGCCCGAGCTGCCGATCGTCGGGCCGCCCATGAACACGTTACCCGTAGTGTTGATCGTCCCGGGCGAGACGCTGTTGCCAGCCACGAATGTGATCGGTGAGTTACCCGTGCTGGTGATCGTGAAGGCACCGAAGGTGGAATCGTTGAACATTATCGATCCGGTCGTGGTGACATTCCCGCCCAGGTTTGTCGTGCCACCGGCGTCCGTCGTAATGCCAGCCAGCGCCGTCGACTGACCGATCGTGCTCGCGAAGGTTGTCGTCCCGCTGCTGTTGATCGTCAGCGCCCCCGGACCGTCGACCGTGCTGCCGAACGTTACGTTGCCCGCACCCGTCGTGATCGAGCTGTCACTCCCAACCGTCGTCGTCCCCGTCACGCCAAAATCGCCGCCGTTCGTGTTGTAGGTACTGTTGAACGTCACGTTGTCGTTGTACTGCTGCGCACCGCCCGTCGTGACGTTCCCGAGCGTGATCAGCCCGTTCGAATCGATCGTCAGACTGCCGCCAAGACTCGCGCTAGCAATCGTAATGTCGTCGACGTCATTGATATACACCGCATTTGCGCCCGAATTCCCCAGCGTTACGGCTCCGCCGAAATCGTTCGTCCCTGCCAAGTTGATCGCGTTTGCGCCGACGCTGAAGTTGGAGGTGCCGGTTACGTTGACCGCACCGGCGGTCTGGCTGATAGCGCCACTGACGTTGAAGGCACCCGTAACATTCATCGTCCCGGCACTTTGCGTGTAGCCCGTCAACGTCGCGTTGCTGGCCACCGCCATCGTGCCGCTGTTGAACGTCAGAGCTCCACCGGATACGTTGTCGACCTGCACCGAGCCCGCAAGCGCGGGCACGGTGTTATCGAAAGTCACATTCGCCCCGGCAAGATTCACATCCGCCACGTTGGCCATGTCGGGAATCGCGCCCCCTGCCCAGTTTCCTGCATTAGCCCAGCTGCCTGTGCCCGCTCCTACCCACATGACTGAGCCAAGGCGAGTGATTGTGCTCGTATTATTGCCGGCCAGGGTGACCGCATAGTTGTTACCGCCGTTGCCGTCGTTTATCGTGGCGGCGTTCAGGTTCACTGTCTTGTTGCCTGCGCCCACATTCTTGTCGGTGTAGGCGATGGTCGCGGCGGAAACCGTGTCGCCAGTCAGCAGCGTGCTTTGGATGGAGGTCAGATCCGTGGCAGTGGTCGCGTAGGTAAGTCCACCGTCATAGGTCTTGGTTACCGAGGGCGCTGTCAGCGTCACCGCTAGCGGCGTGATGTCCGCGGTCGTCGTGGCGGTGCTATCCGCCAGGGTGTAGTTGCCCGAGTCAACACCACCTAGGGTGATGCCGGTGACGTTCACCGTCTTGCCCGTGGCGACGTTCTTGTCGGTGAAGTTCCCCGTGGCAGTCGCCACCGTGAGCACGTCAGCTCCGATGATTCCGTTGAACGTCGCTGCACCCGTGTTCAGGGTCGCCGTGGTCAGCGTGTCGTAGGTCTTGTTGTTCGCCGTGATCCCCGCAACATTCGCTATCGTCGCCGCCGTGATGTCCGCCGTCAGCGGTATGGTCACCCCGCTGATCACGTAGTTCCCAGCGTCCACATCCCCTAGCGTCAATCCGCCCAGGTTCGCTGTCACCGCCAGCCCCGTCCCAACGTTCTTGCCAGCGTCGAACGTGCCGGTGTTCGCCGCACCACCTACCGTCACTGCGTCAGCGCCTAAAATCCCCGTTAACGTCGGAGCCCCACTCAACGTCGCCGCGTTGGTGGTGTCATAGATTTTGTTGTCCGCCGTCAGACCAGACACCGTCAGGCTCGCCGCCGTGATATCGGCGGTCGTCGTGGCGGTGCTATCCGCCAGGGTGTAGTTGCCCGAGTCCGCACCACCTAGGGTGATGCCGGTGACGTTCACCGTCTTGCCCGTGGCGACGTTCTTGTCGGTGAAGTTCCCCGCGGCAGTCGCCACCGTGAGCACGTCAGCTCCGATGATTCCATTGAACGTCGCTGCACCCGTGTTCAGGGTCGCCGTGGTCAGCGTGTCATAGGTCTTGTTGTTCGCCGTGATCCCCGCAACATTCGCTATCGTCGCCGCCGCGATGTCGGCAACGGTAGTTCCGGCGGCCGCGAACAGTTCGAAGTCAGCTGTGTTATCAATGGTCTGACCGGCGAACGTCACAGTCTTACCAGTACCAGCATTCTTGTTATCGAATGTTCCGGTAGCGGGCGCATCCAAGTCCACGCCATTCGCGCTAGCGCTCCCGAAGAGCACGAGAGAAGCGGTGTCAGTGGCGTCATATACCTTGTTGCTGGCACGCACGAACACCCACATTTTGTCGTCGAGAAGACCGACCGTGTCAAAAGCGGTGGGGGCGCTGTAGTCGTTCGCTACCGGGTTGTAACGGATCTGGATGTTCGCAGCTGTGACAGCCGCCGCTGTCGTCACGGTTCCCGACGTATCCCCATCGACATCCGCATGCAGAATGACATTCCCAAGCGCACCAGTAATCGCTTGGTTGACAATTACATCGTTCCCCGCACGCAAGTCCAACGTGGCGGTAGATGTCCACGTCACCGCTTCATCCACGGTGATATCTATGTCAGCCGTATAGGCGATAGTTCCCGCACCAGCGTTGTCGAGATCTGTCCCAAGCTGCGCGCCGGTAATGTCGACACCCACGGTAAAGAAAGCCGGATCAATAAGCCACTTTCCGCCCGTACCGTTAGGGGCAGTGATGAACACTTTGCGACCCTCGACGAACGAAATCGTCTTGCCTGACGTTTCGACGAAGCCTCCATCCCCGGATTGCGCACCACCCTTAGCACTAAGCGTTCCGCCAAAAGTGGTCTTCCCTTCCGACCAGACGGAGATTCGGCCGCCGTTTCCCGAGCTAATGGCATCGGCGTTTACGGAACTGCCGGCGGCAAGGGATGTCGACGAGGCTGTTTGTTCGGTCCCCAACCCAAAGAAATTACCACCGACCAGTACGGTGCCTCCGCCTGTATCCCCATACGCGTCGATCCTCGAACTCTCGGAGAGCGTGACTGTTTCGCCGAGGACCTTAACCGTACCTCCAGTCGTGCTCGAAGCCACGCCAGCTGCTTGCAACACCCCGCTGTTTACGACCGCTCCTGCACCTCCACCTAACAGGACAATCTCGCCGTTCCGCTCGATGAGCGAGTTCGCACGGATTACGCCACTGTTGTTGACGACCGTGTCGAGAAGCGCGTTAGCGCTGCGAGCGGTGAGGAGGACCGTGCCGCCGTCGGCCTCGATGCGGCCGCTGTTGACGGCGGAAGCGTTGAGGACTGCCTGGTCGACGCTGACGCTGATCAGGCCATCGCCGACGATGTCGAGCGAGACGCGGTCGGCGGCGGCGAGGACGACTTTGCCGGCATGCGCGGCGATCAGTCCGTGGTTCGCGACCTGCGCGCCGGCGAGGACGGCATAGCCGCCGACGGTGATGATGTTGATGTTCCCCTCGTTGACGACCTTTCCCGATCCCGGATTGCCGAGGTCGACGCCGCCATTGGAGTTGATAACGGCGTCGTGGGTCGTCAGGCCGATGCTGCCGACGTTGATTTCGGCGCCGCGCCCGATGTAAACGCCGTAGCCATTGGATAGGAACACTTGGCCGTTGGCGGTGAGCTTCCCATAGATCTGGGACCCGCTGACGCTAGTGTCCCGGATGAGCATCAAGGCGGAGGAGTTCGGCTGCGCCACGTCGACGTGGCCATCCGAACCGATCGAGAAGGAGGTGAACTCCGTGCTTGCGCGTTGCTTGAATTGCTCGATGAGCAGCAGGTTGCCTTGCCGCGCATGGATCTTCGCGGTGTCAGGGGTACTGGTGACCACGCCGCCGGTCGGCAGGGTGTCGGCGGGGATGGGTGTCTGCGCAGCGGCTTGCCAAGAGAGAGCGGCGCCGACGGCGAACGCAATCGCAGTCGGCCGCGTGCGCAAGGTCAATGTCTTGCTAGCGGGACTTGTGTGCCTTGTTGCCATGGTCCTCTCCTGTGAACCTCACCATGCGCCGCGCGGTGCCTGGCCGAGTCTAGGCCGGCGCCCTTGCGCGGTTTGTAAGAAACCGCAAGAACTCGCAAAAACTACGAGGCTCGCGCTTAAAACCATTTCACCGCCTGAGCCCATACGCGGGGATGCCGCACGGTCGGGTCTGAGGTCGGCAGCTCGCCGCTGCGCTCCGACACCGTCGCGCGGACGATGAAGTCGCCCTCGTTGCCGACGGAGACGCCGACGCCGTAGCCGGAGAACGAGCGCTCGTTCTCGCCGTCGCTGGGCAGCTGGATCTGGTTGATCTTCACCCAGCCATGATCGAGGTGGGCGGAAAGCGTGATGTCACCGAGACCGCCGAACTTCACCCCCGGAACGCGGTAGCGAAGTTCGGTTTGCAGGAGCATGCCGGTGTCGCCGGTGGCCTCGCCCGCCGGATAGGCGCGCACGCCGTTCGGCCCGCCGAGCGAGATTTTCTCGGCGGAGGGGAGGTTCTTGGATGCTTCCTGGCCCGAAAACGCGACGAGCAGGTTGAAGTTGTTGGACACCCGCTGCAGTCGCCGCAGATCGACGTTTGTCTTCCGGAATCTGCCTTGGGTCCTTCGCCCGGTGGCGCCGACGTCGGCCGCGGCAAGGGCCGGCGTTTCGAGCCGCAGGTCTCCCTGCGTCAGGGTCACCGCATACGAGTTGAGGCCGCCGCTGAAGACCGGGTCGCGGAAGTCGCCGACAATGCCGCCCTTGACCGCGTCGATCGACCGCTCCTCGACCGTGTTGGTGGTGGCCACCTGGTCGAAGAGGCGCTTGTCCTCGTAGGCGAACTGCAGGATCACGTTGGCGTTGCGGGTGCGGTAGACCGGGTGGAACGCAAACACGCTGCTGACCTCTCCCTCGCCGCTTGCCTCCAGGGCCGCGAAGTCCTTCGCGAGCTCGTAGGAGAACTCCGAGTAGCTGACGCCGACGCGCGTGCCGTAGTACCAGACCGGCACGAGGTAGAGGAGCCGCGTGAACCACATATCCTCGTCCGTGCGGAAGCCGCGGAAGCTCGCCTGGTCGCCCAGCGTCAGGGGATTGTTGAGGTTCAGGCTCGCGCCCAGGCGGTTCTGGCCGGTGAAGCGGTTTCCGTGGTTGTCCAGGTCCACGAAGCCGTTGAACCAGCCCACGCCCTCATCCACGTTCACGCGCAGGTCGGCGGCGCCGAGCGTCCGGCTCGGCCGGATCTCGGAAGTCACCGCGGCGGTGGGCAGGTCGTTGATGAGGAGCAGCGGCTTCTCGAGGCCGGTCTCCGTGATGATCTGGCCCTGCCGCCAGTGCGAGCCGACGATGCCCGCGAGCAGGCTCTCGCGAAGGCGCGTGGCCGGGCGGCGCACGATCTCGATCTCGCCGATGCGCCCTTCGATGATGCCGATCTGCACCTGGCCGTCGCGGATCGTCTGCTCGGGAAGATAAGCCTGGGCGAGGAAGTAGCCGCGCTCGCGGTAGTACGCGCGCACCTGCGTGGCCGCCTCGATGAGATCGTCGAAGTTGAGTTGCTTGCCGACGTACTCGGCCACGACGCTTTGCAGGAACGCCTCGGAGTAGATCGTGTTTCCGGTAAAAGTGAAGCCGGTCACGTTCACTCGCAGATCGGGCTGCACCGGGAGGGCCGGCTTGGGATCGGGCGGCCGCGGCAGTACATCCGCTTCCCGCGGCGGCGGAAGGCGCAGCGGCTCTCGGGTCTGCTCCAGGACCTGGCCCGCGTCGGGACGCACCTGCGCGATGGCGGCGGAGCTCGCGAGCGCGAGCACTGCAACCATGAACGGCTTGCCCATTTTTCTTGCTCCGTTGATTTCTTGGGGCGTCAGCGCTGCACGACACGTGCGTGAACGCAACGCCGCTTTCTTGAGAAACAGCGAGGCGAGAGAATCAGTCCGGGGCGCACGCGCAAAAAGACCGGATTGCCCGGTCGTAGCCCTTCCCCCGGCCCCCTTTCCCCTGAGCATCAAAATGATCCCTACTTCAACGACTTAGTGATTTTTTATCTCTTCGACCCCGTGGAGAGGTCTGCCGGGGCAGGATAACGTGAAATTTATCGCCCGGCAACGCAAAAACCTGTGGAACATCAAGCCTGTTGCGCTGTGGCACTCCCGCCTGTCGCCCTCGGGCGACGAAACGATAAAAAAGTCACGTTTCCGTTGGCAGAAATTGCAGCGTCACTTCCCGACGCCGAGCCGCCCGCCCTTGCCCAAGCCGCCTTTCACTTCCTGCGCCTTGTAGTTCTTCACCGAGCGAACGAGGTTGTTGTACGCATCGGCGAAAGCGCTCGCGATGACCTTGCCCTCGGGCGTCTTCGTGTACCCGCCCATCCCGGCGGCGGCGCCGCCGCCGAATACCGCGCCCCATGCGCCGAAGTCGGTCTTCGAGGAGTTGCCCTCGCTCGCCGCCAGCTGCACGCCCGAGCGGTTGTCCACCAGCGTGCGCATCGTCGAGGCCTCCTTGAACTTGAGGCTGCCTGCGACGGCGCCCGCGGCCCGCCCCCACGACCCGAGCTGGCTGGTGAGTCCGCCGAGCGCCGCGCCGATGCCGCCGCTGTCCCGGCTGCTGAAGGTGATGGTCGGGTTCATCGCGTAGTCGGCGGCGACCATCTGCCCCTTGCCGAAATTGCTGCCCTCGCGCGTTTCGCCCGAGCGGTCGAGATTGCGCTCCTGCATCATCACGTTCATCGCGGCGCCGCGCTCGACCACCACGAAGCAGTTCGACTGCTGTACCAGCATTCTCAGCAGCGGCACCGTCGACTGGACCTGGTACTGCTGCATGTGCCGGTACCACCCTGCGTTGCGGTCTTCGACGACGGCCAGCGTGCCGAGCGACTCGCTGCATTTCTCGAGGTCGAGGTTGCCTGCCGTCTGGGACTGCGCCCAGGCGCTACCGCCGGCGAGCGCCAAGCAAAGTGCCGCGACGCCTGCTGCCGAGTGGGTCTTCATGGACGGCTCCCCTTAGTGTCCCTTTGTCGGGCCAATCTACACTAGAAGCGCTCGGCCGCATATGGCGAGGGGTCCACGAAGGGCGCCTCTCCGGTCATCATCTCGGCAAGGAGCCGACCCGTGACGGCGCCCAGCGTAAGGCCGTGGTGCGCGTGCCCGAAGGCAAACCACAGGCTCGGGTGGCGCGGCGCCCGGCCGATGACCGGCAGCATGTCCGGCGTGCAGGGCCGCGACCCCATCCAGGCCTCGGTATCGAGGCGCTCGGCGAGCGGGAAGAGCTCGCGCGCGATCGGCTCGGCGCGCGCGAGCTGCACCGGCGTGCGCATTGCGTCGCGCAGCGCGAACTCGGCGCCGGTGGTCAGGCGGATGCCGTGGCGCAACGGGCCGAGGAAATAGCCGCGCTCGGTGTCGAGCACCGGATGATTGAGGCGCGCCTCGCCAGCCGCACGGTAATGCATGTGGTAGCCCCGCTTCACGGCAAGCGGCAAGTCATAGCCGAGCGCCCGCGTCAGCACGTCGGCCCACGGACCCAGCGCCACGACCGCGTGCGCGCCGGCGAGCGGCCCCTTCGCGGTTTGCAGCCGCCAGCCCCCGCCTTCGGCTTCGAGGCTGGCGGCGTTGCCCTGAAGGAACGCCCCGCCGAGCGTCTCGAACCGCCTCAGGTAGGCTAGCGCGAGCCCCTGCGGATCGGAAACGCTGATCGGATCGGTCCAATGGAGCGCTCCAACGAGCACGGGGGCGAGGTGGGGCTCGAGCTCTCGCAGGGCGCGGGCATCCAGGGCGCGATGGTTGATGCCGAACTCGCGATGCCATCGCTCCGCTTCGGCGAAGCGCGTCTCGCGCTCCCGTTCGGTGCGGAAAAGACGCATCCATCCGACGCGGCGGATGAACTCGCCCGCCCCCGCCTCGGCAACCAGCGCTTCGTGCTCGGAAACGCAGTGCTCGATCAGCTTCGCATAGCGCCGGGCCACTTCGGCGTGCCGCGCCGGACGGGAGTGGCGCCAGTACTGCCACAGAAACGGCGCCAGCCGCGGCAGAGCCGAAGGGTGGTAGTGCGCGTCGATGGTGCGGTTCAGCGAGTAGCGCAGCAGCGCGCCGAAATCGTGCGGGAAGCCGTACGGATAGACCCCTTCGCGCTGGATCAGGCCGGCATTGCCGAAAGAGGTTTCCTCGGCGGCTCCGCGGCGATCCACGAGCGCCACCGAGCGCCCGCGCTTCTGCAGGTGCAGCGCAACGCAGATTCCGACGATCCCCGCGCCGAGGACGACGACATCGTGACGCATCAGCGGCGGGACGGAGATCCCCCTTTGGCGCCGACCAGCCTGCGGTACTCCGCCATGTGGCGTATCGCATCCCGCGGCTTGCCGAGCTGCTCGCAGAGCAGCGCGAGGTTGTAGTGGCAGTCGGCGAGAGCCGGATCGGCACCGAGTGCGCGCTCGTACGTCCGCAGCGCCTCCTCCTTTCGCCCCGTGTCGTCCAGAAGGACCCCGAGGTTGTACAGCAGCACCGGATCGCTGCCGCAAACCGCGATTGCTTCGCGGTAGGCGAGCTCCGCCTCCTCCAGGCGCCCGGCCTCTTGCAGCAGCGAGCCGAGATTGATGCGGGCATCCAGCAAAGCCGGATCCGCGGCCACCGCCTGCCGGTAGGCGTCGATCGCGGCCCCGGCGTCCTCGCCCTCCAGCGACATCCCGGCCTCGAGCCAATGCTGTGCGCTCGCCGTCTGCGTTGCCGAGGGACGCTCGATCACGCTAAGCGAGCCGTCTGCCGGGTTCCCTTCGAACGCGAGCAGGTACTGGCCCGATTCCGCCTGCCAGCGGCTGCGCCCTTCCTTCACCACCACGCGGTCGGCGACGGCGCAGATGCTCAGCCCGGAGAGCGGCATCGACGCCGGCAGATGGCGGCGCAGCTCCTTCACCGAACGGGTAATGCGCTTGCGCGGCACGTTCGCCGCCGCGAGCGCCTGCGCGGTGCGCAGCACGATCAGGTCCTGGAACGAGAACAGCCACGCCCGCCGTGGCCCGCGCTCGGGGGTGACGAAGCCGGCGCGGATGAGCGCGCGTACAGTGCTGCGCGGAAGCCGCAGCAGCCGCTCGACTTCGCGCACGCCGTACCGTTGCACTATTTCCTGGCTGCTTTTCGCGTCGCAGGCTTGGCGGGTTGCGCCCGCTTCGCGGGCTTCTTCTCGAGGCTGGCCCGCAGCGCTTCCATGAGGTCGATGACTTGCGCGCCCTGCTCGGGCGCCTCGGCCATGGTGATCTCCTGGCCCTCGACCTTTTTCTGGATCGCGGCCTCGATGCGCGCGCGCACCTCATCGGTATAGGCTGCCGGGTCGAACCGCTCGACCGACTGTTGCTCGATCAGCTGCTGCGCGAGCTTGAGCTCGACGGGCTTGACCTCGGTCTTGGGGATGTCGAGGTCGTTGATCGAGCGGACTTCGGCGGCATAGAGGAGCTGCTGCATCACCAGCCCCTCGACGAGACCGGTGTCCATCGGGCGGATCAGCACGATGTACTGCTTGCCGCGCGCCGCCCAGCGCCCGAGCGCGCAGCGCCCGGATTCCTTCAGGGCGCGCGCGAGCAGCGCATAGGGCTTGGCCCCGCCCTTGTCCGGCCCGAGGTAGTACGCCTTGTCGAAGAACACCGGATCGATCGCCTTCGCCGGCACGAACTCGGTGATCTCCGCGCTGTGCGTGCCCGCCTCTTCGAGGGCTTTCAGCTCCTCGGGCGAGAACATCACGTACTGATCCTTCGCGAACTCGTAGCCCTTGGCCATGTCTTCCCGCGCCACGGGCACCTCCTCCTTCACGCAGAAGTACTGCTGCTTGAGCCGCGAGCCGCAAGCCTTGTGCAGGAGGTTGAAGGACATCGCCCGGCTCGCCTCGGTGGCCGAATAGAGCTTCACCGGGATGGACACCATCCCGAAGGAGATGGTAAGTGACGCTATCGATCGTGCGGCCATTCGTTCACCTCTTAAAATCAGTAACTTAAGACACTTACTTCATGCGAAGGATTCGGAGGATAACCCATTATGCCTTGGAGCGTTCAAGCGCCCGCTCGAGGCTTTGCTTGCGCCCGAGGGCGTCCCGCCAGCGCTCGCCGGAGCGCGCCAGGAATTCCGCCGCGTTCGTGAGCCTGAAGTCGAGCGGATGCGCCTTGGCGAGCTCCTCCCACGTCAGCGGCATGGACACCGGCGCGCCGGGCACGCCCCGCGGCGAATACGCCACGTTCAGCGTCTTCCCGCGCACGTTCATGTTGTAGTCCATGAAGATCTTTCCAGTGCGCTTGGGAACGCTCCACTCCAGCGTCACGTCCTTCGGGTGCAGCCGCATGAGGTGCCGCCCGATTCGCTCGGATACCTCGCGCGCCATGTCGAACTCGATGGTGCGGCGGATCGGCAGGAAGACATGCAGGCCGGTCTTTCCGGAGGTCTTGACGATGGGCTCAAGCTTCATGCCCGCCAGCAATTCGCGCAACCGAAAGGCCACTTCCTTGCCCTTCTCGAATGCCACCGTGTTGAGCTCGGGCTCGTCGCCGGGCGCTTCCTTGCCCGAGTAGATGTACGGATCGATGTCGAACACCACGTAGTCGGGATAGTTCAGCACGGAGCGCTCGAGCGCGTCCAGGGAAGAGTCATAGTCGGTGCTCTTGCTCGCGGCATCCGGGGCAGGCCGCGCGCGCGAATGCCAGACGTGAAACTCCAGCGTGCCAGATTGCGCGAGCCACAGCAGGGTGGGCAGATTGCTGCACAGCAGGTACTCGTGGCTCTCGTCCTTGTGCCCCGAGTACACGCGCATCGTCTCGACGAACGCCGGCCGCTGCTGCGTCCAGTGCTTCTGAAAAAAGCGCTGGCCGCGAATCCCGTCCGGCATCCGGATCATCGTCAGCGGTCGATCGGCGAGGTGTGGCAGCATCGCGGGAGAGATCCGCGCGAGATAGCGCAGCAGGTCGCGCTTGGTGAGCGCCGGCTGCTTGAGCGCCGGGTCGGCCGGCCAGTAGACCCGGTCGAGGTGGGTCAGCTTCAGCGCGTGCGGCCCCACCGAGATGCTCAGGCTCGCCTTCGCGCTGGCGAGCTGGTGCAGCACGTCGTCGATCATCGAGTCCGTCGAGCGGGCCGTGGCTGCTGGCGTGACCTCCTCCCCCTCTTTCCGAGTCACCGCCTTGGGATCGATATCGTCGCGCAACCGCAGGAACACCGGCGCCCGCAGCGAGGCATCGCCGGTCCATCCCTGGAACTTCACCTCGACGACCGCCTCTGGTTCGACCCACGTGGCCGGCGCGTTCAGCGTCGGCTTCTCGGCGAACGGGCAGGTCTTGCGCTGCAGCGGCCGGAGCTTCGACTGAAGCAGGGAGAGCGTGCGCTCGTCGAATCCCGAGCCGACATGCGACGAGTACTTGAGCGTGCTTCCTTCCCAACTGCCGACCAGCAGCGCGCCCAGCGGCTCGCGCGAGCCCTTCCCTCGCGTGTAGCCGCCGACGACGAAGTCCGCGCTGCGGGTGGATTTGACCTTGACCCAGGATGAAGAGCGCCTGCCGGCCTCGTACTTGCTCTGCTTGCGCTTGCCGACCACGCCTTCGAAGCCGCTCGCCAGCGCCGCGGCGTACAGCTCGACGCCGTCGTCGGTGGCGTGAACGAGCCGTACCAGCGCAGAGGGCAGGAGGCATTGTGACAGGTAGCGCCGCCGGTCCGCGTAGGGCGCCTGCCGCAGGTCCACGCCCGCGAAATGCACGAGGTCGAACGCATAGAACATCACCGGGGTGCTCTTCTCGGCCGCCGCGATGTCGCCCGCCGTCTTCAGCTGAAACCGGTTCTGCAGCGCGTTGAACGAAGGCTTGCCCTGCTCGTCGAAGGCGACGATCTCGCCATCGAGGACCATGCTCGCCCCCTGCTTGGCAAGCTCGCTCGCCAGGGCCGGGAACGACTTCGCCAGTTCGAGCCCGCGCCGCGAGCGCAGTTTCACCTGCCCGCCGGCGAAAGCCACGACGCGATAGCCGTCGAGCTTGGGCTCCCACATCCAGTCCGCCCTGTTGAACGGCGCGTCGGCCAGCTCCGCGTGCATCGGCTCGAGCTTGTCCGGCATCGCCTCCCGCTTCCCGGCGGGAGCGAGCCTCGCTGCATCCATGCGCTGCACGGGCACGGCCTTCATTTCGTCGACGGCGATTCCGGACAGCACCGAGCGGTTGCGCGCCGTGATGTCGTCCTTCGTCGCGAAACGGTCCTTGTGCTTGATCAGCAGCCAGCTCTTCCGGTCGGAAGTCCGCACCAGCGCAAAGGAGCCCTTGACCTTCTCGCCCCGCAAGGTGACGCCCAGCTTGCCCTTTTCGAGCCCCCGAATGACTTGCCGCTCGGCCGCGTCGCGGTCTTCCACCCAGGGCTGCTCCTCGTCGGGCGAGTACACGCCGCAGTCCCAGACGATCACCTCGCCCGCGCCGTACTGCCCCGGCGGAATGACGCCCTCAAAGGAGGCGTACTCGAAGGGATGATCCTCGGTCGGTACCGCGAGGCGCTTCTCCGCCGGGTCGAGCGACGGTCCCTTGGGCACGGCCCAGGACTTGAGCACGCCGTCGCATTCGAGCCGAAAATCGTAGTGCAGTCGTCGCGCCGAGTGTTGCTGAATGACGAAAAGCAGCGGCCCGCTTCGCGCCTTGGCCGCGGCCGGGGCGGGCTCGGGCGTGGCGGCAAAGCTGCGCTTGGCGGAATATTCGCTAAGCTTTCCTTTCGCCATGGTCAATTCTAAGAGGCTCTTCGCAGGCGCAAGCGGGTACTCCTTCAAGGAGTGGAAAGGCTCCTTCTATCCGGACGATATCCGACCCGAGGCGATGCTGGCCTGGTATGCCGAGCGGCTGCCGACGGTCGAGATCAACAACACTTTTTACCGCATGCCGCGCGTTGAAGTGCTGGAGACCTGGGCGAAGGCGACGCCGCCAGACTTCAGGTTCGCCATCAAGGCCTCGCGCCGGATCACGCATCTGTCGCGGATCAATCCCGAGACCGCCGCCGACTCCGTGAGCTTCCTTTACAAGAACCTCGCGGCCCTTGGGCCAAAGCGCGGGCCGGTGCTCTTTCAGCTGCCGCCGTTCCTGAAGAAGGATCTGCCGCGCTTGAACGGATTCCTCAGCCTGCTGCCGCAGGGGCACACCGCCGCGTTCGAGTTCCGCAATGAGACATGGTTCTCCGACGACGTCTACGATGCGCTCAAGGGTGCCGGGGCGGCCCTATGCCTATCGGAGCGGGAGGACAACGCGCCCCCGCCGCTCGTAGAGACGGCGCCTTGGGGCTACGTGCGGCTACGGCTGGAAACCTATTCGGATGAAGACCTTGGCCGATGGGCGGCCCGATTGGCGCAGACCGCCTGGACAGGGGTGTACGTGTACTTCATGCACGAGCCGACGGCTCCAGCGTACGCACAAAGCCTGTTGAAGCAGTTCTAGAATCGACGCATGGACTCACAGGCCCTGAAAGTGTACTGGCGACCCGGATGCTCGAGCTGCGTCAAGGTCAAGGAGTTCCTCTCCGGCCTCGGTGTCCCCTATGAATCGATCAACGTTTCCGCGCAGCCGCAAGCCATGGACGAGCTGCGCGCGCTTGGCGTGCGCACCGTCCCGGTCGTCGCCCGGGGCTCGGACTACGTGTTCGCCCAGGAGCTGGCCGACGTCTCGCGCTTCATCGGCAGGGAGGTGACGTTCCGCCGCCTCGCCGCTCCCGAGCTGATGCAGAAATGGCTCACCGTGCTCGAAGCTTCGCAGCGACATGTGATGCAGATTCCGCTCGAGGGACTCGGCGAGCGGGCGACGCCCGGGCGCGACCGGAGCGTTCGCGATCTCGCTTATCACGTCTACCAGGTCGCGGACGCCTTCCTCCAGGCGGTGCAGGGAGGCAAGGAAGACCTGACGGCGATCTACAACGCGCCGCCGCCGGCGGCGGTGCGCACGCCCGAGGACATCAGGCAGTATGGCGCCGGCGTGACCGAGCGTCTGCGGCACTGGTGGGCTGGCGTGCGGGACCAGTCGTGCAGTGGAACTTTGCTCACGTATTACGGTGCCCAGCCGTTACATCACGTCCTCGAGCGCTGCGTCTGGCATTCTGCGCAGCACGCACGCCAGATCATTGCCGTGCTCGAAGGGCTCGGTGTCGCCGCCGACGCGCCGCTGACCGCCAAGGATTACGCCGGCCTGCCCCTGCCCGCCGGCCTCTGGGAATAGCCCACAGGAGGAAGCCATGAAACTCAGCTTCTCGGTAACGGTGTGCGCCGCCATGGCGATCGCCGCCCATGCACCCACGGTGGTGGCGGTCAACGATGAGCCGCTGAAGGACAAGTGGGCGCCCAGCGAATGGGGTCCCGACGACAAGGTCGGCGCCGCCAACCGCCGCAGCGCCGCTTCGGTGCTGAAGGCCGTGCAGCTGGTGAAGAAGGGAAAGGTCGCGACGCTCGGCAAGGTCTATCAGCAGGAGGCGCCGGGGTTCGGTTCGCGCGGCTGGCGCATGACCATCCCCGGGCTGCCCACAGGGGGCCCGTTCGGCAAGCAGGAGCTGGTCTACAACGACGAGTACGTCGCGACCGAGATCGGCCAGATCGGCACGCAGTTCGACGGGCCGGGCCACATCGGCGTGATCACTTCCAAGGGCATGTTCTTCTACAACGGCCGC
>CBDDRQ010000041.1:0-2627 GCA_965233125.1 uncultured bacterium
CAGTTCGGGGTAGGCGCGGGCGTCTCGGATTGACGCGCTCGCCGCTACCCTCCCGGGTTTTTGCCTTGGGAGGGCTTGGGCGGTGGGCCGCAGGAGATTCGAGATGTTTCAGTACCGACAGATCCTGGCGCGCATGCGCCAGGGCGATACCGACCGGGAGATCGCGCGGGCGGGGCTGATGGGCCGGCGCAAGGCCGCCGAGCTGAGGGAGCTCGCCTGGGAACGCCGGTGGCTCGAGCCGAGCTCGCCGCTTCCCGAAGACGCCGAGATCCACGCCGCGGTGGGCGAGGCGCGCCAAGCGGCCTCCACGATCTCGAGCCTCGAGCCGCACCGCGGGCTCATCGAGCGCTGGTTCGCGCAGGGCGTTCCCGGCACGGCGATGCACGCCGCGCTCAAGCGCGAGCACCACTACCGGGGGAGCTACTCCTCGGTCTACCGGATGATCGCGGCGATCCGGGCGGAGCTGCCGCCGCAGGCGACGGTACCGCTTGCCTTCGCGCCGGCCGAGGCGGCCCAGGTCGACTTTGGCGCCGGGCCGGTGCTGCTCGATCCGGCAAGCAACGCGCCCCGGCGCACCTGGTGCTTCGTGATGACGCTGTGCTGGTCGCGCCACCAGTACGTCGAATTCGTCTGGGACCAGACGGTTCCCACGTGGCTTGGCTGCCACCGGCGCGCCTTCGAGTGGTTCGCTGCGGTGCCCGAGCGGCTCATCATCGATAACCCCAAGTGCGCCATCACCCGGGCGTGCATTCACGACCCAGTGGTGAACCGCGCCTACGCCGAGTGCGCCGAGGGCTACAGCTTTCGCATCGATCCGTGCCCGCCGGCCGATCCGCAGAAGAAGGGCATCGTCGAAGCCGGCGTCAAGTACGTGAAGGGCAACTTCCTGCCCACGCGCAGCTTCCGGGATCTTGCCGATTTGAACGCCCAAGCGCGCACCTGGGTGCTCGAGGAGGCGGGCGTTCGCATCCACGGCACCACCCGCGAGCGGCCCCTTGAGCGCTTCGAGATTGAGAAGCCGCTCATGCGCCCGCTGCCGCCAATCGCCCCGGATCTTGCGAGCTGGCACGCCGTCAGCGTGCACCGCGATTGCCACGTGCAGCACGAGCGCATCCTTTACTCGGTGCCCTTCGCGCTCGTCGGCAAGCGCCTGTGGCTGCGCGCCACCGACGGGCAGGTGTCCATCTTCGAGGACTACCGGCTCGTGGCGACGCATCCGCGCGGGCGCAAAGCAGGCCAGCGCCTTACGGTGACTGGGCACCTGCCGCCTGAAGCACAGGCGTTCTTCACCCAGGACCGCGCCTGGTGCGCAAAGCAAGCGAGCGCCGTCGGCCCGGCCTGCACCGAGCTCATCGCGCAGCTCCTCGCCGAGCGCATCGTCGAGCGCCTGCGCGCGGCGCAAGGCGTGCTTCGGCTCGCCCAGAGCTACGGCCCTGAGCGCTTGGAGGCGGCCTGCGCCCGCGCGCTCTACCACGGCACGCTCCAGTACCGCAGCGTCAAGAACATCCTCGTCGGTGGCCACGACGCAGCCGCCTTGCCACAGGCGAGCGCCGGCCCTTCGGCGTATGCCAACGCCGCGCGCTTCGCGCGCGACGCGCAAAGCCTCTTTGACACCGACAGCGATGTCCCGCACTGAGCTCGTTCCCGGGTTACCCACCGCGGCGCGCGCTCGCGTGCGTGAGAAGCGCCGCACGCGCGCCGCCGTGGATAACCCTCTGTCCGCGCAGTCCCACCTCAACCAGGAGAACCCAAGCAGTGAACCCCGTACCTGAGCTCTCGCCGTACCTGAAGCAGCTTCGCCTCTCGGGCATCCTCGATTCATTGGAGGCCCGTAACCGCCAGGCGATCGACTCCAAGCTCGCCTACACCGAGTTCCTCGCGCTACTCATCCAGGACGAGGTCGCGCGACGCGAGCAGAAGAAGTTCGCCCTGCGCCTTCGCCGCGCGGCGTTCCGCGCCACCAAGACCTTCGACCAGTTCGACTTCGAGCGGCTGCCCAACGTCAACCGCGCGCTCCTGCACGATCTTGCCACCGGCCGCTACATGGGCGAGCGCGCGCCCGTTCTCATCGTCGGCCCCTGCGGCACCGGCAAAAGCCATCTCGCCCAAGCCCTCGGGCACTGCGCCGTGCGCCAGGGCGTCGACGTAGTCTTCACCACCTGCGCGAGCCTCACCCAGAGCCTCAACGCCGCGCGTGCCATCGGCGCCTATGAGCGCAAGCTCGCCTCGCTCGCCCGTGTGCCGCTGCTCATCGTCGACGACTTCGGCTTGAAACCGCTTCGCCCGCCCGCCGACGAGGATCTCCACGACCTTATCGCCGAGCGCTACGAGCAGGTCTCCACCGTCATCACTTCCAACCTCGATTTCACCGAGTGGGACCAGGCCTTCCCCGCCAACCGGCTGCTCGCTTCCGCCACACTCGATCGCATGCGCCACAACGCCTACTGTCTCGTGCTCGACGGCCAGTCGTATCGATCACCGAAGCTCGGCCCGAGCACGCCCAAAGCGAAGCTTGCCAGCAGCTCCAAAACGACGCATTCTTAACCCGCCGGGATGCCCGTTTGACCTACCCAAAACTGGCTCCAATACGCCGAAAAATCCTGGCTCCTTTACGGCGAAAGGTGACA
>CBDDRQ010000042.1:0-4534 GCA_965233125.1 uncultured bacterium
GAGGTCCCAGGCGTCGTCCGCGGCGTACTGCAGGTGGTGCGCCGGGTCGCGCAGCGCGGCGCCCAGGCGCCGCTCGAAGTAGGCGCGCCGCGAGCGCCCGCCGAGCGCCGCGTCGAGCGCGACGACGCGCTCCAGGTCGGCGGCGGCAAGCGGACGCAACTGGGGCCGCAGCTCAGGTCGCTGCGTAGGCGCTGTCGAGCTCATGGTCGGTCTCCTCGTCGATGAAGTCATCCAGCGCCGGCAGCAGCGCCATTTCTTCCTTCTGCACGTGGTTCACCAGGCGCTCCGCGAGCTCCAGGCCCAGGGTGCGTATTTCCTTTTCATTCCCGTTTTCTCTTACCAGGGCGATGAAGCGCAATCCCGCCGCGCGGATCGTCTCGTGCTCCTCGCGCAGCAGCTCGCCGATGTCGCCTTCCCCGGCCTCGGCAAGGCGCGGGAAGAGCTCCGCCTCCTCGAAGCGGAAATGCCGGTCGAGCTCGCGCTCGAGCGAGGCGGCGGCGCTCTTCAGGAGCGCGGCGTCGTGCCGGCCGGCCGCGAGCACCGACTCGAGCCGGCCCCAGAGGGCGAGCGTCGCGACGTGCTCCTCATGCAGCCGCCGGCTGATGTGGCGGTTGAATTCCATGTCGGACCTTGTAAAGGACGAAGACGAAGAAGGCGCCGAAGAGCGCCGCGCTCGCGAGGCCGCAAGCCGCGCCGGCGGCGGCGAGGGCCGCCTGCCCGGTGAGCGCCGCAGCGACGAGCAGGGCGAGGGCGGCGAGGTGGAGCAGCCGGTGCGCCGCGAGCACGCGCGCCGGCGTGAGGGCGGCGATGACCGGCGTGCCGCGGTCGCTCGACGAGGCGTGCACCGAGGCGAGGAAGGGCACGATCCGCGCGAGCACGCCGAGCAGGAAGGTGAGCAGCCATCCGGGCACGAGCAGCAGGGCGAAGAGCAGCGTCCCGCCCGGGAAGCCCAGGGCGGCAAGCGCGAGGCAGGCGATGAGGCAGGCCCACGATACGCGCACCAGCAGGAACGAGGGCTCGAGCTTCGCGCGCAGCCGCGCGCGCAGCGAGCGCTCCATCGACACGATGTGCATCCCCGCCGCCGCGAGGCCGGCCGTTGCGCCTGCCGTTATGAAACCGAAACTTGCCAGCATGACTGCCAGGATGGCCAGCCCGAGCACCGCGTACGCGACGCGCTGCGGCGGCGGCGGCGCCACCGCAAGCATCGGCAGCAGGAAGCCCGAGAGGCCGATCGCGAGCAGGCCCATGAAGCCGAAGGTGGCGAGCACGAGGTGCGCCGCGCGCAGCGCCTGGTGGTCGATCGCCCAGCCGTGCTCGTAGCGCCCGACGAGCGCGAGCCCGGTCGCGGCGAGCGCCACGAGGCAGGCGAGCGCCGCCCAGCCGTGCGCCACCACGACGCGCATGCCGCGGGCGCCCAGCAGGTTTTTCGCCAATAAAACGGCGTAAATGGAGAGACCGAGAATGACGAGCATCGCACCTGCACCGAGCAGCTCGGGGCGGTAGGCGGCGCCCGCGCCGGCGAAGAGCACGGTGCCCGGGACGAACAGCCACCACTGCAGCCGCACCGCCCAGAGCGCGCGCACCGGCTGCCGCGTCGCCACCGGCAGGAGCTGCAGCGTCGCGCCGATCGCGCTCATCGCCAGCACGCCGAGGGTGAGCAGGTGCAGGGCGGCGAAGACCGGCCCAAGGCCGATTTCAAATTGGAGGAGTTCGTATGAAGAGAAGAGAAGCAGCGTCCATGCGCCGAGCTGGAACGCCGCCGCGGCGCCGAAATAGCGGAACGGCAGCGACATCGGCAGCAGGCGGCTGCGGGCGACGTTGCCGAACATCAGGAGGCCTCCGGCGACATCAGGCGCTCGCCTTCGGCCGCAGGTCGCGCACGCGCACCGCCTTGCCCTGCGAGCGCGGCACCTGGCCGGGCTGCTTGAGCACGACCGCCGCGGTCACGCCGATGCGCGACTTGATGTGGTGCGCCACGTCTCTTACCGTTTCCGAAGAATCGTTTTCCCCTGAAGAGCATTCGACTTCCACCGTCAGCTCGTCCATGGCGCCGCGGCGCTCGAGCACGAGCTGGTAGTGCGGCGCGAGCCCGGGCAGGCCGACCAGCACCGCCTCGATCTGCGACGGATAGACGTTGACGCCGCGGATGATCAGCATGTCGTCGTTGCGCCCGGTGATGCGCTGGATGCGCAGGTGCGTGCGGCCGCAGTCGCAGCGGCCGCGCGCGACGCGCGTCACGTCGCGCGTGCGGTAGCGCAGCATCGGCAGCGCCTGCTTGGTGAGCGTGGTGATCACCAGCTCGCCGCTCGCGCCGTCGGGCACCGGCTTGCCGCTCTCCGGGTCGACGATCTCGAACAGGAAATGGTCCTCCCAGCCGTGCAGGCCGCTCTGCGCGCGGCATTCGACCGCGACGCCGGGCCCCATGATCTCCGAGAGGCCGTAGACGTCGACCGCGCGCAGGCCCAGGCGCTCCTCGATCTCGCGGCGCATCGCCTCGCTCCAGGGCTCGGCGCCGAAAATGCCGATCTCGAGCGCGCTCGCGCGCAGGTCCACGCCCTCGCGCTCGGCCACCTCGGCGATGTTGAGCGCATAGGAGGGCGTCGCGCACAGCACGCGCGCGCGCAGGTCCATGAGCAGCTGCACCTGGCGCTCGGTGCCGCCGCCGGAGACGGGCACCACGGTCGCGCCGAGGCGCTCGGCGCCGTAGTGCGCGCCCAGCCCGCCGGTGAACAGGCCGTAGCCGTAGGCGTTGTGGACGACGTCGCCGGGGCGCGCGCCCGCGCAGGCGAGCGAGCGCGCCATCAGCCCCGACCAGGTATCGAGGTCCTTGCGCGTGTAGCCCACGACGGTGGGCTTGCCGGTGGTTCCCGAGGAGGCGTGCACCCGCGCGAGCGAGGTGCGCGGCCGCGCGAACAGGCCGAAAGGATAGTGCTCGCGCAGGTCGCCTTTCCGGGTAAAGGGCAGGCGCGCAAGGTCTTCGAGCGAGCGGATGTCCTGCGGGCCCACGCCCGCCGCCTGCATGCGCTGGCGCTGCGGCGGCACGTTCTCCCAGGCGTTCTTCACCGTCGCGCGCAGGCGCCGCAGCTGCAGCCGCGCCAGGCGCTCGGGCGAAAGGGTCTCGGCGTCGCGGTGGAGCATCTCCATGGTCTTCCTCCCTAGCGTGCGCCGCGCACCGGCACGCGCGGCAGCGTGAAGCCCTGCGCCGGGGCGGCGCGGGTCACCAGCGCGAATTTGAGCCACCAGCCGCTCGCCACCGCGGCGACGCCAGCCAGTACCAGCACTTCTTGGACGTAAATGCCGGCGGCGGCCAGGAGAAGGATCGCCACCGTGACCCCGGACAGAGCGGGCACGGCGGTCGTTGCCGCGGCGCGGTAGCGCCACCCGGCGAAAGCGCGGAAGCCGACGGCGAGGCCGAACAGCACAAGCAATGAAGTCTCTTGAGTAAAGAAAAGAGCGAGGCCCGCGCCCTCGGCCAGGCCGGTAGCGACGATGAGCGGCACGACCTCGGGCGCGCGCCACGCGGGAATGCCCTTGGCCGCGCGCAGGATGCGCGCCTGGCAGTAGAGGAAGGCAGCCGCGGCGAGCGCCGCGGAGGGCAGGGCCTGCGGCACGAAGATCGAGCCCAGGCCGAGCGGGAAGAGCAGAACCGCCACGAACGCCTCGCGCGTCATCCACGACGTGAGCGGGTTGAAGAGCACGTGCAGCGCGCGCAGCTTGCGGCCGATCTCGAGCCAGACCGCGCCGAGGCCGCCGGCGATGAGCATCAAGGCAAGTGCAACCGCCCAGGGCGCGTCCAGGCGGCCGATGGCTGCGAAGACGATGAGCCCCGAGCCCGCGCCGCCGAGCATGAAGTTGAGCGCGGCTCTCGCGTCCCAGTGGCGCTGTTGTCGACCCCCTGACAAGGGGGTCGTGAGCGAAGCGAACGGGGGGTTGCTTTTAGCGGCCATGGTGAGAGGCAGTCGATTGAACAGAATGCTTCCGACCGGAAGCATTCCAAAAACTAACCCCCCGCTCCCCCCGACTGGATCGGGGGTCGCTTCCCCCCTTGACAGGGGGGCGGCAATAGCGCGCGTTCACCGGATGGGCGCGATGAGTCATGGCGCCTTGTCCCACAGGTAATAGAAGCCGGGCCCGGTGCCGAGCTCCTCGTGCAGGCGGAAATGCTGGTTCTCCGCGAGGAGCTGCGAGATGTTGCTCTTCGGATCTTCGAGGTCGCCGAAATGCATTGCGCCGGCGATGCAGCTGTTCACGCAGGCGGGGGTCGCGTCGGGATCGATGCCCGGGGTGAGGCCGT
Organism: uncultured bacterium; assembly: GCA_965233125.1. Classification (GTDB taxonomy): domain Bacteria; phylum Pseudomonadota; class Gammaproteobacteria; order Burkholderiales; family SG8-39; genus SCGC-AG-212-J23. The sequence goes on from CBDDRQ010000042.1 coordinate 4,295, forward strand.
GCGCCGTGCCGTGGTCGATGCGCTCGACGCAGAAGGTGCACTTGGTGGCGATGCCGTCGATCTTGGAGCGCGCCTCGTAGGGACAGGCGACCGCGCAGTACGCGCAGCCGATGCACAGGTCCGGGTCGACGGTGACGATGCCGTCGGCGCGCTTGCGCGTCGCGGTGCTGGGGCACACCGACAGGCAGGGCGGATCGTCGCAATGCATGCAGCCCACCGGCATGAACACGCGCTTCACGT
>CBDDRQ010000043.1:0-2932 GCA_965233125.1 uncultured bacterium
GGCTTCGGCCTCGCCGCTTCAGGTTTTTATTCAGCCATTTTGTTTCAAGCCCTTCTGGGCGCGGGGGTCGCCGCGACCTACATGCCGGGGCTGCGCATCCTCTCCGACCGCATCTCCGGGTCGGCGCAGAGCCGCTACATCGCCTTCTACACGTCGTTCTTCGGCATCGGCACCGCGCTCTCGCTCGCCATCGCCGGCGCCGTGGCGCCGCTCGCCGGCTGGCCCGCGGCCTTCATCGTCTCGGCCGTGGGGCCGCTGCTGGCGGGCGTCATGGTGTTTGGCCTTGTACCAAGATCGACTTCTCCGTTGGATGGAAAAGCGTTTTCGTGGAGAACCCTCTTCCCCATCGCCGCGTGGCGCAAGGTGCTCGCCATCCGTGCCGCGGCGGGCTACACCGCGGGCTACTTCGTGCATTGCCTGGAGCTGTTCGGCTCGCGCGCGTGGATGGTGGCGTTCCTTGCGTTTTCGTCAGGGCTGCACGCCGGCGGCGCGAGCTTTCCCTGGCAGCTCCCGGCGATCGCCGCGGTGGTGAACCTCGCCTCGGTGCCGGCCTCGATCGTGGGCAACGAGATCGCGCTGCGCATGGGCCGGCGGCGCTGGATCATGATCGCGATGGCGGGATCGGGGGCGAGCGGCATCCTGCTCGGCTTCTCCGCCCCCTGGTTCTGGGCGGTGGTGCTCGCCATCCTGTTCGTCTACTCGATGCTGGTGATGGCCGAGTCGGCCACCCTGACCGCGGGGCTGGTGGCGGCGGGGCCGGCGGAGCTGCGCGGCGCCGCCATGGGGCTTTACTCGCTCTGCGGCTTCGCCGGCGGCATGCTCGGGCCGATGGTCTTCGGGGTGGCGCTCGACGCGGCGGGCGGCGCCGCGAGCGCCGGCGCCTGGATCGCCGGCTACGCCGCCATCGGGTTTGGGTGCCTCGTGGCGCCGCTCGTGGTTAGAATGAATAAACCGCCCCAGTAGGAGGAGACATGGAGCGCATCTGGCTGAAAAGCTATCCCGCCGGCGTGCCCGCCGACATCGATCCGAACCAGTACCGCTCGCTCGTGGAGCTTTTCGACGCCAGCATCCGCCAGTTCGCGGACCGGCCGGCCTACCACAGCATGGGGAAGCACATCAGCTTCGGCGAGCTGGAGAAGCTCTCGCGCGACTTCGGCGCGTGGCTGCAGTCGAAGGGCCTCGCCAAGGGCTCGCGCGTCGCGCTGATGATGCCCAACTGCCTGCAGTTCCCGATCGCGATGTTCGGCGCGCTGCGCGCGGGCTGCACGGTGGTCAACGTCAACCCGCTCTACACCCCGCGCGAGCTCGAGCACCAGCTCAAGGACTCGGGCGCGGAGGTGATCGTCATCCTCGAGAACTTCGCGGCCGTGCTGCAGCAGGTGAAATCGCGCACGCCGGTGAAGCACGTGGTCGTCACCTCGCTGGGCGAGATGCTGGGCGTGAAGGGCCTGATCGTGAACCTGGTGGTGCGCAAGGTGAAGAAGATGGTGCCGGCGTATGAGCTGCCGGGCGCTCTTTCTTTTAAAGAGGTATTGAATGAGGGCAACGGCAAGAAGCTGACGACCCCTCCGCTGGGCCACGAGGATATCGCCTACCTGCAGTACACCGGCGGCACCACCGGCGTGTCGAAGGGCGCCATCCTCACGCACCGCAACGTCATCGCGGCGCTGCTGCAGTACAAGGCCTGGCTCGCGCCGGCCACCGGCGGCGAGCGCCAGGTGATCATCACCGCGCTGCCGCTCTACCACATCTTCTCGCTCACGGTGAACGCGCTCAACATGATGGTGATCGGCGGCGAGAACGTGCTCATCACCAACCCGCGCGACATCCCCGGATTCGTGAAGGAGCTCGGCAAGCACAAGTTCACCATCATCACCGGCGTCAACACGCTCTTCAACGCGCTGCTGCACCATCCGGAGTTCGGCAAGCTCGACTTCTCGAGCGTGAAGCTCGCGGTGGGCGGCGGCATGGCGGTGCAGAAGGCGGTGGCCGACCGCTGGAAGCAGGTCACCGGCACGACGCTCATCGAGGGCTACGGGCTCACCGAGACCGCGCCCGCGGCGACCGCCAACCCGCTCGACCTCAAGGAGTACTCGGGCTCGATCGGCGTGCCGATGCCCTCCACCGACATCGTGCTGCGCGACGACGCCGGCGCCAACGTGCCGCTCGGCCAGCCCGGGGAGATCTGCATCCGCGGCCCGCAGGTGATGGCAGGCTACTGGCAGCGCCCGGAGGAGACCGCCCAGGCGATCGGCAAGGACGGCTTCTTCCACAGCGGCGACATCGGCATCATGGACGAGAAGGGCTTCATCCGCATCGTCGACCGCAAGAAGGACATGATCCTGGTCTCGGGCTTCAACGTGTACCCGAACGAGATCGAGCAGGTGGTGGCCATGCACCCGGGCGTGCTGGAAGTCGCCGCCATCGGCGTTCCCGACGAGCACTCCGGCGAGGTGCCCAAGGTGTTCGTGGTGAAAAAGGACCCGCAGCTCACCGAGGCCGACGTGCTCGAGCACTGCCGCCGCGAGCTCACCGGCTACAAGCGGCCGAACTACGTCGAGTTCCGCACCGAGCTGCCGAAGACCAACGTCGGCAAGATCCTGCGCCGCGCCCTCCGCGACGAGAAAAAGGCGGCGTGAGCCCTGAAATGGGGACAGACCCCATTTCTGAATGACCCGGGCGGGCCTGGCCGCGGGCCTTGCCTGGGCCACGGTCAGCGTGCTGTGCTGGGCGCCGCTGTTCTCGATCGCCAAGCGCACGCTGCCGTACCTGGATGCGTTCGCGCTCGGCACGGCGCGCTACCTCCTCGGCGTGGTGCTGCTGGTGATGCTGCTCGTGGCGGTAGAGGGGCGGGGGGCGCTCAGCTTCCAGGGCCGGCTCGCGGCCGCGACCGGCTTCGGCCTGGTCGGCATCACCGGCTTCAATCTCTTCG
>CBDDRQ010000044.1:0-8722 GCA_965233125.1 uncultured bacterium
TCGGAGATGGCGAGCGTGATCTCGTCGTAGATCTCGTCGAACTGCGAGTCGAGCTTGGGGAACACGCCGATCTCGGTGACGAAGAGGTCGGCGTCCGGGATGCGGTTCTGGTCGACGTCGCGCGGCAGCATGGCGCGGTCCTGCACCGAAAAGCCGTGCAGCGTCGGGCAGCGCGCGAAGAGGGCGCGGATCTTGGCGTCGACGTTGGCTTCCAGGCGGCCCAGCAGGGTTTCCGGCAGGCCGGGCTTGAATTCGAAGGTCTTCATGTAGCGTTTCTCCAGGGTCCTGCGTAGTGGAGAACACTACACGTCTGTCGAAATTTCCCCCATCGGGGATTTCCCGATGGCAACGACAGACGAAACCTTAGCTAGTGCAAAGTGCGGGCAAAAGTCCTGCCGCGCAGCCAATCCGAGGCCTCGGGCTGCTCGTCGAGCACCTCCGAGAGCGTGTTGGCGATGTCCTCGAAGATCTCGCCGTACTGCTCGGCCGAGAGCCGCGGGGAGATGCCGACGTCGCTGACGAAGAGATCCTGGTTCTCGCCGCGCACCGAGAAGCCCCATAGGTCCGGGCAGCGCGAGAACAGCGAGTGGAGCTGGTCTTCGAGATGGCGGCTGATTTTCATGGTGTTACCCTATTCCTCCCGCGTTGCACCGGCGGACCTTCCCCTGGGTCCGCCCGGTCTAACTGCCCCCCTGACAATGACGTCGTCATTACGCGACAATCCGTCCTCGTCCGCAGGCAATTCGCACACGCTTGACGATTTTTCACCCCCTGATTTTTCACCCCTAGGAGGGCGCGCCGTGGGCAGGTTCGTGATCTCGCCGCATTTCCGGCTGCAGGAATGGGTCGCCGAGGAGAAAGGCTATTTCCGCGCCGCGGGGCTCGACTACGAGTTCCGTGCGGTTTTTCACAGCCATGCCACGCCGGACAGGGTCGGCGCCTATACGAGCTTCGAGAAGGGCCGAGAGACCAACGTGAGCTGCGCCTGCCACTGGACGGTCAACGTCGCCGCCTCGAAAGGCCACGGCAAGCTCTACGCCGACGCGTACTCGATCGCCCCCGCCGGGGTATTCGTGCCGCAGGACTCGCCGATCCGCGCCCCGCAGGACCTGAAGGGCGTGCCGATCTCGGTCGGGCACCAGTCGGGCAGCCACTACTCCACGCTGCAGGCGCTCGAGCAGTACCTGCCGCGCGAGGAGATCCAGCTCTCCTTCGCCGACGGGATCCTCTTCTCGCGCATGGAGAAGCTGATCGACGGCCAGGTCCCCGCGGCCGCCGTGTTCAGCGGCCCGTACTACTTCCTCGAGCAGCTGGGCTTGCGCAAGGTGCTCGACACCACCTTCATGATCGCCGCGATGCTCAACGGCGACCCCGAGCCCGAGCACGTGCGCAAGTACTTCCGCGCGCTGCGCAGCGCGCAGCGCGACATCGACCTGCGGCCGGAGCTGTACACGCACTACTACCGCAAGGAGTTCCCGGCGCGCTTCCAGGACGAGATCGACACGCGGCGCTGGGGCCCAGGGGAGCGGCTGGTGTTCGAGCCGTACACGCGGGAGGTGTTCGAGGGCTCCTTCGAGTGGATCCGGGCGCGCGAGATCTTCGCGCCGGGCACCATGGGCCCGGGGCGCTACGAGGACGCCTGTGTTTCCCTAGTGCAGGGTTCTGGCGAACGTACGCCCGCGTAGCACGTCTTTCGCGGACGGGCGCTCGAACATGAAGTCGAGCAGCGCCACCGCGATCTCGTTGTAGATCTGCTCGCACTGGTCGGCGTTGAGGAAGGGAAACACGCCGATGTCGGTGACCACGAGCTCGCGCTCGAGCGCGAGGGAGCGCAGCTCCTCGGGCAGCGCCGAGGAGTCCTGCACGGTGAAGCCGTGCAGGGCGGGGCAGCGGTCGAAGATGGTGTCGACGCGCACCGCGAGGTCCTCCTCGATCGGCGGCTGGTCGGCGTTGAGGCTTCCGAGCTGGGCGGGCTTCATGCCCCCCTATCCGCAAGGATCGGGCCCACACGACGGAGGTTTGAAAAACTTACCCTCTAATGCAAGGCCCGCACGAAGCTGCGGCCGGCCAGAAGCGGCTTCGCCTCGGGGCGGGCGGACACCGCCGCGGCGATGGCGGCGGCGATCTCGCCGTAGATCTCGTCGTACTGACGCTTGCCCCAGCGGGGGACGAGCGCGATCTCGAAGATGAAGAGCTCGCCCTGCAGGCTGGTCGGGTCGATGTGATCGGGGAGCCCCGAGCGGTCGCGCACCGCGAAGCGATGCAGCGCCGGGCAGCGCGCGAAGAGGCGGCGCACCGCGTCCTGGACCTCGGTTTCGATGCTCACTTTCTTGTCGCCTCCCCCCGCCAACTATACTGCAGGCATGGAGCACGGCCATGCCTTCCTGACCCAGGCGAGCGTCTATTTCGCTGCCGCCGTGATAACCGTCATGCTCTCGCACCGGCTGGGTCTGGGCTCGGTGGCGGGCTACCTCCTCGCCGGCATCGCCATCGGCCCCTGGGGCTTCGGCCTCGTGGACGAGACCGAGACGATCCACACTTTCGCCGAGCTCGGCGTGGTGTTCCTGCTCTTCGTCATCGGCCTGGAGCTCGAGCCGCGGCGCCTGTGGAGCATGCGCGCCAAGCTGCTCGGGCTGGGGCTGTCGCAGGTGCTGGGCTCGATCGCCGTCATCGTCGGGGTGGCGGTGGCGCTCGGGGTGGACCTGCGCACCGCCCTGGTCGCCGCCATGGCGCTGTCGCTCTCCTCGACCGCGCTCGCGCTGCAGCCGCTCACCGAGCGCGGCGGCTTGGGCACCCAGGGCGGGCAGGCCACCTTCGCCGTCCTGCTCTTCCAGGACCTGGCGGTGATACCGATGCTCGCGCTGCTGCCGCTCCTTGGCACCACCGCCGGGCGCTCGGCGTTCTCCTGGCTGGGGCTCGCCACCGCCGCGGCGATCGTGGTCGGCACGCTGGTGCTCGGCCACTACATCGCGCGGCCGGTGTTCCGCCACATCGCGCGCACGCGCCTGCGCGAGATCTTCACCGCCTTCGCGCTGCTGCTGGTGCTGGGCTGCGCGCTGCTCTTCGAGAGCGCGGGCCTGTCGATGGCGCTGGGCGCCTTCCTCGCCGGGGTGCTGCTCGCCGACTCGGAGTACCGGCACGAGATCGAGGCCGCGGTCGAGCCCTTCAAGGGGCTGCTGCTGGGCCTGTTCTTCATCGCGGTCGGCATGAGCGTGAACTTCGGGGTGCTGCTCGCGCGGCCGCTGCTGGTGCTCGGGCTGATCGTCGGCCTGTTCGCGCTGAAGGGCGCGGTGCTGTGGCTGATCGCGCGGAAGTTCCGCCTGCCGCCCGACGAGCGGCCGCTTTTCGTCCTGCTGCTCGCGCAAGGCGGGGAGTTCGCGTTCGTGCTGCTCGCGCTGGGCGCGTCGAGCGGCGCGATCGCCTCCGCGACGACGCAGGCGATCATCCTCGCGGTGGCGCTGTCCATGCTCGCCACGCCCTTCATCCTCGTCGCGCACGACCGGCTGCTCCTGCCGCGGCTCGCCGCGCGCGCCGAGGCGCGCCCGGCCGAGGCGCCCGAGCAGGGCGAGGTGATCATCGCCGGGCTGGGGCGCATCGGCCAGGTGGTGGCGCGCATCCTGCACGCGAGCGGCGTGCACGCCACCGTGCTCGACGACGACCCGGACCACGTCGAGCAGTCGCGCAAGTTCGGCTTTCGCGTCTTCTACGGCGACGCCACGCGCCTGGACCTGCTGCACGCCGCCGGCGCGGCGCAGGCGAAGCTGCTGGTCATCACCCTCGACGACCCGGGCGCCACCACCCACCTCGCGCGCACCGTGCGCGAGCACTTCCCGGACCTGCGCATCGTCACGCGCGCGCACGACATGCGCCACATGTTCGAGCTGCGCGACCTCGGCGTCGAGATGATCGAGCGCGAGACCTGGCTCGGCGCGCTGCGCCTGGGCGAGCTCGCGCTCGCCCAGGCCTGCGGCGACGCCGGGCGCGCGCGCCGCGCCGCGCAGGCCTTCGCGGAGCACGACGACGAGGTGCAGGCCAAGCTCTACGCCGTGCACCGCGGCGCGCCGGACGCGCACGTCACCGTCTCGAACGAGCTGCGCGACCAGCTCGCGCGCACCCTCGCCGAGGACGAGGCGAGCATCGGCTCCGGCACGAAGCCGACTTAGGGTTTAAAAGGGGGCATCAACAACAGGAGTCATCTATGGCGTTCGCTCGATACATCCCGATCCTTGTCCTGGCGCTGGCCGGCTGCCAGACCGGCGTCTCCAAGGAGGAGCTTTCCTCGGTGAACTACGGCGCGAAGCCCGCGCGCTGGCAGGAGGAGATCCGCAGCTACCTGGGCATCCGCGTGCCCGACCCGGCCGCGCTCAAGCTCGAGTTCAAGACCGAGCCGCAGCAGATGGTGCAGAAGGAGACCGCGGTGCGCGACCGGCAATGGGGCTGGGCGACCTGCGTGGAGGTCGACGAGAACCACCCGCGCGGCTACAAGGGCCGCTACCCGATGACCTTCTTCTTCCGCGACGACAAGATCGTCGCGGTGAACGGCGGGCCCGACGACGCCAACATCATCGGCGCCAAGTACGCCCGCGAGCAGTGCGAGCGCATGGGATCCATGTTCAAGCCCTAGCTTCCCAGGAAATCCCGCTTGCCGAGCTCCACGCCGTTGTGGCGCAGGATGTTGTAGACGGTCGCGGCGTGGAAGTAGAAGTTGGGCTGCGCCACCGCCAGCAGGTACTGCAGGCCGCTCATCTTCACGTCCTGGCCGCGCTGGCGGATGGTCACCTCGCGCTCGTCGGCGCCCTCGAGCTTCGCCGCCGGCACCGAGCCGATGAAGTCGAGCGTCTTCGCGATGCGGGCCTTCAGGTCGGCGAAGCTCTGCTCGCTGTCCTCGTGCTGCGGGATCTCCGCGCCGGCGAGGCGCGCCACCGCGCCCTTCGCGGTGTCGCAGGCGATCTGCACCTGGCGGATGAGCGGGAACATGTCCGGGTAGAGCCGGAAGCCGGTGAGCGCCGCGGGGTCGATCTTGCGCGCGGCAGCGTGGGCCTCGGCCTTGTCGAGGATCGCGGCGAGGGCGCGCAGCGTGGCTGCGAAACGCACGGCGCTCGCCTGGTGCATGGACAGTTTCATCTTTTTCCTCCGGTTGTTTTCATTCTACGTTGTACTCTGCGACGGGGATGAAGCGTCTTTTCTACGGCTGGTACATGGTGGCCGCGGGCTCGGGCCTGCAGGTCCTGCAGTCCGGCCTCATGACGCAGTCCTTCGGCGCCTACCTCGCGGTGCTGCAGGCCGAGCGCGGCTGGAGCAAGACCGCCCTCTCGGGCGCGGCGGCGCTGCAGCAGATGGAATCCGCGATCCTCGGGCCGGTGCTGGGCTGGTTCATCGACCGCTTCGGCCCGCAGGGCATGATCCGCGCCGGCATCGTCGTGTTCGGCGTCGGCCTGATGCTGCTCAGCTTCACCGATACGCTGCTCGCCTTCTACGGCGCCTTCGTCGTCATCGCGCTCGGCGCGAGCCTGTGCGGCTTCTTCCCGGTCAACGTCGCCCTCATCCACTGGTTCGAGCGCTGGCGCGCCCGCGCGCTCTCCTCGCTCTCGCTCGGAATCGCCCTGGGCGGCATCAGCGTGCCGGCGGTCGCCTGGTCGCTGCAGACCTTCGGCTGGCGCGCCACCGCGTTCACCTCGGGCATCATCGCCATCGTCGTCGGCCTGCCCATGGCCATGGTCTTCCGGCGGCGGCCCGAGGACCATGGCCTGGCGGTGGATGGGATTGCGCAGCCCGCGAATCCGCAGGGCAATGCTTCGCCTGAAGAACCAAAGACCCACCGGGACTTCACGGCGCGAGAGGCGCTGCGCACGCCCGCCTTCTGGCTGCTCTCGCTCGGGCACGGCTTCGCGCTGCTCGTGGTGCACGCGGTCTCGGTGCACGCCATCGCGCACATGCACCAGGGGCTGGGCTATAGCGTAGCGCAGGCATCGCTCGTCTACACGCTGCTCACGCTCTCGCAGATCGGCGGGGTGGTGATCGGCTGGCTGATCGGCGACCGCTACGACAAGCGGCTCATCTCCGGGGGCTGCATGCTGGGGCACATGGCAGGACTGCTGCTGCTCACCTACGCCGACGCAGTGCCCGCCTCTACACCCATGGTGCTCGCTTTCGCGGTGCTGCACGGGGCCGCCTGGGGCCTGCGCGGGCCGTTCATGCAGGCGCTGCGCGCCGACTACTTCGGGCGCAGCGCGATCGGCATGATCCTCGGCCTCTCGGTGATGATCATCGTCGTGGGCCAGGTCGGCGGCCCGATGATCGCGGGCATCCTCGCCGACGCCACCGGCAACTACCGCGCGGGCTTCACCATCCTGGGCGTGCTCGCCGGCATCGGCTCGCTTTTCTTCTTCTTCGCCCGCAAGCCCGCGTTTCCGCTGCTGGAAAAACGCTAGGCTGCGCGCCTCGATGCTCTGGCGCGGCGGCGCGCCGGGCGATACGATGGCGGCTCCGAGGAAGGCACCCCATGAGCGCTCACGAAAAAGCCGCCCCGCCGCCCGCCCGCGACACCTACAACGACCTCGCCTTCGAGATCTTCGTGGGCATGGCGAGCCGCATCTACTCCGCGCCCGCGCCCGCGGGCCAGTCCAAGCCCGACCCGAAGGCGCTCGCGCTGATGAGCTTCAAGCTCGCCGAGGCCTTCCTCGCCGCCGAGAAGGAGACCCCGCGCGCCAAGGCGGCCGCGGAGGTGCTGTCCAAGGCCCGCGTCAACCTCGACGACGTCGACCTGTCGCACGTCTTCAAGTCGACCGCCAAGCCCTGAAGCGACGCGACCTCCTGCGCTTCGCCGCCGCGGGCGCGCTGCTGCCGCAGGCCGCGCGCGCGCAGCCCAAGCCCAAGCCCAAGGCGAAGGGCAAGGAGGAGCCCGAGGGCGTGTACGTGAACGACGTGCACTCGGGGCTCACCGCGACGATGGTGTCGCAGATCCTCCTGCCGGGCTCGGTCGAGGACTTGCGCGCGGCGCTCAAGCTGGCGCGCTCCGAGGAGCGCGCCATCTGCGTCTCGGGCGCGCGCCACTCGATGGGCCAGCAGGGCTTCGGCACCGACGCCATCCTGCTCGACATGCGCAAGATGAACCGCGTGCTGGGCTTCGACACCGGCCGCGGCCTGATCGAGGTCGAGGCCGGCATGCAGTGGCCCCAGCTCCTGAACGAGCTCACCGTGGGCCAGCGCGGCGACGACACGCCCTGGGCCTTCGCGCAGAAGCCGACCGGCGCCGACCGCATGACGATCGGCGGCTCGCTCGCGGCGAACATCCACGGCCGCGGGCTCGCCATGGCGCCGCTGGTCAACGACATCGAGGCGTTCCGGCTGCTGAACGCGCGCGGCGAGCTGCTGCGCTGCAGCCGCAGCGACAACCCGGAGCTCTTCGCGCTCGCCGTCGGCGGCTACGGCCTGTTCGGCGTGGTCACCTCGGTGACGCTGCGCCTGGTGCCGCGGCGCAAGCTGCAGCGCCTGGTCGAGGTGCGCGGCGCCGCCGGCATCGCGCGCGCCTTCGCCGAGCGCATCGAGGACGGCTTCCTCTACGGCGAGTTCGAGCTCTCGGTCGACGAGAAGTCCGAGGACTTTCTCGACCGCGGCATCTTCTCCTCCTGGCGGCCGGTCGCCGACGACATGCCCATGCTCGGCATCACGCGCGATCTCTCGGAGTCCGACTGGCGGGAGCTGCTCTTCCTCGCCCACGGCAACAAGGCCGAGGCGTTCCGCCGCTACGCACGCTACTGCCAGTCCACGCACGAGCGCGTGTACTGGTCCGACGAGCTGCAGATGGCCGTCTACCCGGAGCACTACCACCGCGAGCTCGACCGGCGCCTGGGCGCGCGCGGCACCGACATGCTCACCGAGACCTACTGCGAGAGGAGCGCGCTGGAGGCCTTCCTCGCCGACCTGCGCACTTACGCGCGCGCCGCCGAGGTGGGCATCGTGCGCGCCGCGGTGCGGATGGTCGAGCAGGACCGCGAGACCTTCCTGCCCTGGGCGCGGCGGCCCTACGCCTGCGTGAGCCTCGACCTGCACGTCGAGCGCGGCACGCGCGGCCTGATCCGCGCCGGCGACGCCTTCCGCCGCCTGATCGACCTCGGGCTGCGCTACGGCGGCAGCTACTACCTCACCTTCCACCGCCACGCGATCAGGCGCCAGATCCTCGCCGGCTACCCGCAGTTCCCGCAGTTCCTGCGCTACAAGAAGAAGCACGACCCGGGCGAGCTCTTCCAGAGCGACTGGTACCGCCACTACCGCGACATGCTGACATGACCGACACCGTCTACGACCCGGCAGTCGCCCTCGCCTTCTTCAAGTCGGTCGGCTCGCCCGAGAGCATCGCAGAGGGCGAGACCATCTTCGCCGAGAACGACCAGCGCGGCGGGCGCGTCTTCCTGCTGCTCAAGGGCGAGGTGGGCCTGCTCGCCGGCGGCAAACCGATCGGCACGGTGAAGGCGGCGGAGATCTTCGGCGAGCTGGCGGTGATCGACGGCGCGCCGAGAAGCGCGACCGCGGTCGCGAAGAGCCAGTGCCGGGTGATCGCGCTCGACCAGGAGAAGTTCACCCACGCCCTGCGCCTGCAGCCGAGCTTCGCGCTGATGCTGATGAGCACCATGATCCATCGCCTGCGCCTCGCCATCGCGCGCCTGCAGGAAACCGGCGCGCTCGCCCAGGACGAGGCGTGGAAGGAAGGCGCGGCGTTCAA
>CBDDRQ010000045.1:0-3603 GCA_965233125.1 uncultured bacterium
CGAAGCGGAGTCGGCCATCGATGCGCGCGGCCGCCTTGCGCGCCTCGCCGCGGGCTCGGAGGCCTCCGACGAGATCGGCGACCTGTCGCGCAGCTTCTCGGCGGTGCTCGAGCGGCTGGCGCAGCACTACGCCTACCTCGAGAGCATGGCCGGGCGGCTCTCGCACGAGCTGCCCACGCCGATGGCGGTGGTTCGCTCCTCCCTCGAGAACCTCAAGCTCGCCTCCGGCGACGGGGACGCGCGCCGCTACATCGAGCGGGCGGAAGAGGGGCTGGCGCGCCTGCACCGCATCCTCGAGCGCATGATGGAGGCGTCGCGCCTCGAGCAGAGCCTGTCAGGCGTGGAGCGCAGCCGCTACGACCTGCGCGAGGTGGTGCGCGGCTGCGTCGAGGGCTATCGGGCCGCGTACCCGCGGTCCTCCTTCGAGCTCGAGCTGCCGGTGCGGCGCATGGAGGTCGAGGGCTCCCCAGACCTGGCTGCGCAGCTCCTCGACAAGCTGGCCGAGAACGCGGTGGATTTTTCACGCCCGGATGCCCCGGTACGCGTGATCCTGGAGGAGGCGTCGGGCGCGGCCGTGCTGGTCGTGTCCAACCGCGGCCCGCTCCTGCCCGCCGAGATGCGCACCGGCCTGTTCGAATCGATGATCTCGGTGCGCGAGGGCCGCAGTGCCGGCGCGCCGCACCTCGGGCTGGGACTGTACGTGGCGAGGCTCATCGCCGAGTTCCACGGCGGGCGCATCGAGGCGGCGAACCTTCCCTCGGGCGATGGCGTCGCGATCAGCGTACGCTTTCCGCTGGCGTGGAAATGAGCTGCGACCTGCTGGTGATCGGCGGCGGTATCAACGGCGCCGGCATCGCACGGGACGCTGCCGGGCGGGGCCTGTCGGTGGTGCTGGTCGAGCGCGACGACCTTGCCAACGCCACCTCCTCTGCCTCTTCCAAGCTCATTCATGGCGGCTTGCGCTACCTCGAGCTCTACGAGTTCCGGCTGGTGGCCGAGGCCCTGGCAGAGCGTGAAACGCTGCTGCGGGTGGCGGGGCACCTTACGTGGCCGCTCTCCTTCGTGATGCCGCACGTGCCCGAGCTGCGGCCGCGCTGGATGATTCGCGCGGGGCTGTTCCTCTACGACCACCTGGCGCGCCGCTCGCTTCTTCCCGGGTCGCGGGCGGTGCGGCTGGACGCGCCGCCGTACGGCTCCGGACTCGCCCCAGCGCTGAAGCACGGCTTCCTGTACTCCGATTGCCGGGTCGACGATGCGCGCCTGGTGATCGCGAATGCCCACGATGCGGCGGCGCGCGGCGCGCGCGTCCTGGTAGGCACCGAGTGCGTGGCGGCGCGGCGCGAGCCCGGCGGCTGGCAAGTCCGGCTCTCCTCGCGGGAGGAGGTGCGCGCGCGCGCGCTGGTGAACGCGGCCGGGCCGTGGGTGAAGCAGGTTCTGAACGAGCGCCTCGGCCAGCCGAGCGCCGATGCCGTGCGCCTCGTGCGCGGCAGCCACATCGTCGTGCCGCGGCTCTACGAAGGCGAGCACGCCTTCATCCTGCAGAACGACGACCGGCGCGTGGTGTTCATGATCCCCTACGAGGAGCGCTTCACGCTCGTCGGGACGACCGACGTCGCGCTCGAGGCGGACCACGTGGCGTCCGAGGCCAGCGAAGCGGAAATCGACTACTTGTGCCGGGCGGCGAGCCGTTACCTCGCGCGCGCTCTCACGCCGCAGCAGGTGGTGTGGCGCTATGCCGGGGTGCGGCCCCTGTACGACGACGGCTCGGCCGACCCTTCGGACATCACGCGCGACTACACGTTGCGTCTGGATGGCGAGCCGGGCGCCGCGCCGGTGCTGTCGGTGTTTGGCGGCAAGATCACCACGTACCGCCGGCTCGCCGAGCAGGCGCTGGAGCAGCTGGCGCCGCATTTTTCCGGTATGAGCGGCCCGTGGACCGATCGCTCGCCGCTGCCGGGGAGCAACTATGCGAGCCGTGCCGCCGCGCAAGCCGCGTTCTTCGAGCGCCACCCCGGGCTGCCGCAGCCCTGGTTGCGGGCCATCTTCCGCCGCCACGGGGCGCTCGCTGGTGAGGTCGTAGGCGACGGCAATCTTGGCGAGCACTACGGCGCCGGCCTGACCGAGCGCGAGCTGCGCTACTTCGCCGAGCGGGAATGGGCGCGCAGCGCCGAGGACGTGCTCTGGCGCCGAACCAAGTGCGGCCTGCACATGAGCGAGGCGGAGCGCAGCCGCGTCGCGCAGGTGATGGGCCGATGAGGCCGCTCGCCGAGCTCGATGCGAGCGGCGTCAGCGCATTGCTCTTCGACATCGACGACACGCTCACCACCGGGGGCAGGCTCACCGCCGCGGCGTATGGCGCGCTCGAGCGGCTGAAGCAGGCCGGCAAGCGGGTGGTCGCGGTGACCGGCCGGCCGGCCGGCTGGTGCGACCACATTGCGCGCATGTGGCCGGTGGATGCGGTCGTGGGTGAGAACGGCGCCTTCTATTTTGCCTTTGCTCAGGGCAGGCTGGAGAAGCGCTTCCAGGAGGACGCCGCCGCGCGAGCTGCCAAACGCGCGCGCCTCGACGCGATCGCTAAGGCGATCTTCGCCGCTGTTCCGGGCAGCGCGATCGCTTCCGACCAGCCCTACCGCGAGACCGACCTCGCCATCGACTACTGCGAGGACGTGCCGCCGCTGCCCCTCGAGGCCGCCGAGCGGATCGCCGCGCTCATGCGCGAGGCCGGGCTCACCGCGCGCGTCAGCTCGATCCACGTCAACGGCTGGTTCGGCGACTATGACAAGCTCGCCATGACCCGCACACTCTTCGCCGAGCGCTTCGAGGTGGACCTGGACGCCGGCAATCGGGCGGTGGTCTTCGTCGGCGACTCGCCCAATGACGCGCCGATGTTCGGCTTCTTCGCAAAGTCCGTGGGAGTCGCGAACGTGCGCCGCTTCGAGGCGCAGCTCGCCGCGGCGCCGAAGTACGTCACGCAGCGAACCTCCGGCGCCGGGTTCGAGGAGCTCGTCTATCATCTTCTGAAATGAGCTCCGGCCCTCTTTCCGGCATCCGCGTCCTCGATCTCACCCGCGTGCTGGCGGGCCCCTGGACCGGCCAGAACCTCGCCGACCTCGGCGCGGAGGTGATCAAGGTCGAGCGCCCGGGCAAGGGCGACGATTCGCGCGCCTTCGGGCCGCCGTGGCTGAAGGATGCCTCCGGCAAGGAGACCGGCGAATCCGCGTATTTTGCCTGCGCCAACCGCGGCAAGAAGTCCGTCACCGTGGACCTCTCCAAGCCCGAAGGGCAGCGCATCGTGCGAGAGCTCGCCGCGAAAAGCGACGTCCTGCTGGAGAACTACAAGTTCGGCGATCTGGCGCGCTATGGCTTGGGCTACGAGGACCTCTCGGGGCTCAACCCGGGGCTCATCTACTGCTCGGTGACCGGCTTCGGCCATTCCGGCCCCTATCGCGACCGCCCGGGATACGACTTCATGATCCAGGGCATGGCCGGCATGATGAGCATCACCGGCGAGCGCGACGACCTGCCCGGCGGCGGCCCGCAGAAGGCGGGCATGCCGATCGCCGACATCATGACCGGGATGTACGCCACGATTGCCATCTGCGC
>CBDDRQ010000046.1:0-3755 GCA_965233125.1 uncultured bacterium
CTTCAGCGGCACCATCCAGACCATGGGCCTCAAGGCCAAGGTCGCGATCACGCCCGTCGAAAAGCGCGGCGAGTCGCAGCCCGACTACCGGGTGTTCGTCGGGAAGGTCGAGATCGGCGCAGGCTGGCTGCGCACCAGCAAAGGCAACGGGCGCGAGTTCGTCAGCGTCAAGCTCGACGACCCGAGCTTCGCGGCTCCGATCTACGCCAACCTCGTCGAGCGCGAGGGTCAGCACGAGCTGATCTGGTCGCGCTAAGCGCGGAGCGCCGCCGCCCGGCGACGGGCGGCGGTTTCTTGCTTTTTCCACGGCGCGAGGCTCAGCCCGCGCCTTTTTCTTTCTCGTCCTTCGGCGCGTCGTCGAAGTCAATGTCGAGGTACAGGCTGTGACCGACGGCATACGGCCACATGCCCTCGCGTTGCTCGATGATGCCCTTAGTGGAGCGCAGGAACGGCATCACGCCAGCGTACATTATCAGCCCGTGCTCCGCGAGCTTCAGGCGCAGCTCTTCCGCGTCTCCAGCGAACACCAGATACGGCAGCGGGTCTTTTGGATCCATGAGCTGGCCGACACCCTGCGCCTGTTGCACGAACATCGACGAGCTGAGCTCCTCGATCGCCTCGCGCACGGCCGCCTGGATCTCGGCCGAAACACCGCGACGCAGCCGGTAGCGCACGTGATCGACCCGCGGCAGCAGGGTGCGCAGCAGCTTGTCGTCGTCGACGCGGAACAGCTCGGAACGTGTCGGCCGCGCAAACACCGCGTTCGGGTCCGCGAGATTCATACGCTCCAGCAGCGCGAGCACGAATCCGACCGGCAGATGGGGCTCCAGCGGAACCGTGTCGCCAATCTCGGCGCAATAGCTTTCCCAGTCGAGTCCCGCCTTGTTCATCGCCAGCAGCAGCTTGTGCAGGTCGATGCGGTAGGTCTCGGGAACGGAGCCCAGATAGTCGAGCCGCTTCGTCTGGTCTTGCCGAGCTAGCGGGCTGCCAAGAAGGCGCTTGGCGAGCATGTAGCGCTTGAAAAGGCGCTCGGACTCGTCGAAGCCCAGCTCGTGGATTATGAGTCCGGGAATGATCTCCTTCGGTCGCAGCACCGAAAGCTGCCACACGTACCTGCCGTCGCCGACATGCCAGGCGCCGTACTCCTCGTCCACCATGACCGCTTCCGTCTTGTGATCCTTGATCGCCAGCTCGAACTGATACCAGCACGTCATCTCATCGCCGCGCGCGACCTCGAAACCGGGATCGAGTTCGTGGTCGGCTCGCACCAAAATGAGCTCGGCATTGCACGCATCGCCTGGCCGCGGCGAATGGGGCCAGACCGCACCCGGCCGGTTTTTGTCCATGTTGCAGAGCTGCATCACGGCGAAGCCGTCGAGCACGGCCAAGGCTCCCTGCTCGAGGTAGCGCCGCAGGTACTCCAGTGCGGGCGGTGCATCGTCGAGCCAGGCCGGGTCTTCCCGCAGCGGGTTCACCACCAGGAGCGGCCAGGACTGCGGCTGCTCGGGCTTGTCGTCCGCGACGACCTGCGCGCTCAACATCATGTAGGCCGGGCCGAAGCGCACCTGGAATATGCGCGCTGACCGCTCGGCCAGGAACTCATCGCACGCCGCGCAGAGCTTCGGCGCCAGCTCGTGCCAAGTCTCCACCAGCTTCTCGCCGCCGGACGGGCCGACTGTAATGAGCTTGAGCCTCGCGCTCGATTCCTTTGCGGCATACCAGCTCTCGAAGCCGAGAAGCCGCGCCGCCGCCTGGAGGGCCGCTTCGTGCTTCACATGGACGCCCTTGGCGCTCAGCTCTTTGCGCACTCGCTTGGCGAGCGTCTTCGGTGCTTCGTCGGGACGCGGGGCCAGGCGCTTCACGACTTCGAGCGCCGCGTCGTAGGGGAATCGCGGCGTTTTCAGGTGGACGAACGTCCACAGCGCCGCGGCTTGCTCTTCAGGGGACAACGGGGTGATGACGTCTGGGGACGTCGGGGAATGGGCTGTCATCGATGACCTCCATCAGCGGAAAGCTCGAGGACGGCACGCGTTTGTCCGGCTTCCCGTGGAGTTCATCAGCCGGTGTGCTGCTGTTGCTTCGGGTGCTGCGCTGGCTTTGCCCGGATCGCTCCGTTGCGTGCTCTGACGGGCGCCAACTTGCCCACGGCTCGGCAATGAAAAACCGCGCGAGCATCCTAAGGCAGGCACGATGCCGGCGTCAAATTGCGCACAGAACCGTTATCTGCCGCGCCGGTCTAGAGGTTATGGGCCCGACCGGCTGGTACTACGCAAAGCTCGCGGCGTTCAGCGCCTTTCCGGTGATCCCACTGCTCGCTCCCATCGGCAACTACGCCGGTCTTCCGTGGCTGAGCCCGCTGTTCGTATTTTTTGCGATCCCGGGGCTCGACCTTTTGATCGGCACAGATCACACGCGGCCTCTTGAGCGCCCGGTACCCCGCGCAGCGTCGGCATGGCTCTATCTCCTGCCGCACCTTTACGTGCTTGCATGGCTCGCGGCGCTGGCCTGGGCAGCGGTCGGCCTACCGGAGGCATCGCCAACCGAACGCGCCTCCATGCTCATCGCGTCGGCATTAAGCAGTGCCTTCGCGACCTGCGCGGCACACGAGCTGCTGCACCGGCCAGGAACGCTCGATCGCCTCATGTCGCGTCTGACCATGGCAACGGTCGCATACGGGCAGTTCGTTACTGAGCATTTGCACCACCACGGAACCGTGGGCATCGTGCGTGCCGGCACCACGCCGACGCTCCGGCAAAGCGTCTGGTCGTTCGTACTTGGGAACGTAGCATTTTCGTTTCGCAACTCGTGGCGTATCGAACGGCGCCGGCAGGTGGCGGCCGGAAAGCCAGTGCTCGGCAACATGTACGTTCAGCAGTGGCTATCTACCGCCGTGGTTTTTGGCGCATTCGTCGCGTTCGGCGGCGTTTGGGGCGCCGTCCTCTTCCTCGCGCAAGCTGCGTTCGCCATCTTCGCGCTCGAATACATCAACTACGCTGAGCACTACGGCCTGACGCGGCGCCCGTCCGACCCGATGAGTGGGCGGCTCGCCTGGAGCAGCAATGGGTTCATGACCAACGCCATGACGCTCAACATCACGCGGCATGCTTACCATCACGAGAGACCCGGCGTGCCGTATCAGGATCTACGGCACATGGAAACCATGCCGCTTCTTCCTGCAGGCTACTTCGCTCTTTTCCTTCCCGCTATGATTCCGCCGCTCTGGCGCCGGATCATGGACGCATCCGCCTCAGAAGTTGTGAACGTACTGCAGGCTGAGCACGTCGGCTGAGACCTCGTAGGTTCCGGCGAGCGTTCCGGCGGACGGCGTAGTCACGTGCACCGAGCCGTCCTCCACGAAGGCATGCATGTACCCAAAGTCGATTGAGCCGGCCTCCGAGACCTTGTAGTTGAGTCCCAGCCCGACAAGAGTATGCGCATTGTCCGGAATGCGGGGCGTGCGGAATTCGTCCCGAATGGCGGAAGTCTCGTACGCGACCCCGCCGCGCAGCATCCAGCGCTCGTCAACCCTGTAGCCGGCTCCAAGCGACACGCGCACCGTGTCGCGCCAATTTTCCGGTGTCACCGCATCGGGCGCGCCGTTGTCGAAGCGCACGCGCAGCTCCTTGAACTTGCCCCATCCCGTCCAGGTGATGTCTCCGAGCAGAGACCACTTCGGGTCCACCTCGCTGTAGACGCTCACCGAGAGCGTATCGGGCGTCTCGATCGTGGAGCGCGCGTCAGTGTCCCGCGCACCT
>CBDDRQ010000047.1:0-3404 GCA_965233125.1 uncultured bacterium
AGCGCACGCTGGTAGTCGAGCAGGTCCTCGATCAGCCGCTGCAGCTTGACGCTGTTGTCCCGCATGATGGCCACGATCTGGCGCTGCGGCGGGGCGAGCGGGCCGCCGATCTCGTCGTTCAGCAGCTCGGCCCCCTCGCGCAGCGCAGTGAGCGGCGTCTTCAGCTCGTGGGACAGGTGGCGCAGGAAGCGGTTCTTCTCGGCCTCGAGCTCGGCGAGGCGCCGGCGCAGCCAGTCGAGCCGCTCGCCGAGGGTCTGCAGGTCCTCGGGGCCGTGCACGGTGATCGGGCGCGAGAAGTCCGCCCCGCCGAGCTGGCGGATCGAGTCGTCGAGCTGGGCGATCGGCCGCGAGATGTACCGGGTGAGGGCGAGGGCGATGGTGAGGGCCACCGCGGTGCCGAACATGACGAGCAGGATGAGCTGGCGCTGCACCCCTTCGGCGTCGGCGCGCAGGCGGGCCACCTCGCGGTCGGCGACCAGCGAGCTGATGGCGAGGACCTCGTAGGCATTCTCGGCGAGCTCGCCGGTCAGGCTGCTGACCTGCCGGGTCTCCAGGCGCCGCCGCGGCTTCGCCGTGAGCAGGTCATAGAGGGCCTGCTCCTGCGTCACCGTTTTCTTCAGCGCCTCGAGCTGGCGGGCTTCCAGGGGCAGCAGCAGCAGCTCGTCGGACACCTGCTTGAAGCTGCCATGCACGCGGCCATAGTCCGCCGAAAGCTCGGGTGCGTCGAGCACCGCCAGCTGCTGCGCGAGCCGCTCGATCGAGCCGATGCGGTTGACCAGGGAGCGGCTCGCACGCGCTGCCTGCGAGGCGCTGAAGACCGCCTTGCGGCTCTGCTCGGCAAGCCGCTCGGTGTGCCAGGCCGAGTAGGCCAGCGCGCCCACGAGCGGGGCCGCGACCAGCGTGAAGCCGGTCAGCAGCAGCCCAAGAAATGACCGGGGATACGCCATGTCCTTATAATTTCAACAGATTTCCCCACACGCGAGGACCAATGTCACAGCCGTCGGCTCCGGCAATCTATCTTGTTGCAGCGGTTGCCGCCAATGGAATCATAGGCGCGAACGGCAAGCTCCCCTGGCACCTGCCCGGGGAGCTCCGGCACTTCAAGCAGCTGACCATGGGGCACCCGGTCATCATGGGACGGCTGACCTGGGAGTCGCTCGGCCGGGCGTTGCCGGGCCGGGAGAACATCGTCGTCACGACCACGCCGGGCTACCAGGCGCCGGGCGCCGCCGTGGCGAGCTCGCTCGGCAGCGCGATCGCGCTATGCCTTGGCGAGAGGGTGGCTTTCGTCATCGGCGGCACGCGCCTGTTCGAGGCGGCGCTGCCGATTGCGCGCGGCATGGTGCTGACCGAAATCCACCGGGACTACGAGGGCGACACCGTTTTCCCGGCGTGGGACCGCTCGCAATGGCGCGAGACGCAGCGCGAAGCGCATACCGCACCCGACGGCACGCGCTTCGACTATGTGCTTTACGAGCGGGCCCAGCCCTTAGATTCGAACACCCGCACCTCGGGCAGCGGAAAGCCGTTGAACTGGCTGGCATAGGCCGTGGTGTAGGCGCCGGCATTGCGGATATAGACGAAATCGCCTTCCTGCAGGTCGGAGGGCAGCGGCTCGTCGCGCATCACGATGTCGACCGAGTCGCAGGTCGGCCCGCCGATCGTCCAGGACACATCGGGTCCGGAGCGCTCGGTGCGGACGCGGTATTTCAGGCCCTCGCTGGATTCGATCACCCCGCCGAAAAGGCCGGCGTCCCAATGCATCCAGCGCTTGCCCGCCCGCGTCGCCGTGCCGAGCACGCGGCAGACGAAATAGCCGGCGTCGGAAACGAGGTAGCGGCCCGGCTCGGCGATGACCTGGACCTCCTCGCCGAACGCCTTGAGGCCCTCGTTGACGACCGCGCCGATGACCTCGACGGACGGGATCGGCCTGACGTGGCGCACCGGGAAGCCGCCGCCGATGTTGAGCAGGCGCGGCCGCAGCCCCGACTTCGCCATGTGGTCGAAAAGGCTGCGCGCTTTCTCGAGCGCGACGCGCCAGTTCTCGGGGTTGCGGCACTGCGAGCCGACGTGGAAGGTCACGCCGGCGAGGTCCGCGCCGAGCTTCGCCGCCGTCGACACGATGTCGCGCGCGTCGCCGGCGCCGGCGCCGAACTTGCCCGAAAGCGGCCAGTCGCTGCCGATGTTGGGGGTGGCGATGCGCAGGTAGATCTTCGCGTCGCGCCGGGTCTCGAAGACGCGGCGCAGCTCGTCGGCGCTGTCGACCACGAACCACTCGACGCCCTTGGCGGCGGCATAGGCGATCGACTCGCGCGACTTGATCGGGTTGGAGTAGAACACCTCCGCCGCCGGCACGCCGAGGGCGAGCAGCAGGTCGAGCTCCGCGATCGAGGCGATCTCGAAGCCGCAGCCCTCCTGCGCGAGCACCTTCAGCACGCGGCGGTCGGGGTTCGCCTTGACCGCGTAGTGCGGCCGCACGCGCGGCATGGCCGCACGGAAGCGCCTGACCTTGCCGCGCACGATGGCGGTGTCGAGGATCAGGAACGGCCGGGTGTATTTCTGGCGAGCCGCCTGGCGCACGATCTCGAAGTCGAGGCTGACCTCGGGATGCGTGTCGAAGAGATTCTCTTGCGGCTGCTGCTTGAGTGCGGCGTTTTGCTTCGTGCGGATGATGCTACTGCGGTCCCCCATCAGAGTGTCCCCCGATCAAGAACTAAGTTTCTGGAATGTCGCGGACGCCAACGGCGCAGGCCGGACCCGAGTTCCTCTTGCTTGTCATGATGACCTCCTTCTGCGCGCTGAATCCAAAAGGAAAAAAACTTGAGCGGAGTATAGGGACATGACCCCTGCTGTCAAGAGTTTTTTTGGCTTTTTTCCCGCTCCATAGGGGAGCGGCCGGGCGCGCAGCTCACAAACTACTATAGGTACCCGCGCCAAGGCTGGCCCACGCTAGATATTGTGCTGCTCAGATGCGGGGGAGCGTGACGCCCTTCTGCCCCTGGTACTTGCCGCCGCGCTCGCGGTAGGAAGTCTCGCAGGGCTCGTCGGACTCGAGGAAGATCACCTGCGCCACGCCTTCGTTGGCGTACACGCGCGCCGGCAGCGGCGTCGTGTTCGAGAACTCCAGCGTCACGTGCCCCTCCCACTCCGGCTCGAGCGGGGTGACGTTGACGATGATGCCGCAGCGCGCATAGGTGGACTTGCCCAGGCACACCGTGAGCACGTTGCGCGGGATGCGGAAGTACTCCACGGTGCGGGCCAGGGCGAACGAATTGGGCGGGATGATGCAGACGTCGCCGCGGTAGTCGACGAAGTTCTTCTCGTCGAAGGCCTTCGGGTCGACGATGGTGGAATTGATGTTGGTGAAGATCTTGAATTCGGTGGAGCAGCGGATGTCGTAGCCG
>CBDDRQ010000048.1:0-25611 GCA_965233125.1 uncultured bacterium
CTACGAAGAGCAGAAGCGCGAGGCGAAGCGCCGCGCCGAGGATTTCCGCCGCCACCGGCTGCCGAAGTTCCTGCGCTACTTCGAGGCGAGCGCCGGCGCGCCGTTCTCCTACGTCGACCTGTCGCTCTTCCAGATGGTGGAAGGGTTGCGTTACGCGTTTCCTGCGACCATGAAAAGACTTGAACCGAAGTACAGAAGACTGGTGGGCATCCACGACCGCGTAGCGCAGCGCCCCGGCCTTTCACGCTATCTTTCGTCCGGCCGGCGCATCGCTTTCAACCAGCACGGCATCTTCCGTCACTACCCGGAGCTCGACCGCTAGATGGAACACTGGAACGTAGGGCTGGTCAGGCACCTCGGCATCCGCTTCGTCGAGGTCGGCAAGGACCGCGTGGTCGCCGAGCTGCCGGTGCGCGAGGAGCTGATGACCCTCGGGGGCACGATCCACGGCGGCACGCTGATGGCGTTCGCCGACACCATCGGCGCCGCGGGCACGGTGGCGAACCTGCAGGAGGGCCAGCACACCGCGACCATCGAGTCGAAGACCAACTTCTTCGCCGGCTGCCGCGGCGGCACGGTGCGCGCCGAGTCGACGCCGCTGCACAAGGGCCGGCGCACCCAGGTCTGGCAGACGCGCGTCACCGACGAGGCGGGCAAGCTCCTGTCCCTCACCGTGCAGACGCAGATGATTCTTTGAAATGCGGAATCTTCTCGTTTCGCTGCTGCTATTCTCCGTGCCTGCGATGGCCATCGACCTCCAGGGACACCGCGGCGCGCGCGGACTTCTTCCCGAGAACACCCTGCCCGGCTTCGAGCGCGCCATCGCGCTGGGCGTCACCACGCTCGAGCTCGACGTCGGCGTGACGCGCGACGGGGTGGTGGTGGTCCACCACGACCGCGCGCTCAACCCGGATCTCGCGCGCGGCCCCGACGGCCAGTGGGTCAAGGCCCCCGCGCCGACGATTTTTTCTTTGACTTTCGAACAACTCCAGACCTATGACGTCGGCCGCCTGCGCCCGGGCTCGGAGTATCTCTCCAGGTTCAAGGATCAGAAGCCGGTCGATGGAACGCGCATCCCGAAGCTGGAAGACGTGCTGAGGCTCGACGCGAAGGTGCGCTTCAACATCGAAACGAAGCTCTCGCCGGAGGCGCCGCACGAGACCCTCGCCCCCGAGCCCTTCGCGCGCGCGCTGATCGCCGAGGTGCGCAGGGCCGGCGTCGAGAAGCGCACCACGATCCAGTCCTTCGACTTCAGGACGCTGAAGGTGGTCGAGCGCGAGGCGCCCGAGATCGCCACCGCCTACCTCACCTCGAAGCGCTATCCCGATCCCGCCCGCGTGGCCGAGGCCGGCGCCAGGATCTGGTCGCCGGATTTCACGGTGTTGAATGAGCAGGTCGTTTCCGCGGCAAGGAAGCTGAACTTGAAAATCGTTCCGTGGACGGTCAACGAGCCCGGCGACATCGCGCGCATGCTCGCGCTACAGGTCGACGGCATCATCAGCGACTACCCCGACCGGGTGCTCGCGGAACTGAAGCGCGCCGGCCGCTAACCAACAGACATGCCTCCGGTCACCCAGGCGCTGCTGATCGCCAATGTCGCCGTCTTCTTCCTGCAGGGCGCGGCGCAGCTCGACGCGTTCATGCTCTGGCCGCCCGCGGCCGGGCCGTTCGGCTCGCGCTTCGAGATCTGGCAGGTCGTCACCTACAGCTTCCTGCACGCGAACATGGCGCACATCTTCTTCAACATGCTCGCGCTGTACATGTTCGGCGGGGAGATCGAGCGCCTGTTCGGCTCGCGCTTCTATGCGGCGTACTACTTCGCCGCGGTGGTCAGCGCGGCGATCAGCCACCTGGTGGTCACGTCCTGGATGGGCGGCCCGCCGGTGCCCACGGTGGGCGCCTCGGGCGGGGTGTACGGGCTGCTGCTCGCCTTCGGCATCTACTTCCCGCACCGGCGCGTGATGCTGCTCTTTCCGCCCATCCCGCTGCCCGCGCGCGTGTTCGTGTTCGGCTTCGCGGCGCTGGAGCTCTTCTTCGGGGTCACCGGCACCGCGCAGGGTGTGGCGCACTTCGCCCACCTCGGCGGTATGCTCGGGGGCTGGCTGATGATCCAGTACCGGCGCCGCGGCTTCCCCTTCGCCCGCCCGCGCTAAGCTGCCCGGCGCACCGCGCCGGGCATGAATCCTGCCTCGGCCTCAGGGTCATGGGCAGGAAACTGCAAAGCGTCGTTGCGGCTCTCGCCGTGGCGGTCACGATTCCGGCCGGCGGGGCTTGGGCGCAGGCCGACGCGAACCTGCAGCGGCTGTTCACCGGCCTGACGCAGGGGACGGAAATTACGCTGGTCACGCCGCTGCCCGACGGGATGGCGGAAGTCACCTCGTTCACCCCGCCAGGGCGCTTCTCGGCCGCCGACGCCGCGGGCGCAATCGAGCGCGCACGCCGCCAGCTCGCGGCGCTCGGCGTCGCCCAGCCCTCCGGCCGGCAGCTCGCCGTCGCGCTCGCCGGCGGCACGGTCGACATCCCGGCCGGGCGCACGCAGCTCGGCGGAGAGCTGCCGCTGGGCTCGCGGCGCGCGTCGATCCGATCGCAGCACGTTGCCGCCGGCGCGCTGCCGCAGGAGCAGGTGCCGGGCGCGACCGGCGCCGCGCTCAGCCATGCCGAGGTCGCGCAGGCGCTGCAGCTCGCGACGCAGCAGCTCGCCCTGCACGGCATCGTCAACCCCACCGCCGAGCAGATCCGCGTTGCCATGTTCGGCGGCACCCTCACGCCGCCCAGCGGTCCAACCATCAGGCTGCCCGGCGTCATTGCCGGCGGCAGCAGTGCCGCCGTGGGCGGCACCGCGCCTCCTCGCTAAAGGACATCCCATGAAAGCCCTCATCGCCCTGCTCGCCTTCGTCGCCGTCCAAGCGCATGCCCAGGGCGTAGCGCTGCCCGGGGAGACGGTGCCGATCCCGCTGCAGGTGCAGCGCCTCGCGCCGCAGCTCGTGCCCTTCGCCGGCTCGCAGGGCAATTTCGAGAACCTGGTGAACGGCCTCGCGCTCGGCGTGCCGGTCACGATCACCACGGTGGGGGCCGACGGCATCGCGCAGACGGTGACGTTCACGCCGCCCGGCGGAGCCGTGCCCTCGGCACCCGACATCGCGCGCACCCTCGAGGCGGCGCGCCAGCGGCTGATCGCGAGCGGCGTCGCCGCGCCCACTGCGCAGCAGCTCGGCGAGGCCGTCGTCGGCGCCCCCGTGCCGGTGACGGTGGGCACGCTGCCGGCGCAGCCGGGCACGGCCGCGGCCGGCGGCACGGTGGCGAGCCCCGCGCAGCAGATCCAGTCGCGCACCACGCCCGTGGCGCCGCAGGTCAACACCAGCGACACCCGAACCGCCGGCAACACGAGCGACACGCCGCTGCCCGCGCAGCCGGCCGTGGCGCCGGCGCCGTCGGTCGGCGCGGTGCCGCAGGCGCCCGCGACGCCGCAGGCGCCGGCAGCGCCGGCGGCGCCGGTCACCCGCTCGCCGATGCTGCCCCTGGGCCCCGGCGCACGCTAGATGGGCAGCGTGCTCTATCTCGACCGCGGCGCGCGGCGGCAGGAGGCGCCGCGCGCGGCGCAGCAGGCCGAAGCGTCGCTGCTGCGCCCCGGCTACAACTGCTGGAGCGTCGCGCATGCGCGGCGCGTGGCGCTGCTCATCGACGCCGATGCCTACTACCGCGCGTTCTACCAGGCGGCGCTGCGTGCCCGGCGCTC
Organism: uncultured bacterium; assembly: GCA_965233125.1. Classification (GTDB taxonomy): domain Bacteria; phylum Pseudomonadota; class Gammaproteobacteria; order Burkholderiales; family SG8-39; genus SCGC-AG-212-J23. Next base: position 3,737 of record CBDDRQ010000048.1, read on the forward strand.
GATCACCATCCTCGCCTGGGACTTCAACAGCCAGACGCAGCTGCACTTCGACCCGGTGCCCAAGGGCGGGCCGCCGGCGCAGGTGGGCGAGTTCCTGAACTACCTCGTGCGCCGCCGCCGGGGCCTGAACATCCACGTGCTCAACTGGGATTACCCGATGGTATTCGGCGCCGACCGCGAGCTGCCGCCGCTGTACGGGTTCGGCTGGACGCCCTCGCGCCGCGTGCACCTGCGCTACGACGACACGCACCCGGTCGGCGGCTGCCAGCACCAGAAGATCGCCGTGATCGACGACGCGGTCGCCTTCGTCGGCGGCATCGACCTCACCGTGCGCCGCTGGGACACGCCCGAGCACCGCGCCGAGGAGCCGCGGCGCGTCGCCCACGGCAAGCCCTACCCGCCCTTTCACGACCTCATGATGGCGGTCGACGGCGAGGCGGCCGGCCAGCTCGCCGCGCTCGCGCGCGACCGGTGGCTGCACGCGACCGGCAAGGCGCTCAAGCCGGTGACGGCGAGCCACGATCCCTGGCCCTCCGCGCTCGAGCCCGACCTCGCCGACGTCGAGGTCGGCATTGCGCGCACCGCACCGCCGCGCGGCGAGGCGCCCGCGGTGCGCGAGATCGAGGCGCTCTACCTCGACATGATCGCCTCGGCGCGCGAGAGCCTCTACATCGAGAACCAGTACTTCACCGCGCCGCGCATCGCCGCGGCGGTGGAGAAGCGCCTGGGCGAGCCCGACGGCCCGGAAATCGTGCTGGTGCTGCGCCTGCTCTCGCACGGCTGGCTCGAGGAAGCCACGATGCACGTGCTGCGCACGCGGCTCATCCAGAAGCTGCGCCAGGCCGACCGCTACGGGCGCTTCCGCGTCTACTACCCCGACGTCCCGGGCCTCGCCGACGAATGCTGCCTCGACGTGCACTCCAAGCTCATGATCGCCGACGACCGGGTGCTGCGCCTGGGCTCGGCCAACCTGTGCAACCGCTCGATGAGCATGGACACCGAGTGCGACATGGTGATCGAGTCGCGCGCGCGCGCGCCGGTGGCGGCGGCGATCGCGGGCTTCCGCGACCGCCTGCTCGGCGAGCACCTCGACGTGAGCGCCGAGAGGATCGGCGCCGAGGTGGCGCGCGCCGGGCTTATTCCCGCGATCGAGAAGCTCGCGGCGGCGCCGGGCACGGCCGGCCGCACGCTCAAGCCGCTCGTCGACCTGCCCGACTGGCCCGAGGCGCTGGTGCAGGTCGCCGCCGTCGCCGACCCGAGCGAGCCGATCGCGCTCGAGGTGCTGCTCAAGGACCGCGAGGCCGGCGGCGCGCCGCGCCCCGACCGCCCGGCCTGGGGCAGGCTCGCGGCGATCGCGCTCGGCTTCGCGGCGCTCGCCGCCCTCTGGCACTTCACGCCGATCGCCGAATCGGTGAACGGCGAAGCCGCGGTGCGCTGGGCGCAGGAAGTCGGCAGCCACTGGTGGGTGCCGCTCGTGCTGCTGCTCGCGTATACGCCGGCGTGCTTCGTCATGTTCCCGCGCCCGCTGATCACGCTCTCGGCGGTGATCGTCTTCGGCCCGTGGAAGGGCGCCGCGCTGGCCCTCACCGGCATCACCCTCGCCGCCGTCTTCACTTACTTCGTCGGCATGCGAATGCGCCGCGACACGGTGCGCCGCCTCGCCGGCCCGAGGCTCGATCGCATGATCGAGGTGCTGAAGAAGAACGGCCTGCTCGCGCTCACGCTGCTGCGCCTGGTGCCGCTCGCCCCCTTCGCGGTCGAAGGCATCGTCGCCGGCGCGGTGCGCATGAAGCTCTGGCACCTCGCGGTGGGCACGCTGATCGGCATGCTGCCCGGGACCCTTGCCGCGACGGTGTTCGGCGCCGAGATCGAGGCCGCGCTCTCGGGCGGCGGCTCGATCAACTGGTGGCTGGTGGGCGGCGTGCTCGCGCTGCTGGGCGCGGGCACCTGGGGGGTGAAGCGCTGGTTCGGCCGCATGGAGCGGCGCATGGGCGTGCATGGCCCGGCCGCCGGCGAGCCGCGCTGAGGCGCAGGGGCACGGCACGCACGGCGGCGAGCTCAGGATCGCCTCCTACAACGTGCACGCCTGCGTCGGCACCGACGGGCGCAAGGACGCCGCGCGCATCGTCGGGGTGATCGAGGAGCTGGGCTGCGACACCGTCGGGCTCCAGGAAGCCGACTACCGGCTCGACTTCATCGCGCACCGCCTGGGCATGGAGGCGGTGCCGGGCCTCACGCTCCTTCGCCACGACGGCCCCTACGGCAACGCGCTCGTCACGCGCCGTCGGGTGCTCGCGGTGCGCCGCCTTGGCTTCACCTACTCCGGGCGCGAGCCGCGCAATGCCCTCGACGTCGACCTCGAGGTCGGCGGCGAGACGGTGCGCGTGATCGTGACGCACCTCGGCCTGTGGCCTGCGGAAAGAAGATATCAAGTGAGGAAGATACTGGAGCTTCTCCGGCAAACTCCTGTTACAGAAAGAGTAGTGGTGCTCGGCGACATCAACGAGTGGATGCCGCTCGGGCGCCCGCTGCGCTGGATGCACGCGCTGCTCGGGCGCTCGCCCGCCGAGCGCTCGTTCCCCTCGCGCTGGCCGCTGCTCGCGCTCGACCGCGTCTGGGTGCGCCCGCGCCACGCGCTGCTCGCGCTCAAGGCGCACCGCTCCCCGCTCGCCGCGCTCGCCTCCGACCACCTGCCGGTGAAGGCCGTCATCGCCACGCACCACGCGCAGCTCCTCGCCCAGATGCAGGGGGCCGCGCCAGCCCCGGCCGTCGCGGAGGCGACCTAGCGGCGCCCGGAAGCGCCCACGCCGGCGTTGCGGCGGGCAAGCGCTTTCTGGTTGACGGGGATCTTCAGCTTCTTCAGCCGGTTGAACTCGGCCATGGTGAGCCGGCCGTCGCGGTTGCGATCGGCGCGGTCGAAGCGCACCACCACCGCAGCGTGGCCCGCCGCCTCGGCGATCGACACCTTGCCGTCGCGGTTCAGGTCGAGCGCGGTGAATTCCTCCTGATGGGGACTTTCCGCGAACGCGAATCCCGGCAGGACGAGAAGCAGCAGCCCGGCTATTTTCCGCATGGCGTTCAAGCGCTTGCAGGATTCGTGCCGGTACAATCGGTTACACCTGCGGGACGCGCGCGGGACTAAAGTCCCTCCATGCGCAAGCTCGTTTTCCTGCTTCTGCTCGTGGCGGCAATCCCCGCCCAGGCGCGCAGCTTCGATCAGCCCGAGCTCGACGCCCTCCTCGCGCCGGTCGCGCTCTACCCGGACGAGCTCGTCCACCACATCCTGGTCGCCGCCGCCTATCCCGGCCAGGTCGGCGAGGCGGCGCGCGGCGTGCCGGCGCAGCCGCACTGGCATCCGAGCGTCGGCGCCCTCATCGCCTATCCGGAGCTGCTCGCGCGCATGGCCGAGAGCCCGCAGTGGATGCTGGACCTTTCGCAGGCCTATATCTACCAGCAGGCATCCGTGATGGTTACCGTGCAGTCGCTGCGCACCCGCGCCGCGGCCCACGGCCACCTGCCCGAGCCGCAGCGCGAGGTCGTCTACGTGCGCTACTACGATCCGCTGATCGTGTACGGCCCCTGGTGGCACGTGCACCGGCCGGTGTTCTGGCAGCCCTGGCACCACCACCGGCCTTTCGTGCGTCAACCGAGGCAGGTCCACGTGAAGCCCTATGTCAGGGTGCCTGAGTCCCGCCGCCGGCCGATCATCAACAGCACCCCGCACCTCCAGCACCAGCCGCGCACCTTCCAGCACAAGCCGCGCAGCTTCCAGCACAAGCCGCGCAGCTTCGCCAGCCCGCAGCTCGGCGCGCCGCGCGCGCATTCGTCGGGCAGCCGCCACATCAAGCCGCGCTAGACTTCCGGCTCGCCGGAGGTTCCATGATCATCGAGACGCAGGAGGACGTGACGCGCGCGGTGCTCGCCGAGATGCAGCGCACGCCGGATGCGCGCACGAAGGAGATTCTTTCCGCGTTGATTGCGCATTTGCACGCCTTCATCCGCGAGGTGCGGCTGACCGAGAAGGAGTTCCAGCAGGCGATCGGCCATCTCAATGCCATCGGCCAGCACAGCACGCCGAGCCACAACGAGGCGATGCTGCTCGCCGGCGCGCTCGGCGTGTCGAACCTGGTGTGCCTGCTGAACAACCGCCAACCCACGCAGGCGAACAACCTCGGGCCCTTCTACCGCGCCGGCAGTCCGCGCTGCGCGAACGGAGACTCGATCGTGCGCTCGCAGACGCCGGGGGCGCCGCTGCTGTTCAGGGGATGCGTCAAAGACGCCGAGGGAAGGCCGGTCCCGGGCGCCGAGGTCGACGTGTGGCAGTCGGCGCCGAGCGGGCTGTACGAGAACCAGGATCCCTCGCAGGCGGAGATGAACCTGCGCGGGACCTTCACCACGCAAGCCGACGGCTCGTTCGCCTTCCGCAGCGTCATGCCCGCGGGCTACCCGGTGCCCACCGGCGGCCCCACCGGCGCGCTGCTGCGCGCGCAGAAGCGCCACAACTTCCGCCCGGCGCACCTGCATTTCCTCATCGTCAAGCCCGGCTTCAAGAGCGTCGCCTCGCAGGTCTACGACCCCGACGACCCGTACCTCGAGACCGACAGCCAGTTCGGCGTGACCCGCGCGCTGATCGGGAAATTCCGCAGAGAAAAGGACGCCTTCCTACTGGAGTTCACTTTCGTCCTGGAGCGCGGCGAGAGCGTGCGGCCGGCGCCGCCGATCACGGCGAAGCAGCTCAGGTAGACGCAGGCGCGGGCTCGACCGGCTCCAGGAAGTTCTTCACCAGCAGGACCCCCGGCACCTCGAGCGCCGCGGCGAGCGCGCGGTCGCGCTCCCCCGGCAGGACCGGCCCGCGCAGCGAGGCCATGCCGTTATGGACCGTGACATGGACCGCGCCGGGGGCCGCCACGACCTCGGCGAGCTTCGCGCGGATGCTTTCCTCGACCTGGCGGTCCTCCGGGGCCTCGACCGGCGCGGCCGGCCTGCGGCCCCGGGAATAGAAGTACGCCGCGGCGGCGCCGGCGGCGGCAAGAACGACGAGAGATCGGATCATGGTGGGCAGACCCCAGCAAGGTTCAGGCCGCGGCGCGCTCCTCGGCGGGCATGGCCTGCTTGCTCAGGCCCATGGCGCTGTTGACGAGCGCGACGTGCGAGAACGCCTGCGGGAAGTTGCCGAGGTGGCGCCGCCGGCGCGGGTCGTACTCCTCGGCGAGCAGGCCGACGTCGTTGCGCAGCGCGAGCAGGCGCTCGAAGAGCGCGCGCGCCTCGGCGAGGCGCCCCTGCATGCACAGCACGTCGACCAGCCAGAAGCTGCAGGCGACGAACACGCCCTCCCCCGGCGGCAGCGCGTCCAGGCCGCGGCGCGTGCGGTAGCGCAGCACCAGCCCGCCGTCGGTGAGCTCCCTGCGCACCGCCTCGACGGTCGCTTCCACGCGCGGGTCGTGGATGGGCAGGAAGCCCGTCATGGGGATCAGCAGCAGGCTCGCGTCGAGCTCGTTCGAGCCGTAGCTCTGCACGAAGCAGCCTTTCGAGCGGCGGAAGCCGCGCTCGCACACGTCGGCGTGGATCCTCGCGCGCAGCTCGCGCCAGCGCTCCGCCGGGCCGGGCAGGCCCCAGGTCTCGACCGCCTTGATGCCGCGGTCGAAGGCGACCCAGCACATCACCTTGGAATAGGTGAAGTGCCGCGGCGCGCCGCGGATCTCCCACATGCCCGCGTCGGGCTGCTCCCAGACCTTCTCCACGTGCGCGAGCAGCGCCCGCTGCATCTCCCACGAGGGCTCGTGCGCCGGCAGGCCGACCTTGTACGCCTGGTGCAGCGCGTCCATCACCTCGCCGTAGACGTCGAGCTGCAGCTGCCGGCAGGCGGCGTTGCCGATGCGCACCGGCGCGGAGCCCTCGTAGCCCGGCAGCCACGGCAGCTCGAGCTCCGGCAGGCGCCGCTCGCCGGCGATGCCGTACATGATCTGCATCTGCTCGGGCGCGCCCGCGACGGCGCGCACCAGCCAGTCGCGCCACGCCGAGGCTTCCTCCTGGTAGCCCGCGTCCATGAGCGAGAGCAGCGTCAGCGTCGCGTCGCGCAGCCAGCAGAAGCGATAGTCCCAGTTGCGCACGCCGCCGAGGTGCTCGGGGAGCGACGTGGTCGGCGCGGCGACGATGCCGCCGGTGGGCGCGTAGGTGAGCGCCTTGAGCGTGATGAGCGAGCGGCACACCGCCGCGCCCCACTCGCCGCCGATCTTGCAGCGGCTGACCCATTCGCGCCAGAACTGCTCGGTCTCCGCGAGCGCCGTATCCGGGTCGGGCTCGACCGGCGGATGCAGGTGCGACGGGGTGTATTCGAGCGTGAACGCCAGGCGCTCGCCCGCAGCCACCTCGAAGCGCGCCCGGGTGGTGAGCTTCTCGCCCTCGAGGCGCACCGGCGAATAGAGCTTCACCTTGTCTGGCCCGGCCACGGCGCGGATGCCGTGCCCGCTCTCGAGGCGCGTCACCCAGGGCACGGAAGCGCCGTAGTCGAAGCGCAGGATGAGCTCCATGTCCATCGCCACGCGCCCGCGCACGCCCTCGACGATGCGCACCAGGTCGGAGGCGCCGTTGCGCACCGGCATGAAGTCGACGAGCCGCACCGCGCCCTCGGCGGTCTCGAACCCCGTCTCCAGGATCAGCGTGTCGCCGCGGTAGGAGCGCTTGACCGAGAGCGACCGCTCGCGCGGGCAGATCTTCCAGCGCCCGTTCTCCGGCTTGCCGAGCAGCGCCGCGAAGCACGCCGCCGAGTCGAAGCGTGGCCAGCACAGCCAGTCGATCGAGCCGTCGCGCGCGACCAGCGCCGCGCTCTCGCAGTCGCCGATCAGCGCGTAGTCCTCAATCCTCAAAGGTAAGCACCGTCTTCACGTCGTGCGGCCGCTTCTCGTAGGCCTCGCGCCAGCGCCCCAGGGGCACCGTGCGCGTGATCAGGCGCTCGAGCCACCCGCGCTCGGCGCGCTCGAGCGCGAGCGCGGCTTCCTCGTAGTGGCGCCGGTTCGCGTTCACGGTGCCGAACACCACGCGGTTCTCGAGCACCATTGTCTGGTTGAGCGCGGCGACGTCGAACGACGCGGCGTGCGCCGCGCCGCCCAGGCCGGTGAGGCAGACGATGCCCCCCGGCGCGCTGCCCGCGACCGCCTGGGCGATCACGCCCGGCGCGCCGGTCGCCTCGATCACGATGTCGGGCTCGAAGGCGGGAAACTTCAGGTGGTGGCGCGCGCCGAGGGCGCGCACCAGCGCCGGCTTGGGCCCGTCCTCGTTGCGATCGAGCACGTGCACCTCGAGGCCGCGCTGCACGCCCATCATCGCGCCGATCAGCCCGACCGGGCCCGCGCCCGTGACCAGCACGCGCCGGGGGGCCCAGCGCGAGCGCAGACCGATGCGCTCGATGTGCTCCCAGGCCTTGGCGAGCACGCTCGCGGGCTCGAGCAGCACGCCGGCGAGGCCCAGGACCGGGCTCACCTTGACGACGAAGCCCGCATCCGCCGCCCAGCGCTCCGCGCCGAAGCCGTCGAGCTGCTTGATGCCGCGCTCGGTGTAGCCGCCGTTGCGGCACATGTCGGGCTCGCCGAGCGCGCAGTTGGCGCAGGGCACCGGGTCCGGATGGCGCACGATGCCGGCGACCAGGTCGCCCGTCTGCAGCCCGCTGTCGCGCGGCGCCTCGATCACGCGGCCGAGCGATTCGTGGCCCAGGACCAGGCGGTCGCGCCCCCGCGGCGCCTCGCCGTACTCGCCCGCGACCAGCTCGCGGTCGGTGCCGCACACCCCGATCGCCAGGGTGCGAACCCGGATGGCAGGCCCTGGAGCCTCCTCGACCTCCTCGAGCCTGAGGGAGCCCGGCCGGCGGGGCTCGATGGTGACGGCGCGCATATAAGGCTGACCCCCCCGAAAGCGGCAAGTTTCGGGACAATCGCCCCATGTCGTATGCCGTCGACATCGCCTTCGCTGCTTCCGTGATGCTCGCGGCGCTGCTCGCCTCCGGGCACGCGCTCATCTTCAAGCGCGAGGCGCGCTCGGCGGCGCTGTGGGTGATCGTCATCTGGGTGCTGCCGGCGCTGGGGCCGATCCTCTACCTCGTGCTCGGGATCAACCGCGTGGAGCGGCGCGCCGCGCGGCTGCGCCGGCGCGTCGAGCGCTACCGCAGCCTGCCGCAGCAGCCGCCCGGGGAGCCCGGCACGCACCTCGCGCCGCTCGCGCGCCTGGTGGGCGAGGTGGTGCAGCGCCCGCTCCTCGGCGGCAACGCGGTCGAGCCGCTGGTCGACGGCGCGCAGGCGTACCCGGCGATGCTGGAGGCGATCGGCGCCGCGCGCACCTCGATCGCCATGGCCTCGTACATCTTCGACGGCAACGGCATCGGCGAGCAGTTCGTCGCCGCGCTCGCCGCGGCGGCGAAGCGCGGCGTCGAGGTGCGCGTGCTGATCGACGACGTCGACGCGCGCTTCTCGCGCTCCTCGGCGGTGAAGCCGCTGCGCCGCGCCGGCGTGCAGGTGGCGGTGTTCAACCCGCCGCTCGTGCCGGCGCGGCTGCACGCGCTCAACCTGCGCAACCACCGCAAGATCCTCGTCGCGGACGGCGCGCTCGGCTTCACCGGCGGCATGAACGTCGACTGCCGCTACTGGCGGCCGGAGGAGCCGGAGCAGGCCTTCCGCGACCTGCACTTCCGCCTGCGCGGGCCGGTGGTGGCGCATCTCGCCGAGGTGTTCGCCGAGGACTGGCAGTTCGCCGCCGGCGAGGCGCTGCGCGGCGAGCGCTGGTTCCCGCCGCTCGCGGCCGCCGGCGACGCGCTCGCGCGCGGCATCGAGGCCGGGCCCGACGAGAGCTCCGAGCGGCTGCGCTGGGCGATCCTCGGCGGCCTGAACGCGGCGCAGCGCTCGGTGCGCATCCTCACGCCCTACTTTCTCCCCGACGGCGCGCTCTCCGCGGCGCTGGGCGCGGCCGCGCTGCGCGGGGTCGAGGTCGACATCCTGCTGCCCGGCAAGAGCGACCTGCCGCACGTGCACTGGGCGGTGTGGGGGCAGCTCTGGCAGGTGCTCGACCGCGGCTGCCGCGTCTGGACCAGCGCCGGCGCCTTCGACCACTCCAAGCTGATGGTGGTCGACGGCGCCTGGACGCTGATCGGCTCGGCGAACTGGGACGCGCGCAGCCTGCGCCTGAACTTCGAGCTCGGCCTCGAGGTGTACAGCATCGAGTTCGGCGCGCACATGGAGGGGCTCGCGCAGGCGCGCATCGGCGCCGCGCGCCGCGTCTCGCTCGCCCAGGTCGACGCGCGGCCGGTCCCGGTCAAGCTGCGCGACGGCATCGCGCGCTTGTTCGCGCCGTTTCTCTGAGCGTGTCCAGCGCGCGCTTCTACGCGGAGCTGCCGGTCATCACCGACTTCCGCGACGTGACGCGGACCGAGAGCTTCGCGCGCCTGCCCCCGGACTGGCACGTGGTGATGTCGGACGTGCGCGATTCCACCGCCGCCGTCCAGTCCGGCCGCTACAAGAACGTCAACACCGCGGGCGCGGCCACCATCACCGCGGTGCTCAACGCCGCCGGCGCGGTCGAGATCCCGTTCGTCTTCGAGGGCGACGGCTCGATGCTGTGCGTGCCGGGGGAGCTCCTCGATGCCGCGCGCGCGGCGCTGCTGCGCACGCAGGAGCTGGCGCGCGCCTCGTTCAACCTGGATCTGCGCATCGCCACCCTTCCTGTGAAACGTATTGATGAAGCCGGTTTGAGCGTCTGGGTGGCGCGCTACCGCGTGTCGGAGAACTACGTGCAGGCGCTCTTCGCCGGCGGCGGCATGGCCTACGCCGATCGCACCATGAAGGACCCCGCGACCGCCGACGCCTGCGCGGTCAAGCCCGGCTCGGTCCCGGCGCAGGCGAGCTTCGATGGGCTCGAATGCCGCTGGCAGGACATCCGCAGCCCGCGCGGGGAGACGGTGAGCCTGATGGTGCGCGCGCTCAGCCCCGACCCCGGCGAGGCCGCCGCGGTGTACCGCGACGTCATCGCCCAGGTGAGGACGGTCTACGGCGACGAGGAAGCCTGCCATCCCATCACCGTGGCGAACCTCGCCATGTCGTTCTCCGCGCGGCAGGTGGGCAACGAGGTCGGCGTGCGCGCCGGCGGCCTGGGCGCCTTCGGCAGGTTCAAGTACCTGATGCGCGTGCGCGCCATCACCTTGCTCGGCTGGTTCCTCATGAAGTTCGGCATCCGCACCGAGCTCACCGACTGGAGCCGCTACAAGCCCACCCTGGTGCGCAACGCCGACGTGCGCAAGTTCAACGACCTCTACCGGCAGATCCTCTCCGGCACCGCCGCGCAGCGCCAGGCGCTGGAAGCCTGGCTCGAGCCGCGCTTCGCGCGGCGCGAGCTCGTGTACGGGCTGCACGTCACCGACCGCGCGCACATGACCTGCCTCGTCTTCGACTACGCCGGCCGGCACATCCACTTCATCGACGGCGCCGACGGCGGTCTGTTCCTCGCCGCCAAGGCCTTCAAGCAGCGCCTGCGCGAATCCTCCCCGCCGACCCCCTGACAGGAGGATCGTGCTTTATCGGGCCTCGGCGTCCGGGACCACGATCTTCGAATCGTCCCGATTTCCCCATTCTCCCCAGGACGCCACGTAGTTCCGGACGTGCGGGTAGCCCAGCGACTTCAGGGCGATGAACGTATTGGCCGACCGGTAGCCTCCCTGGCAGACGGGAATGACGGTCTTGTCGGGCGTTACGCCTCTCGAGAGGTAGAGATCGCGGATTTCGTGCGCCGGACGGAATGCGCCGTGCTCGTCCAGGTGCTCGCGCCAGAAGATGTGCACGGCGCCGGGGATCGTACCGGCGCGCCGCGCGCGCTTCTCCGCGCCCCGGTACTCCGACTCGCGCCTGACGTCGACGATGACGCTTCCTTCATCGTCGATGGCACGGTGAACGTCGAACCGGGTAGCCAGCAGCTCCAGGTTGAGGGCTCCCTTGTAGGGCGGGGACGTCGGCGGCGCCTTTGCAGGATCGACCGGCGGGGGCGCCGTCGTCAAGCGGACGAGCCGATTTCCCGACTCGGTCCACGCACGCGTCCCGCCATCGAGAATCCTTACGTCCGGATGGCCAAGAACCGAGAGCAGCCAGACCGCTCGGGACGCCCGCTCCCCGCTCTCGTGGTCATAGATCACTACCGGCTTGTGCTGGGATACGCCCCGCGTCCCGAAGAGAGTCCGGAAAAGCGAGAGGAAAGCGCTCAACGGGGCATCGGACGAATCGTTGAGGCTCACGCCGTAGATATCGAGGTGCTTGCTGCCTTCGATATGGCCAAGCGCGAAATCCTCTGCCGGCCGCAGATCGATCAGGGTGACCTCGCCGATTTGCTCGCGCAAGCGATGCGCGTCGATCAGGTACGTCTGGTCCGGAAACTCGGCGATTGGCATGCGCTGCGTCATGCCGGCTTATCGACGATCTTCCAGTACGAGTCTTTCCGCACGACCTTCCCGTCGAGGAATTCCCAGTGGTCGCATCCACGGACTTCGAGTCGCACGCCCTCGGGTGTCGTGCCGGTCAGCAGCCACTCCGACACACCCAGGTTGCCGCTCACCCAGTGCCGGTCGTCACTGTAGTGGACGTCCGGAAGACCCTTGAAGCGGGTCGCCAGGCCCTCTCGCACGGCCGCTTTCCCCGTGAAGCGCCTGCCCCAGGGATCGGGTCCCCGAGGCAAGTCCAAGGAGCAATCGTCGGCAAAGAACGCCATGATGGCATCCAGATCGTGGGCGTTGAACGCGGCCGCGATGGCCTTCAGTGTCGAGACGGAAACCGATCGATGCCTAGTCACCCCCGCGCTCCACGGACGTCTCCCAGCCATCGTATGTGCCACTCCCCTCAATCGCCATGCGGAGCAGCTCGATCGTAAGCTCGTTCATGTGGCCCGATTCGACGCTGTCCGTGCGTTCGAAGGTTACGCCATAAGGGTGCGCTGGCGCGCCGGCTTCAGCGCGCCCCACGATGGCAAACCCAAGCGACTCGAGCCGCGCCAGGAAGGCCTCCCGGTCTTTGGCGCTCGGGAAATAGGCCCAATGGCGGACCGGGCGCGGCAGTTCGTGGCGGTCACCTTCCCTTTCGAGATGTTCCAGCACATGGCCGTTCTTGATCCGTCGCCAATCTTCCGGACTCGGATAGAGCACATTGAAATAGTGCGACCACGCCTCGTCCCGCTTGGTGCCGGATTCCATCTCGTAGTCGGGAAATCGGCCAAGGACTTCGGTCACCGCGTGCTCCAGCCCTTCAGACCTCGGGCCGTAGAAATAAAACTCGCGACGCCCTGAAGTCGTGATGCGGCCGACGAGCAACCCCCCCGCCGTATCGCGTACAACCGAGGACAGTGCGTCCTCAATCTCGTAGAGTCGTGGAGCTTCCTCCGAATCTGACAAGCCATCCTGTCTGGGCCTGCGAAGATTCACCCATACCCAGTGCAGCCATGGGTTCTGCGGGTCAGGAGCCGTCTTTGCGGCGGCAACGTCCAGATAGATGGATGCGAGGGCGTCGTTGACGCGCGCGAAGTAGAACTCCCATTGCTCGCTCACGGGCGCTCCATCGCGCTAGTCACCTTGTCCTCTATTGGTCGGCAGCTCCGGGAATTGGGGCACATCGAGCAATGGCAGTTCCGGACGTGTGCGCCGGCCTTGGCCGACTTGATCTGATGCTTCATCGAAGTGAAGGTATCGATAGCGACTTTCTCTTCACCGTCGAAGATCCAGATCCACGAATCCCCCTGGAGTCCGGACTGCACCCGCGAGAAGTGCTTGTCCACGACGGCAAGCAACTCGGCATGAACGTCCGAGTAGTGCTTTTGATACTCGAGCTCCGCGAAAATCATGACGCCGGGCGGTTGCTTGCCATCGTATGACCTTACGCCGGGACTGGCGAAGGCGCAATTCGAGCATCCTGCGGCAGTCGCGGTCCGCATACCGGCCATGGTGGAAGGGGTTGGGAGGGCCGAAATGGGTACGATCGTACCCATTTTGTAAAACCAACCCCCGCAAGGGTGGGGCTAGGCCTTCAGGGCCTTGTACTTGATGCGGTGCGGGCGGGCGGCTTCCTCGCCGAGGCGCTTCTTCTTGTCGGCCTCGTACTCCTGGTAGTTGCCGTCGAAGAACACCCAGCGCGCGTCGTCCTCGGCGGCGAGGATGTGGGTGGCGATGCGGTCGAGGAACCAGCGGTCGTGCGAGATGACGAGCACGCTGCCGGCGAATTCCAGGAGCGCCTCCTCGAGCGCGCGCAGGGTCTCGACGTCGAGGTCGTTCGAGGGCTCGTCGAGCAGCAGGACGTTCGCGCCCGACATCAGCATGCGCGCGAGGTGCAGGCGCCCGCGCTCGCCGCCGGAGAGCTGCCCGACGGGCTTCTGCTGGTCGGCGCCGCGGAAGTTGAAGCGCGCGAGGTAGGAGCGCGAGGGCATCTGGAACTTGCCCACGGTGATCGTGTCCTGGCCGCCGGAGATGTCCTCGAACACCGTCTTCTCCGCCTGCAGCTCGTCGCGCGCCTGGTCGACGTGCGCGAGCTTCACCGTCTTGCCGATGAGGATTTTCCCGGCGTCAGGTTGTTGTTGTTTTGTTATTAACCGGAAAAGCGTGGACTTGCCCGCGCCGTTCGGGCCGATGATGCCGACGATGGCGCCCGGGGGCACCTTGAAGGAGAGCTTGTCCATGAGCAGGCGCTCGCCGTAGCCCTTGGAGACGCCCTTGAACTCGATCACCTCGTTGCCCAGGCGCTCGGCGACCGGGATGAATATTTCCTGGGTTTCATTGCGGGAAACATATTCCTGAGAAGAAAGTTCCTCGAAACGCGCGAGGCGCGCCTTGGACTTGGTCTGGCGGCCCTTCGGGTTCTGGCGCACCCACTCGAGCTCCGCCTGCATCGCCTTGATGCGCGCGACTTCCTGGCTCGACTCGACCTGCAGGCGCTTTTCCTTCTGCTCGAGCCAGCTCGAGTAGTTGCCTTCCCAGGGGATGCCGTAGCCGCGGTCGAGCTCGAGGATCCAGCCCGCGGCGTTGTCCAGGAAGTAGCGGTCGTGCGTCACGGCGACCACGGTGCCCGGGAAGCGCTGCAGGTACTGCTCGAGCCACTCCACGCTTTCGGCGTCGAGGTGGTTGGTCGGCTCGTCGAGCAGCAGCAGATCGGGCTTGGAGAGCAGCAGCCGGCACAGCGCCACGCGGCGCTTCTCGCCGCCCGAGAGGACGTCGACCTTCTGCTCCCACTCCGGCAGGCGCAGCGCGTCGGCGGCCACCTCCATCTCGTTGGCGCCGCCGGTATTCACCATCGCTTCGAGCTTCGCCTGCTCCTCGGCGAGCTTGTCGAAGTCGGCGTCGGGCTCGGAGTAGGCGGCGTAGATCTCCTCCAGGCGCTTCTTCGCCGCGGCAGTCTCGCCCAGGCTCTCCTCGACCGCTTCCCTCACGGTGCTGCCCTTCGGAAGGAGCGGCTCCTGCGCCAGATAGCCGACCTTGATCCCGGGCATGCGGATCACCTCGCCCTCGTAGTTGTCGTCGGCGCCGGCCATGATCTTGAGGAGCGTCGACTTGCCCGAGCCGTTCAGCCCGAGCACGCCGATCTTGGCCCCCGGGAAGAAGTTGAGCGAGATGTTCTTGAGGATGGTCCGCTTGGGCGGGACGACCTTGCTCACCCGCCGCATCGTGTAAACGTACTGTGCCATGATGGCCCCAATGATACGGAAAACGCTGGCGGCTTCCGCGCTCGTTCTCATGGCGGTCCAGCCCGCGGCCGCGGTGGACGGGGTCTCCACGGAGCTCGGCTACAACGACGACGTGCGCATGTGGCGCGCCGGGCTGCAGTGGAAGTGGGAGCGGCGCTGGTGGCGCGGCGGCCGCTGGGAGCTCGGCGGCTACTGGGACCTCTCCGCCGGCGGCTGGCGCAACGGCGAAGACACGATCTACGACGTCGGCCTCACGCCGGTGTTCCGCCTGGAGGGCACCGCGCCGGGCTCGGCCTACCTCGAGGCGGCGATCGGCTTCCACCTGCTCTCGGACCTGCACATCGACCACGACCGCTCGTTCAGCACCCGCTTCCAGTTCGGCGACCACATCGGGGCGGGCCTGCGCTTCGGGCCGCGCGACCGCTACGACCTCAGCCTGCGCCTGCAGCACCTCTCCAACGGCGGCATCCGCAGGCCCAACCCCGGCATCGACTTCCTGCAGCTACGCTTTCAGTACCACCTCAGGTAGCGGCTCGCCGAGGGTGCGCCAGTCGGCGCTCTTCGGCACGATGCCCTCGAAGGACGCGAGCCGGTCGTGCGGGGTGCGCGGCGCGGTGGTGCCGATGGCCGGACCGCCATCGGCGACGCGCTTCGCCGCGGCGACCATCATTCGGCGGAACTGCACCACCGCCATGTCGCTCGCGCCTGGATGGTCCTGGCTGCGGTCCACGATCGGCCCCATCGACTCCCACATCGCCATGTCCTGCGTCGGGATGCCGTGGATGCCGGTGAAGTCGCCGCGCTTCATCGCCTCCCTGTCCTGCAGGTAGCGGTTCGTCAGGTTTCTGAGCTTCCTGAAATCATTATCAAGATCGACACCGACCTCCGCCCCGCAAAATTTTCGCCACGCCTGTTGCGAGATGCCCTTCGACGGGTCCGGGTGCCAGGCGATCCAGTAGAACATCGTGTTCACGTCGTCGAGCGGCACCAGCATCTGCGCGAGGTTGTACTGGTCGTTCGGCGGAATCAGCACGGTGAAGGGCGCGATGAAGAGCGTGGTGCGCACGTAGTCGTGCGTCTCGGGGTTTTTGATCGGCGTGCGGATGGCGGCGTACTTGAAGCCGTAGCCCGTCGGCTGGAACTGCAGGCGCGGCGCCTTGTCGTTCGAGGGGCGCAGCCACGCGGAATCGGTCGCGGTGGAGCCCTGGACGTCCTGCGCCGCCGGCATGTTGGTCGAGTGCAGGCTCGAGCTGTGGGCGGAGTCGATCGAGCCTTCCAGCACCTGCGCCCAGTTGCACGCGGCGTGCATCTTGACGATGGCGTAGCCGATGCCGGGCTGCGGCGCCCACGCGGGCGGCTCGAGCTCGCGCATCTCTTCCATCGGGCCCATCCAGACCCAGACGAACCCGCCCGACTCGCGGGCCGGATACGCCTTCGCTTTTATGGAGGAGTTCTTCTTCAAGGCCTCTGTGGGCATCTCGACTGCGTTGCCCTCCACGTCGAACTTCCAGCCGTGGTAGAGGCAGCGCAGGCCGCACTGCTCGTTGCGGCCGAAGACGAGCGAGGCATTGCGGTGCGGGCAGCGCTCGTGCAGCACGCCGATGCGGCCCTCGGAGTCGCGGAAGACGACGAGGTCCTCGCCCAGCAGCCGCGCCTTCACGGGCGCGCCGTCCCGCTCGGCCACCTCCTCGGCCATGCACACCGGCAGCCAGTGCCGGCGCATGAGCTGGCCCATGGGCGCCGCGCCCTCGACGCGGCAAAGCAGCTCGTTCTGCTCGCGGCTCAGCATTTACTTAGCCTCCTAAGTAAATTATGGTACCCGCGTGCGCAAGCTGCGGATAGGGGTGGCCGGGCTCGGACGGGCGTTCCAGGTGATGGCGCCCGCCTTCGCCGACCCGCGGGTGGCGCTGACAGCGGCGGCCGAGCTGCGCAAGGTCCCCTTCGAGGGAAGGGTTTTTTCCACCGTCGAAGAGCTTTGCCGGTCGGACGTGGACGTGATCTACGTTGCGACCCCGCACCAGTACCACGCCGAGCACGCCTGCCTCGCGGCGCGGCACGGCAAGCACGTGCTGGTCGAGAAGCCGATGGCGCTCAGCCTCGAGGAGTGCCGGCGCATGATCGACGCGGCAGCCAAAGCGGGCGTGCAGCTCGTGGTGGGTCATAGTCACGGCTTCGATTTACCCATAAGAAAAACCCGGGAACTCATCCAGGCTGGCAGATACGGAAAGCTGCGCATGATCACCGCGCTCAACTTCACCGACTACCTCTACCGTCCGCGCCGGCCGGAAGAGCTCGACACCGCGCGCGGCGGCGGCGCCGTGTTCAACCAGGCCGCGCATCAGGTCGATGTCGCCAGGGCGCTTTCACAAAGCCGTATTTCTTATGTGAAATCACACACCGGAGCCTGGGACAGGGCGCGGCCGACCGAAGGCGCGTACTCGGCGCTGCTCGCATTCGAGGACGGCGCCTTCGCCAGCCTGACCTACAGCGGCTACGCGCATTTCGATTCCGACGAGCTGATGGGCTGGGTCGGCGAGATGGGAAGCCGGAAAGATCCGGCACAGTACGGCATGGCGAGAAAGACTCTCGATGATCGAAAGAGGCACGAGAAAAGAGAAGCTCCCTTGCAGACGCACCATCAGCACTTCGGCTTCCTCATCGCCTCGTGCGAGCGCGCCGACCTGCGCCCGCTCCCCGACGGGGTGATGATCTACGGTGACGAGGAGAAGCGCCTCGACCCCCTGCCCGCGCCGCAGATTCCACGCCGGGAAGTCATCGACGAGCTTTATGAAACTGTGATCAACAATAAGCCCGCACTGCACAGCGGCGAATGGGGCATGGCGACGCTCGAGGTCTGCCTGGCGATCCTCGAGTCGGGGCGAACCGGAAAGGAAGTCCCGTTAAGACACCAGCCGAAGAGCGCCTAGCGCACCTCGTGCGCGAGGCGGCGCGCGCGCTCACGCGCGGGCTGACCGAGCGCCTCGCGGCGCACGCGGTGCCCTTCGGGCACTGGGCGTTCCTGCGCATCCTGTGGCAGGAGGACGGCCTCACGCAGCGCCAGCTCTCGGAGCTCGCGGGCATGAGCGAGCCGACCACCTTCGCCGCCCTCAAGGCGATGGAGGAAGCGGGGTATGTCGAGCGGCGCCAGACCGCGGAGAACCGCAAGAACGTCTATGTCCACCTGACCGCGCGCGGCCGCTCGCTCGAGAGGAAGCTCGTGCCGCTAGCCGAGGAAGTGAATAAGATCGCGGTGCGCGGCGTGCCGGCGGCGCAGGTCGAAGCGACGCGCCGCACGCTGCTCGCCATCGCCGAGAATCTCGCCCGGAGCCCGAAATGAAGAAGCTTCGCCTCACGCTCGCCTGCTGGGACTACGACCGCACGCGCGCGCTCATCGACGGCACGGTGCGCGCGGACGGCATCGAGCTCAACTACCTCGCGCTGCCGGTGGAGGAGACCTTCTTCCGCATGCTGCGCAGCCGCGAGTTCGACTGCTCGGAGATGTCCCTTTCCTCGTACGCGGCTTCCCTGGGCAGCGACAATCCACCCTTCATCGCCATCCCGGTCTTCCCTTCGCGCTTCTTCCGCCACTCGTGCATCTTCGTCTCGGCGAAGAGCGGCATCCGCAAGCCCGAGGAGCTCAAGGGCCGGCGGGTCGGCGTGCCCGAGTACCAGATGACCGCGCCGGTATGGATCCGCGGCATCCTCTCCGACGACTACGGCGTCAAGGTCACCGACGTCGAGCACCTCTCCGGCGGCGAGGAAGAGCCCGGCAGGGACGAGAAACTGAAGCTCAGCTTGCCCTCGACGATCAAACTGTCGCGAATTCCTGAAGGCAAGACCCTGTCCCGCATGCTCGCCGAGGGCGAGCTCGACGCGCTGGTCACGGCGCGCACCCCGTCCACTTTCCATACGCAGCCCGACGCCGTAAAACGTCTTTTCCCCGACTACGTCGACCAGGAAAAGGCGTACTACCGGCGCACGAAGATCTTTCCGATCATGCACACCGTGGTGATCCGTCGCGACGTGTACGCGGCCAATCCGTGGGTGGCGCAGTCCCTCGCCAAGGCTTTCGGCGCGGCCAAGGACAGGGCCTATGCCTCCTACGACCAGACCGCCGCGCTGCCGGCGATGGTGCCCTGGCTCACCGCGCACATCGAGGAGGCGAAGCGCGAGATGGGCGCGGACTGGTGGCCCTACGGCCTCGCCGCGAACCGTCGTGTGCTGGAGACATTCCTGCGCTACCACCACGAGCAGGGCCTGTCCAAGCGCCGGCTCGAGCCGGAGGAGCTGTTCGCGAAGGAAACGCTGGAGAGCTTCAAGATCTAGGAACTCCGCGCCGGGGCGGCTTTCGAAAAGCCGTGGATTCCAGCAAATCGCCGCGGCTCCCGGAGCTCGTGGAGCTCACCCTCGAGCAGGCGCAGGAGCACGCCCTGATCCTGATGGAGGCCGACGGGACCATCCTCGCCTGGCTGATGGGCGCGCAGAGGACCTTCGGCTACGCCGCCGAGGAGATGGTCGGGCGCAATTTCGGCGTCCTGTTCACCCCGGAAGACCAGCGCCTCGACATCCCTCGCACCGAGCGCGAGACCGCGCTCGAGCACGGCGTGGGCGAGAACGACCGCTGGATGGTGCGCAAGGACGGCGTGCGCATCTTCGTTACCGGCGTCACCAACCGGCTTTGCGACCGCGAGGGAAACCCGGCAGGGCTGAGCAAGATCCTGCGCGACCGCACCGACCTGAAGGGGCAGATCGACAACCTGCGCAACCACGCCGCCGCCGCCGAGACCGAAAGCCGCCGCAAGGACCTGCTCCTCGGCACGCTGGCGCACGAGCTGCGCACGCCGCTCGGCGTGCTCTCCAACGCCTCGGAACTGATCGCGATCGCCGCCGGCGGCGAGGCGCGGCTGCGCGACGCCACCACGCTGATCCGCCGCCAGGTGAAGTACCTGCAGTCGCTGGTCGAGGACCTGCTCGAGCTCGGCCGCGTCAAGGCGGCGAAGGTCGCGCTCCAGCTCGAGCGCGTCGCGGCGCGCGCGATTGTCGACGCCGCGCTCGAGACCGCCAGCGCCTCGCTGCGCGAGCGCGGCCAGGTGGCCCACGTGATCCTGCCGCCGATCGAGCTAGAGGCCGACGCGACCCGCCTGCGGCAGGTGTTCGTCAACCTGATCTCCAACGCCTCCAAGTTCTCGCCCGAGCGCGCGCGCATCTGGATCAAGGGCACCACCGAGGGCGAGGAAGCGGTGCTGCGCGTGGTCGACGAGGGCCACGGCATCGCCCCCGACCTGCTGCCGCGCGTGTTCGACCTCTTCGCCCAGGGCGCGCCGGAGGAGCCCGGCCCGCGCGCCGGCCTCGGCCTGGGCCTGTCGCTGGTCAAGGAATACGTCGAGCTGCACGGCGGCCGCGTGCAGGTGCGCAGCGAGGGCCCCGGCCGCGGCAGCGAGTTCATCGTGCGCCTGCCGCTGCCAAAAGCGTAACGACGAAGCAGTTTCCCTCGCAGCGGACCTCGCCGCCGTGGCGGCGCGCGATGCCGCGCACGATCGAGAGCCCCAGCCCGCGATAGAACGGCTCGAAGAGCTTCTCGCGCTCGCCCTCCGGCACCCCCGGGCCTGCGTCGCAGATGCGAAGCTCCTTCTCCCGCAAAGAAACTCTGACGGGAGGAGAACCGTGCTTGCGCGCGTTCTCCAGCAGGTTGCGGATCATTCGCCGCAGCAAGCGCGGGTCTCCGCTCACGGTCGTAGGCTCGCCCTCGAGCTCGACGCCCTCGTAGCGGGCGCACTCCTCGGCGGCGAGGGCGAGCAGGTCGACGTTCTCGGCGGAAACCGCTTCCTGCGCTTCCAGCCTGCTCGCGACCAGGATCTCGTCGACCAGCGCGTCGAGCTCGGCGATGTCCTGCGCCATTTCGCCGCGGCGCTCGGGCAGCTCGAGCGCCATGCGGATGCGCGCGAGCGGCGTGCGCAGCTCGTGCGAGGCGTTGGCGAGCAGCGCCTTGTGCGCGCCGACCAGCGCCTCGATGCGCGCCGCGGCGCGGTTGAAGCCCTCGGCGAGGCGCGCCACCTCGTCGCGGCCCTCCACCTTCACCCGCACGCTCAGGTCTCCCGCGGCGAGCGACTCGACCCCCTGCTGCAGACGCTCCAGGCGCCGCGTCAGGCGCCGCACCACCGGGTAGGCGCCGACGCCGACCGCGAGGGCGATGAGCGCCAGCACGAGCACCAGGCCGAGGGCCGGATGGCGCTGGTGGCGATAGAGGCGCACCGCAAGCCAGCGCCCGTCGTCGAGCTCGACCGCCCAGCCGCGGCCCGACCAGCCTTCGCGCTCGGGGGACGGCAGGGGCTCGCCGACCGAAGCGAGGAGGCTCTTCTGCGGGGAAAAGACGGAAAGATCGGCGTGCAGGTTGGCCGTGAGCCGCTCGAGCGCCGCCTGGTGCAGCTCGCGCGGCGCTCCCGCCTCCGGCAGGACGTTGAGGGCGAGGGTCGCGGCGATCTCCTGCCGGCCGCCGCGGTCCTCGACCTGGCGCCACAGCGCGCCGGCGGCGAGCACGAGCACCGCGAGGCTCGCGAGCACCGCGAGGTAGATGCGCAGGTACAGCTTGCGCATCAGTCCTGCGCTTTGGCGAACACGTAGCCCGCGCCGCGCACGGTGATGATGCGCCGGGGCTTGCGCGGATCGTCCTCGAGCGCCGCGCGCAGGCGCGAGACGTGCACGTCGATCGAGCGGTCGAAGGCCTCGAGCGCCTCGCCCTTGACGAGGTCCATGAGCGCCTCGCGCGAGAGCACGCGCCCGGCGTTCTCCGCGAGCGCCACGAGCAGCGCGAACTGGTAGGCGGTGACGCTCTTCTCGCTGCCCTCCACGCGCACCGCGCGCGCGTCGCGGTCGATTTCCAGTTTTCCAAACCTGAGAATATTGCGAGCGCCGGCTTGCGTCCGACGCAGGATGGCCCTCAGCCTTGCCAGCAGCTCGCGGGGCTCGAAGGGCTTCGGCAGGTAGTCGTCGGCGCCGAGCTCCAGGCCGACGATGCGGTCGGCGGCGTCGCCGCGCGCGGTGAGCATCAGCACCGGAATGTCGTGCGTCGCGCGCAGGCGCCGGCACAGCTCCAGGCCGTCCATGTCGGGGAGCGAGAGATCGAGCACCAGCGCGTCGTAAGGCTCGCGCTCGAGCAGGCGCATGCCCGCGCCCCCCGAGCCCGCCGCCGA
>CBDDRQ010000049.1:0-11038 GCA_965233125.1 uncultured bacterium
CTGAAATCCGGCGTGCCGATCATCCGCGCGCTCGCCGGGCTGCAGGAGTCCTCGCAGAACCCGACGCTCGCCAAGGTGGTGGGCGAGGTGCGCGACGGCCTGGAGTCGGGGCGCGAGCTCTCCTTCAGCATGCGCGCGCACCCCAAGGTGTTCTCCAGCTTCATGGTCAACATGGTGCGCGTGGGCGAGATGACGGGGCGCCTGGACGAGGTGTTCCTGCGCCTGTACGACTTCTTCGCCTTCGAGAAGAAGATGCGCGACGACATCCGCGCCGCGCTGCGCTACCCGATGATCGTGATCGGCGCAGTCGCGGTCGCGATGTTCATCATCAACATCTTCGTCATCCCGGCCTTCGCCAAGATGTTCGCGAGCTTCAAGGCCGACCTGCCGCTGATGACGCGGGTGCTGATCGTCACCTCGGATTTCTTCGTGGCCTACTGGTGGCTGCTCCTCATCATCCTGGTCGGCGCCGGGTTCGGCTTGCGCCTCTACACGCAGACGCCCAAAGGCCGCTACGCCTGGGACTGGCTCAAGCTCAAGCTGCCGGTGATCGGCGCGCTCATCCACAAGGCGACGCTCGCGCGCTTCGCGCGGAGCTTCGCGCTCGCCGGCAAGAGCGGCGTGCCGATCGTGCAGGCGCTCGCGCTGGTGGCCGAGGTGGTCGACAACGCCTATCTCGAATCGCGCATCCTGCAGATGCGCGACGGTATCGAGCGCGGCGAGAGCATCCTGCGCACGGCGGTGGCCGCGGGCGTGTTCGACCCGGTGGTGCTGCAGATGGTGGCGGTGGGCGAGGAGACCGGCGAGATCGACGAGCTGATGTCCGAGATCGCCGACATGTACGAGCGCGAAGTGACGATCGAGGTCGAGGGCCTGACCGCGAAGCTCGAGCCGATCCTGCTGGTGTTCGTGGGGATCCTGGTGCTGATCCTCGCGCTCGGCGTGTTCCTGCCGATGTGGGACATGGCCTCGGCCGCGCGTGGAGGCGGCGGTGCGCGATGAGCGCGGCTTCTCGCTGCTCGAGCTGGTCATCGTCGTCGTCCTGGTCAGCCTGCTCCTGGTGGTCGCGGTCGACCGGCTGCTGCGCCTGCGCTTCGAGGCCGAGCGCGTGATGGTGGAGAGCATGCTCACGGGCCTGCGCAGCGCCCTCTACATCGAGTTCGCCGGCGCCGCGGTGCGCGGGCGCACGGACGCCATGGCTGCCGCGGCAGCGGGCAGCAACCCCATGAAGCTGCTGGCGGAGCGTCCCGACACCTACGCCGGCGAGTACGCCGCCGCCGACCCGGCGTCGGTCGCGCCCGGCACCTGGTACTTCGACACCCGCGAGCGCCACCTCGTGTACGTGGTGCGCTTCCCCGAGCAGTTCGTGACCCCGCTCCCCGGGCCGGCGCGCGTGCGCCTGCGGGTGGAGCCGGACTTCGACGACCTCGACGGCAACGGCCGCTTCGATCCCGGGCGCGACTCGGCGCGCGGGCTGCGCCTGGTGCCGGTGGAGTCTTTCACCTGGAAGGCGCGGCAATGAGGAACGCGATCGAATTCCTGATCGGCCTCGTGGGCGAGGCGCTGTTCGCCGGCCTTCTGGTCGGCGCGCTGCTGGGAGTCGTCGTCGGGGCGCTGCTCGTTTTCGACAGCGCGCGCGTGCTGCGCTGGAACGAGCGGCTCTCCCGCTGGATCTCCACCCGCGAGGCGGCCCAGCGCTTCGACCGGCCGCGCGACATCAAGCGCTTCGTCTACCGCGCGCATCGCGTCATCGGGGTGCTGGTGGTGGCGGGCTCGCTCTACTGCCTGGACGTGCTGACCTTCGGCTTCGCGCCCGGGGCGCTCGCGCGGGCGTTCCGCGACCTGGGCGACCTAGGCGTGCTCGAGGTGACTTTCGAGAGCATGCGGCTGTTCCTCATCATCGGGAACGTCGCGGCGCTCGCCGCCGGGATCGTGCTGTGCTTCCGGCCCAGCCTGCTCAAGGGCATCGAGCACTGGGCCGACCGAACCTATGCCGCCCGGGAGCACAGCGCGGCGCTCGACCGGATGCGCTTCGAGCCCGACCTGTGGGTCAGCCGCCATCCGCTGCTCACCGGCTGGCTGGTGCTCGCCGGCAGCGGGTTCGTCCTGTTCAGCCTGGGTGTGCGCCCGTTGCTCTAGCCTACACAACTTTGCAAACAACTCGCAGTCCTGCGGCTAAGTGCTTGACATGGTAGGGGTAGGCGGTCAGACTGGCTGCCGGGCTGCGGCCCTGCTGTCAAGTTGTCCGGTCAAAAGAAAGGGAGGGCGGGGGAATGAGAAGGCAAGAGGAAGGCTTTACGCTGATCGAGCTGGTGATGGTGATCGTGATTCTGGGCATCCTCGCGGCGGTCGCGGTGCCGCGGTACCTGAACCTGACGCAGGAATCCCAGGACGCCACGAAGAACGCCGCGGTGGCATCCACGGCGAGCGCGATCGCGATCGCCGCGGCGCGCAACCGCAACGTTTCGCCGTCGCCGACCATCACGCACGTGCTGGCCGAGATTCCGGGCGCTGTCTGCTCGGGCGCGACGGTGGTCCACGGCGGCAAGGTGAACGTCACTGTCATCGCGGACGGCGGCGCAGCGCAGACTGACTGCGCGCACGCGGCTTCGACGATCATCGCCAGTGTGGGCACCGGCGCGTATTCGTCCTGAGGCGGCACGTCGCCTAGGAAGCGGGGCATCCCACGGGATGCCCCGTTTCATTTCTGCATGAGCGCACTCTTCGGCAAGGTATTCGGGCGCGGCGCGGCGCCGGGCTGGCTGGTGGTCGACCTCGGCGAGACCCGGGTCAGCCTCGCCCACGTGCGCCGGGAGGGCGCGCGCCCCGTTGCCGAGTTCGTGGAAGAGCGCGACTGGGATCCCAAGGAGCCGCGCTCCCTCGAGCGCGTGGCGAAAGAGTTCGGCGCGAAGCGCTTCGCCTGCACCACGCTGCTCAGGCCGGCCGACTACCAGATCCTGCTGGTCGACGCGCCGGCGGTGAGGCGCGAGGAGCTGAAGCCAGCGATCCGCTGGCGCATCAAGGACATGCTCGACTACCACGTCGATGACGCCACCATCGACGTCCTCGACCTGCCGCTGCCCGTGGGCGCCGAGGCGCGCCCGCACCAGATGTACGCGGTGGCGGCCCGCAACGACACCATTCGCGCCACCATCGGCCGGTTCGAGAAGGCCGGCATCGCGCTCAGCGTGATCGACATCCCGGACACGGCGCAGCGAAACGCGGCGCTGCTCTTCGAGGTGGAGAAGCGCGGCGCGATCGCGCTCACGTTCGACCCCTACGGCGGGCTGATCACCGCGGTATTCGATGGCGAACTCTACCTCTCGCGCCGGCTCGACATCACGGCGGCGCAGGTTGCCGAGGCGGGCGAGGACGAGCGCGCGCGGCTGCTCGACCGGATCCTGGTCGAGACGCAGCGCTCCCTCGATCACTGCGAGCGCAGCTTCCCGTTCTTCTCGCTCGCGCGCGTACTGCTCGGGCCGGTCCCGGAGGAAAGCGGCGTGCGCGCCCACCTGGCAGCGAACCTGTATCTGCCTGTCGAGGCGCTGGACCTCTCGCAGGCGATGCGCCTGCCGGCGGCGAGCTCGAGCTGGGACGCGATCGAGGGCGGGCGCTGGCTCAAGCTGCTCGGCGCCGGACTGCGGGTGGAGAGGCGCGCCCTATGAGCCAGCAGATCAATCTCTACAGCCCGCTCTTCCGCAAGCAGAAGAAAGTGTTTTCGGCGCTCGCCATGCTGCAGGCGATGGCGCTGGTGGTGGCCGGGGTCGTCGGCTTCTATGCGTACATCGCGCTGCAGAGCTCGCTGCTCGAGATCAACGTCGCGGACGCCGAGCAGCGGCTGAGGAGCGAGATCGAGCGCCTCAAGGTCTACGGCGCCGGCGAGAGCCCGGAGGCGCTCGCCAAGACGCTCGGCGAGCGCCGCAAGGTGCTCGAGGCGACGCTTGCCGAGCGTCACCGCACCACGCAGGCGCTGGCCGAAAGCGGCCTGGGCCGCAACGAGGGCTACTCCGGGGCGCTGCGCGCCCTCGCGCGCCTGTCGATGGACGGCCTGTGGCTGACGCGCATCCAGTTTGCCGAGAAGGACGGGGAGGTGGCGATTGCCGGCCTCGCGACGCATCCCGAGCGCGTCGCCGCGTACCTCGAGCGCCTGCGCGGCGAGGAAGCGCTGCGCGGCCAGGCGTTCTCGCGCCTCGAAATCCGCAGGCCCCCGAGCGGCGAGCGCCCCGGCGTGGTGGAGTTCCTGCTGTCCTCCAGTCCCGCCGGGCGGCAGGAGAAGAAATGACCTTCGACTGGAAGCCCCTGGCGGGGAAGATCGAGGACATGAGCCTGCGCGAGCGGGCGATGCTCTTCGCCTCGGCAAGCCTCGCGGTCCTCATCGTCGCCCATGTCGCGCTCATCGACCCGCTGCTGCGCAAGCAGAAGTCGCTGATCGAGCGCGCCAGCCGTGCCCAGAGCCAGATCAACACGGTGCGCGACCAGATCGAGCAGATCGTGCGCGCCGGCGACGCGAAGCAGCGCCATCCCGAGCAGGCGGTGATCGAGCGGCTGGAGAAGCAGATCGCCGATGTCGAGCGCGCGCTCGCGGCGCGGCAGGAGACCCTCATCGCCCCCGAGCGCCTGCCGGCGCTCCTTCGGGACATCGTGGGCCGCAGCAAGGGGGTGGAGCTGGAATCGGTGCGCGTGCTGCCCGGGGCGGGGGTGCGCTCGGCCGCGGGGCCGACCGGCCTGTACCGCCACGGCGTAGAAATCGCCCTTAAAGGCTCGTACTTCGACCTGCTTCGCTACCTCGAGGAGCTCGAGAAGCGCAGCGCGGCCCTGCTCTGGGGCGCTGTCGAGCTTCAGGTGGACGAATATCCGGAAGTAAAGCTCCGGGTCGTCATCCAGACACTCAGCCGAAATGCATCCTTGCTTGCCATCTAAAACTCATTTGACGACAAGCTCTTATTGCTATAAGTTCAAGTAATTGCTTCCAAAAAGCAAAAATCGACCTATGGGAGAGACCCTTGCGTAAGTGCTTGCTGACAGCGTGTCTGCTCGCTGCAGGCAGCACGCAAGCGCAAGGCATCCTCGTCGATCCGATGCGCCCAGCGGATGTCGTCGAGCGCACGCCCGCTTCGTCCGCGGGCGCGGCGCGGACCTCCGGGCCCAGCGTGCAGGTGATCCTCACCGCTCCGGAGCGCCGGCTCGCGCTGATCGATGGCAAGGTGGTCGATGCGCGCGGCAGCGCGTCCAGCCTGAGCCTGCACCCCGGAATCGAGAAGAAAACCAGGAAGCAACCGTGACGCGCCCGGCGCTCCTTCTCTTTCTCGCCGCGCTGGCGGGCTGTGCCGCGCCGCCACCGCCCGCAGGCGTGAACGCTGCGATTACCGAAGAGCTGGCGCGCGCCGGCGAGCGCAAGCCGCCTGCGCGCCCCGATACGCTGGAGCGCGCGCTGCTGCCGCCCGTGCAGATGGGCATGCCGAGCGTGTCGGGACTCGAGTTCGAGCCGCGCTTCGATCTCTCGGTGAACAACGCCCCGGCGACCCAGGTCTTCCTGTCGATCGTCTCCGGGACGCGCTACAGCATGCTGCTGCATCCCCAGGTTGCCGGCACGATCTCGGTGAGCCTGAAGGACGTGACGGTCGAAGAGGCGCTCGGGGCGATCCGCGAGCTCTACGGCTACGACTACCGCGTCGATGGTACCCGGGTCTTCGTGCAGCCGGCCGGGCTGCAGACGCGCGTATTCCAGGTCAACTACCTGCCCGGCCAGCGCCGCGGCATCTCCGACATCCGCGTCAGCTCGGGCGCGGTCACCGACACGGCCCAGAGCACGACGCCGACGCTCGCCGGTCCCGCGCCGACCTCGACGAGCTCGAACCGCGGGCTGGAGTCGAGCCGCGTCACCACGCAGCAGAACAGCGATTTCTGGGCCGACCTGCGCACCGCGCTGCTCGCCATGGTCGGCACCGGCCCGGGCACCTCCGTGATCGTCACGCCGCAGTCCGGCGTGGTCGTGGTGCGCGCGATGCCGCAGCAGCTGAGCGCGGTCGAGCAGTACCTGCGCGCCACGCGCCTGTCGATCGAGCGCCAGGTGATGCTCGAGGCGAAGATCATCGAGGTGGCGCTCTCGGACGAGTACCAGGCCGGCATCAACTGGGCCATCTTCAACCGCCACCTCGCGATCGGCCAGCTCTCGACCAACGCCAACGTCTCGACGCAGCTCGGCGCGCGCGGGCAGGCGCTTGCCACGGGCGTCGCACCCGGCGGCGTGATCGCCGACCCGACCGGGCGATCGATCAGCGCCACCTCGGGCTCCTTCGCCACCGCGAGCCCGGCCGGCGCGGTGTTCGGGCTCGCGCTGCAGACCTCGAACTTCGCCTCGCTGCTCACCTTCCTGGAGTCCCAGGGCAACGTCCAGGTGCTCTCCAGCCCGCGCATCGCGACCCTCAACAACCAGAAGGCGGTGCTGAAGGTCGGCACCGACGAGTTCTTCGTCACCAACGTCACCACCACGACTACCAGCACTACCTCGGGCTCGCAGACCTCGCCTTCGGTGACCGTGCAGCCGTTCTTCTCCGGCATCGTGCTTGACGTGACCCCGCAGATCGACGAGGGCAGCAACATCATCCTGCACATCCATCCCGCGGTGAGCGAGGTGACCGAGAGCACGCGCGTGGTGAACCTCGGCGGCGGCACGCCCTCGATCACGCTGCCGCTCGCCAAGAGCACGGTGAACGAGACCGACACCATCGTGCGCGTGAGCGACGGCAACATCGTGGCTATCGGCGGGCTGATGAGCGTCGACGTGCGCGACAACCGCAGCGGCGTCCCCGGCGTGTCCGACCAGGGCCCGGGCCGGCTGCTGCGTAACACCGCCACGAGCTCGCGCAAGCGCGAGCTCGTGATCCTGCTCAAGCCGACGCTGATCCAGTCCGACCGCGAGTGGGAGCAGGACCTGCGCGAGACCCGCGGGCGCATCGAGCGGCTGAAGAGATGAAGGACGCTGCGTGAATTACCTGAAGCACTTCGGTCTGCGCGAGCTGCCGTTCGGCATTACCCCGGATACGAGCTACTTCTTCGCCTGCCGCAGCGTGCGCGAGGCGCTCAATACCCTGCTCATCGCGGTGGCGAATGGCGAGGGCTTCATCAAGATCACCGGCGAGGTCGGCACCGGCAAGACGCTGCTCTGCCGCAAGTTCCTCTCGACCCTGGGGCCCAACTGGGTGAGCGCCTACATCCCCAACCCCAACCTCGAGCCCCGCAGCCTGCTCTTCGCGCTCGCCGACGAGCTCGGCGCGGGCGGGGAGCGCGTCGAGTCGCACCGGCTGGAGAAGGACCTGATGCAGCGCCTGCTCGACATCGCGCGCCAGGGCAAGCGGGTGGTGCTGTGCATGGACGAGACCCAGGCGATGCCTCTCTCGACGCTCGAGACGGTGCGGCTGCTCACCAACCTCGAGACCGAGAAGCGCAAGCTCATGCAGGTCATCCTCTTCGGCCAGCCCGAGCTCGACCGCAAGCTCGCCTCCGACTCGGT
Organism: uncultured bacterium; assembly: GCA_965233125.1. Lineage (GTDB taxonomy): Bacteria > Pseudomonadota > Gammaproteobacteria > Burkholderiales > SG8-39 > SCGC-AG-212-J23. Next base: position 7,514 of record CBDDRQ010000049.1, read on the forward strand.
GCGCCAGCTCCGCCAGCGCATCACCTTCCAGTACACGCTGAAGGCGCTGACGCGCAACGAGGTCGCGGACTATGTCGCGCATCGGCTGACGATCGCGGGCTACTCGGGCTCGGCGCTGTTCACGGCCGGCGCGCTCCGGGCGATGCACCTCGCGAGCCGCGGCATCCCGCGCCTGGTCAATATCCTCGCGCACAAGTCCCTGCTGGTCGTGTACGGCGGCGGCGGACGCGAGGTGCAGCGCGACCACGTGAGAGCCGCCGTCGAGGACACGCCGACGGCCACCTGGCGCTGGTGGTGGCGCGCGGCGTGAGCCTCATCAACAAAGTGCTGCAGGACCTGGACCGCCGTCAGGCGCTCGGCGCCGGGACGGACGCGGGCGTGGCGCGCCCCGCTCCGGCCAATCCGCGGCATCGCGAGTGGTTCTGGCGCATCGTCACCGTGCTGCTCATCGTCGGCGTGGGCTGGGTGCTGTGGACCGCCTACCAGCTCCTGCCGCGCCCGCTCGTGACGAACCTCGCCTTCATGGCGGCGGACGAAGCGCGCTCGCGGGCGAAGCCCGTCGCCGTCAGAATCGAGGTACCGGTCGAGATACCGGTCAAGCCGCCTGCGGCGCCGGCGGCGGAGCCGGTTGCGGCGGAGCCGGTTGCCGTGGAGCCGCCGCGTCCCGCGACTCCGCCGGCGGCCGAGCCGCTGAAGCTCGCGCAGGAGATCGAAACGCCGGTACGCGATTCGGCCGTGCCGCCGGCCGCGAAGGCGCAGCGGCTCCGGGCCAGGCCCGCCGCTGCTCCGGTGCCGCCGGCAAAGGCAATGCTCGACAAGCGTGAGCGCTCGCCCACGCCGAGCGAAACCGCCGAGGTGCATTTCCGGCGCGCCGCGCTGTTCCTGAACCACGGGCGCGTCGCCGAGGCGGAAGGCCAGCTCGCCGCTGCGCTGAAGGCCGACCCCTCGCACGGCGCGGCACGCCAGGCCTACGTCGCGCTGCTGCTCGAGCAGCAGCGCATCGACGCGGCACGTCGCCAGCTCCAGGCGGCGCTCGCCATCGACGCCGCGCAGCCGACGTTTGCGATGCCGCTGGCGAGGATCCATGCGGGCCAGCGCGAGTACCGGATCGCGCTCGAAGTGCTCGAGCGCGCTGGCGCCGGCGAGCAAAGCCCGGAGTTCCTGGCGATGCGCGGCGCGATCCTGCAGCGGCTGGGGCGGGACGCCGAGGCGATCGATGCGTTCCAGGGGGCCATCCGCGGCGGGCCGCAGCCCGGGACGACCTGGGTGGGTCTCGCGATCTCGCTGGAGGCCGCCGGCCGCAAGGCGGAGGCCGCCGCCGCTTACCGCAAGGCGCTTACTGCCGGCCCCCTCGCCGCGGAAGCGCGGGAGTACGCGCAGGCCCGCACCCGCGCGCTCGAATAGGGCTCAGGGCCCGGGCGAGATCTTCTCCAGCCGATACCCGTAGTTGTAGATCGGCACCACGCGGTAGCCGGACTCCGGGCGCAGGTCGAGCTTCTTGCGCACCTGGCTGACGTGCGTGTCGACCGTTCGGGTGGCGAGGTCGCCGGTGCGGCCCCATACGCTCTCCTGCAGGTGCCCGCGCGAGAGCAGCCTGCCGATGTTGCGGAACAGCGTCACGGTGAGCTCGAACTCCTTCGGCGTGAGATCCACCTTCGCGCCGTCCCGGCGCACCTCGCCGCGCTGGATGTCGATCTCGAAGGGCGGAAACGAGAGCTGCTTCTTCTCCTCGCTGGGGTACGCGCGGCGCAGCAGCGCGTGCACGCGCGCGATGAGCTCCTGCCGGCGCACCGGCTTCACCATGTAGTCGTCGGCCCCGTGCTCGAGCGCATACACGATGTCCTGCTCGGAATCTCGCACCGTGACGAAGAGCACCGGCACCGTCTTCGAGACGTTGTGGCGCAGCCAGGTCAGGACCTCGGCGCCGGAGACGTCCGGCACCTGCCAGTCGAGCATGAAGAGATCGAAGCTCTCCCGGCCGGCGTGTTTCATCGCCTCGCGCCCGCTCTGGTAGGCGTGTACGTCGTGGCCGTCCTCGCCGATCCAGCGCCGCAGCAGCGCCAGCTGGTCGGGATCGTCTTCTAGAATCGCGATACGCAAACCGCCTCCCTTCGGAGGCAATGATACTGGAGAGGGCTGCAGATGCGCGTGGCGGTGCTCGGCGGAGGAACTATTGCGCGGTTGATGCTCGAGCACCGGGCCGAGTTGCCCGGGATCGCGTTCGTCGCGCTCGCCGGCCGCGGCGACGCCTCGCGCGGCAAGGCGCTCGCCGCGCAGTTCGGACTGGCCTATGTCGTGGGGCGCGAGGCGCTGCTCGCGCAGCGCCCGGACGCCGTGGTCGAGGCCGCCTCGCACGAAGCGGTGCGCGAGCATCTGGTTCCCCTGCTCGACGCCGGCGTGGGCGTGGTCGTCCTGTCGGCGGGCGCGCTCGCCGACGATGATCTCAGGCAGGCCGCCGAGCGCGCGTCCGGGCGCAGCGGCGCGCTTTTGTACGTCCCCTCCGGCGGCATCGGCGGCCTGGATGCGCTGCGCACGGCCTGCCTGGCCGGGGTCGAGGAGGTATCGATCCAGGTCGCGAAGCCCCCGGCGGCCTGGACGGGCATTGCCTACGTCGAGCGCCTGGGAATCAACCTGGGCGGCCTGACACAGCCCGCGATCCTCTTCGACGGACCCGCCCGCGAAGGCGTGCCGCATTTCCCGCAGAACGTGAACATCGCGGCGGTGCTCGCCCTTGCCGGCATCGGCATGGACCGCACCCGCCTGAAAGTGGTGGCGGACCCGGGGCTTACGCTCAATACGCACACTATCCGCGTCGCCGGCCGCTCGGGGCGGTTCACCGTGGTCCTGGAGAACGTGCCTTCGCCCGAGAACCCGAAGACCTCCTGGCTTGCCTGCTACAGCGCGCTCGCCGCGCTGCGGACCCTGGGCTCGCGCGTGCGGTACGGCAGCTGAGCCAGGGGGAGAAGAAGGTCAACTTTCTTGACCAACCGGCGGATAACTCACATAATTTCGGGTTCCGCCGGAGGGGTGCCCGAGCGGCTAAAGGGGGCAGACTGTAAATCTGTTGGCCTTGCGCCTACGTTGGTTCGAATCCAACCCCCTCCACCAGGCTCCGGCGTCGGTATTTTTGGGTGAAGAACTTTTGTGGTGAGCAGCCAGGCGAAAAGGCAGGCAGGCGGGTGTAGCTCAATGGTAGAGCAGAAGCCTTCCAAGCTTATGACGAGGGTTCGATTCCCTTCACCCGCTCCAGCAAGACGGCGCAGCTACCGAAATTCCGCCCATGTAGCTCAGTGGTAGAGCACTCCCTTGGTAAGGGAGAGGTCACGCGTTCAATCCGCGTCATGGGCACCAGGCGACGTAACCAGGTGATCAGGAAGATCCGAGATGGCCAAAGGCAAATTTGAGAGAACGAAACCGCACGTGAACGTGGGCACGATTGGCCACGTGGATCACGGCAAGACGACGCTGACGGCGGCGATGACGCACATTCTGTCGAAGAAGTTCGGTGGTGAGGCGAAGAACTAC
>CBDDRQ010000050.1:0-50795 GCA_965233125.1 uncultured bacterium
GATGCGCACGGCCGCGACCATGTCACCACCGCGGAGCTCGCGCTCGACAAGGACGGCAAGTTCCTGGCGATGCGCGTGAAGACGACCGCCAACCTCGGCGCGTACCTCTCCACGTTCGCTTCCTGCATCCCGACCATCCTCTACGCGACGCTGCTCGCCGGCCAGTACACGACCCCGCTCATCTATTGCGAGGTCACCGCGGTGTTCACCAACACCGCGCCGGTGGACGCCTACCGCGGCGCAGGCCGCCCCGAGGCCACCTACGTGGTCGAGCGGCTGGTCGAGACCGCGGCGCGCGACCTGAAAATGGACCCGGTCGAAATCCGCCGGAAGAACTTCATCCGCCAGTTCCCCTACCAGACCCCCGTGGCGCTCCTCTACGACATCGGCAACTACGAGCAGACGCTCGACGCGGCATTGCAGCTTGCGGACGTCAAGAATTTTTCCAAGAGGAAGGAAGAGTCCTTGAAGCGAGGAAAACTGCGGGGGATCGGCTACGCCTGCTATATCGAGGCCTGCGGCATCGCGCCTTCCAACGTCGCGGGCGCGCTCGGTGCGCGCGCGGGCCTCTTCGAGGCGGGCGAGATCCGCGTGCACCCGACCGGCACCGTCACGGTGTTCACCGGCTCGCACGCGCACGGCCAGGGCCACGAGACGACCTTCGCGCAGGTCGTCGCCGACCGGCTCGGCCTGCCGATCGAGAACGTCGAGATCGTGCACGGCGACACCTCGAAGGTGCTGTTCGGCATGGGCACGTACGGCTCGCGCTCGATCGCCGTGGGCGGCACCGCCATCGTCAAGGCGCTCGACAAGATCGTCGCCAAGGGCAAGAAGATCGCCGCGCACCTGCTGGAAGCGTCGGAAGCCGACATCGAGTACGACAAGGGCGAGTTCAAGGTCGCCGGCACCGACAAGAAGAAGATGTTCGGCGAGGTGGCGTTCGCGGCCTACGTGCCGCACAACTACCCGCTCGACAAGCTCGAGCCCGGCCTGAACGAGAACGCCTTCTACGACCCGACCAACTTCACCTTCCCGGCGGGAAGCTACGTCTGCGAGGTGGAGGTCGACAAGGAGACCGGCAACACGACCGTCGCCTCCTTCACCGCGGTGGACGACTTCGGCAAGATCATCAACCCGATGATCGTCGACGGTCAGGTGCACGGCGGCCTCGCGCAGGGCATCGGCCAGGCGCTCACCGAGGGCTGCCGCTACGACGCGTCGGGCCAGCTCGTCACCGGCTCGTTCCTCGACTACACCATCCCGCGCGCGAGCGACGTGCCGATGTTCCAGCTCGACACCCGCGAGACGCCCTGCACGCACAACCCGCTCGGCGTGAAAGGCTGCGGCGAGGCCGGCGCGATCGGCGCGCCCGCGGCGGTGATGAACGCGATCACCGACGCGCTCGGCGTGAAGGACGTGCCGATGCCGGCCACCGCGCAGACGGTTTGGAAGTCTCTCCAGGAGAAAGCCCATGCACGCGTTTGAATATCACAAGCCCGCGAGCTCCAAGGACGCGGTGTCTCTGGCTTCGAAGAAGAGCGAAGGCAGATACCTCGCCGGCGGGCAGAGCCTGGTGCAGGCGATGAAGCTGCGCCTGTCCTCGCCCACGGACCTCATCGACCTGGGCGGCTCGAAGGACCTGGCCGGCATCCGGGTCTCGGGCAGCACCGTCGAGATCGGCGCCATGGCGCGCCACGCGGAAGTCGCCGGCTCGGCCGACGTGAAGAAGGCGATTCCGGCGCTGGCGTCGCTCGCCAGCCAGATCGGCGACCGCCAGGTGCGCCACATGGGGACGATGGGCGGCTCGCTCGCCAACAACGACCCGGCCGCCGACTACCCGGCCGCGGTGCTCGGCCTGGGCGCGACCATCAACACCAACAAGCGCAAGATCGAGGCCGACAAGTTCTTCAAGGGCCTCTACGAGACCGCGCTCGAGCCCGGCGAGCTGATCGTCTCGGTGTCCTTCCCCGTCCCTAAGCGCGGCGCCTACACGAAGTTCAAGAACCCCGCCTCGCGCTTCGCGCTGGTGGGCGTGTTCGTCGCCGACTTCGGCGGAAGCGTGCGCGTCGCCGTGACCGGCGCCGGCCCCAGCGTGTTCCGCCAGGCGGAGATGGAGAAGGCGCTTTCCGCGAAGTTCGCGCCCGAGTCGGCGGCCGGCGTCAAGGTGAGCCAGAACGGCCTCAACAACGACTTGCACGCAAGTCCCGAGTACCGCGCGCACCTCGTCACCGTGATGACGCGGCGCGCGGTGGAGGCAGCGCTCAAGTAGTGCGTCAATGGTTCCGCCGGTGGCGGCTGCCCTCCCCCGAGGAGGTGCAGTCCCACCGGTCCCTGCGCTGGCTGGGGCCGCTGCTCAAGCGGCCGTGGCTCTGGCACCTCGACCGGCGCAGCGTCGCCACCGGCGCGGCGATCGGCGTGTTCTTCGGCTTCATGATCCCGGTGCTGCAGATCCTGTTCGCGGCGCTTTTCACGCTGCTCCTGCGGGCGAACCTGCCGGTCGCCGCGGTCGCGACCCTCGTCTCCAATCCCTTCACCTACGCGCCGATCGGCGTGCTCGCCTACCGCACCGGCTCGGCGCTGCTGGGCGAGCCGATCAGCGCCGCCGAGGAGCGGGTGATCGAGCGCGGCGGCGAGGACATGCCGCTCGCGCCGCAGAGCTGGGGCGAGCGCGTTGCGGCGCTGGGCAAGCCGCTCGTCGTCGGCCTCGCCGTCTTCGCCGTGACCGGCGCCCTCATCACCTGGTTCGCGGTGAGCCTGGCGTGGATCCTCGTCGCGCGCCTGCGGCGCCCCCGCGCTCCGCCGGGGGCCTAGCGCATCTTCGAGCGCTCCTGCTCGGCGCGCGCCGCGCCGATGGCGGTCTTCACCTGCTTGCGCTCTTCCGGCGGCGGCAGCACCGCCTTCAGGCCGAGCGCCTGCAGCGACAGCTCGCGCAGCCAGCCCTTCGAGTGGTAGTAGTGCTCGTCTTCCTGGTCCTCGATCTCCTTGTACGCCTCCTTGAGCGCCTTGCCCTCGGCGCCCGAGAGCTTGCGCGAGCACTCGCCGATCAGCTCCCAGTTCGAGTGGTCGGTCTGCTCGGCGAGCGACACGCACTCGCAGGCGACGATCTCGGCCGCGGCCGGATCGCCCGCGCCGAGCGCCGCTTCCATCGCCGATACGTAGGCCATGCCCATGTCATGCACGATCTTGCGCCCCGGGGACTGCTCTTCCGGGTCGATCTGCATCTGCGCGCACACGTCGTGCAGGATCTGCACGTGGTGCTCGGTCTCCTGGTGGTACTTCTCCCACTCCTCCTTCAGGTCCTCGTTCTGCACGCACTTCAGCGCCGTCTCGTAGATCTTCACCCCGCCGCGCTCGTGCTCGAGCGATTGCAGGATCAATTCCTTCAGCTTGTCTTGCTCCATGGTTCCTCCGGGTTGTCGACAGCCCAACGCTGGAGCAAGCCGCGTGCCTCGGTCGCCGCTACTCGATGACGCGGTCGGCGCGGAGCACCACGTCGCTCGGGACCCGGATGCCCTGTGCCCTGGCGGTCCTCAAGTTGACGACAAGCGAGAGGCGGGTTGGCTGCTCGATCGGCAGCTCGCCGGGCTTCGCCCCGCGCAGGATCCGGTCGACGTAGCTCGCCGAGCGCCGGTAGCTGTCGGCCAAGGGCGCCGCATAGCTCATCAGCCCGCCCGCGTCCGCGGACTCCTCGAATGGATAGATGACCGGCACGTTGAGCGGCGCGGCGCTCTTGGGGATCTCTCGCGCGAGGAAGAACAGGGTCGGCCCGGGCATCACCACCACGGCCGCCGGCCGGTTCCCCGACATCGACGCGAACGCGCGAGAGATCTCCTCCACCGAGGCGACCTCGATCACTTCGGGACGCACGCCGAGCGCCCTGCCGGTGTCCTCGGCGCTGCGCCGGTACCTGTCCTGCGCGAACATCGTCCTCGCCTCGATCAGCACGGCGACGCGCGCGCCGCGCGGCACCAGCGCACCGGCGAGTTCGAGCATCTTGATCGGCGTGGCCTCGAAGAAGCCGGAAAGGCCGGTGACGTTCCCGCCCGGCCGGGACAGCGCGCTGACGAAGCCCGCCGCCACCGGGTCGGAGCCGGTCGCCATGACGATCGCCGTTGCCGGCGCCGCTTTGCGCACGCCGGCGATCACCGGATTGGCGGCGGTCACGATGACCTCGCAGCCGAGCTGCACGAGCTCCGCGGCCAGCGCCGGCACCCGGTCGATCCGGCCTTCGGCCCAGCGCAGCTCGAGGGCAAGGTTCCTGCCTTCGACCCACCCGTGCTCCTTCATGCCGGCGCGAAACGCCTCGAGGAGCTTCGCGTGCGACTTCGGCGAGCCGCCGGTCAACCAGCCGATGCGGCGGAGCTTCGGCTGGGCTCGAGCCTGAGTCGCGCCGGCCCCCAGCGCCGCGCACGCCGCAAGAACGAGAAGCCTTCTGCGTTTGGGTTGCACGCCTCCCTCCCCGGCGCAAGTCTGCCCCTTTCTCGAACCGGAGGGTAGCCGGGCGGCGTCGAATGCCGGAAAATGCAGTGCTTTCCTCCCAAGAACATGGCCAAGTCCCTCCCCAAGTCGATCGACGAGACGCAGAAGCTGCTGGCGCAGGGCGACTACGTCGCCGATCGCAGCCTTGCCACCTCGCTTTTCCTCGCGCTCGCCATGAAGCGGCCGCTTTTCCTCGAGGGGGAGGCCGGGGTGGGCAAGACCGAGATCGCCAAGGTCGTCGCCCAAGCCCTCGACCGCGAGCTGATTCGCCTCCAGTGCTACGAGGGCCTGGACATCGCGCAGGCGGCCTACGAGTGGAACTACTCGCGCCAGATGATCGAGATCCGCCTCGCGGAGGCGGCGGGGGAGAAGAGCAAGGAGAAGCTCGCCGCCGACATCTATTCGGAGCGGTTCCTGGTCAAGCGGCCGCTGGCGCGGGCGCTGGAGGGGCATTCGCCGGTGCTGCTGATCGACGAGCTCGACCGCACCGACGAGCCCTTCGAGGCCTACCTGCTGGAGGTGCTCTCCGACTGGCAGATCACCATCCCCGAGATCGGCACGCTGAAGGCGAAGGAGCCGCCGATCGTGGTGATCACCTCCAACCGCACGCGCGAGATCCACGACGCGGTGAAGCGCCGCTGCTTCTACTACTGGGTCGACTATCCGGACGCGCGGCGCGAGCTCGAGATCCTGCGCCGCAAGGCGCCCAAGGCGGCCGAGGCGCTCTCGCGCGAGGTGGTGGCGTTCGTGCAGCAGCTGCGCAAGTCCGATCTCTTCAAGCTCCCGGGCGTGGCCGAGACGATCGACTGGGCGAACTGCCTGGTGGCGCTCGACCGCGTGGCGCTCGACCCGGAGACGGTCAACAACACGCTGGGCGTGCTGCTCAAGTACCGCGATGACCTCGAGCGCGTCGCCGGCGAGGAAGCCGAGCGCCTGGTCGGCGAGGCGAAAACCGCCGCGGCGGCGTGAACGTCCCCTCGTTCCTGCGGCGCATCTTCAGCGGCGGCGGCGACGCCGGCGGCGGGGTGCGCGAGCTGGCGCAGCTCTGCGACGCGCTGCTCGCCGAGAGCGGGGAGTACGCGAGCACCGCGCTCGCGCGCGAGGCGGTGGCGAAATGGCAGCGGCTGGACGCCGCGGCGCGCGAGCAGTTCTTCGATGTCCTCGCCGGCTACTCGCCGGCCGAGGAAAGGCTCAAGGGCGCGGCGGCCGCCTACCAGGCCGACCCCTCCAGCGAGAACCTGGTCGCGCTGCAGCAGGCGACCGAGTCGCCGCGGCGCGAGCTCTTCGACCGCCTCAACATGGCGCCCGGGGGGACGGCGGCGCTGGTCCACATGAGAACCGAGCTCTTGAAGAAGATCAAGGAGCGGCCGGCCTGGCGGGCGCTCGACTACGACCTGCGGCGGCGGCTGCGCTCGTGGTTCAACCGCGGGTTCCTGCGCCTGGAGCGCATCGACTGGCGCACCTCCGCGATGGTGCTGGAGAAGCTGACGCAATACGAGGCGGTGCACGCGGTGCAGGGCTGGCAGGACCTGCGCCGGCGCCTGGAAGCCGACCGGCGCTGCTACGCCTTCTTCCACCCGCAGCTCCCCGACGAGCCGCTCATCTTCATCGAGGTGGCGCTCACGCGCGGCATGAGCGCGCGCGTGCAGCCGCTGCTCGACGTGAACGCGCCGGTCGACGACCCGGCCAGGGCCGACTGCGCCATGTTCTACTCGATCACCAACTGCCAGGAGGGCCTGCGCGGCATCTCCTTCGGCAACCAGCTCATCAAGCAGGTCGCCGAGGACCTGAAGCGCGAGTTCCCGCACCTGCGGCGCTTCGCCACCCTCTCGCCCATCCCCGGGTTCCGGCGCTGGCTGGAGAAGAACGCCGCGCCGGCGCTGCTCGCGCGCCTCGCCGACCCGGCGTGGCACCTTGGCGAGGCGCCCGAGGAGCTCGAGAAAGAGCTGCTGCGCCTGTGCGCCTTCTACCTGCTGCGCGCCAAGCACGAGGAAGAGCCGCTCGACCCCGTCGCCCGCTTCCACCTCGGCAACGGCGCGTCGCTCGAGCGCCTGAACTGGATGGGCGATGCCTCCGAGCCGGGCATGAGCCGCTCCGCGGGCATCATGGCGAACTACGTGTACTGGCTCGCCGAGCTCGAGAAGAACCACGAGCGCTACTTCCGCGAGCACGTGGTGGCCGCCGCGCCCGTGGTGGAGAAGCTCGCGCGCGAGTGCGCCATGCCGGGGCAGGCCGCCGCTTGAGCCAGGCCGCGGGGCGCCTGGCGGAGAACGTGATGCACTTCGCGCGGCTGCTGCGCGCGGCCGGGCTGCGCATCGGCCCCGACCGCGTGCTCGACAGCGTGCGCGCGCTCGAGATCGCCGGGGCGCAGCAGTTTCCGCTGCTGCGCGAGGACTGGTACTGGACCATGTCGGCGGTGCTGCTCTCGCGCGAGGAGCAGCGCCCGCTCTTCGACCAGGCCTTCCGCATCTTCTGGCGCGACCCGAAGCTCGCCGAGAAGATGATGCAGATGCTGCTGCCCAAGGCGCACGGCCGCGCCGCCAAGCCCGAGGAGCAGCAGAGCCAGCGGCTGACCGATGCGCTCTACGCCAAGAGAAACGAGGAACAAAAAGATATCGAGAAGATCGACCTGGAAGCCCGGCTGACTTTCTCCTCGCGCGAGATCCTGCAGCGCATGGACTTCGACACCATGTCCGCGGCCGAGCTCGCGCAGGCGCGCCAGATGATCTCGCAGCTCCGCCTGCCTCTTCCATTGATCAGAACAAGAAGGAAGAAGATACAAAGCAACGGCCGGAACATCGACATCCGCGCCACGCTGCGCGAGAGCCTGCGCAAGGGCGGCGACATCATCCCGCTGGTGCGCGCCGCGCCGCGCGAGCTCCATCCGCCGCTGGTCGTGCTGTGCGACATCTCGGGCTCGATGAACCCCTACGCGCGCATGTTCCTGCACTTCCTGCACGCCATCACCAACGACCGCGACCGCGTCGCGGTGTTCGTGTTCGGCACGCGTCTCACCAACATCACGCGGCAGCTGCGCCACCGCGACGTCGACGTGGCGATGGCGAAGGTGGCCGAGGCGATCAAGGACTGGTCCGGCGGCACGCGCATCGGGCATAGCTTGCGGGAATTCAACTGGAAGTGGGCGCGCCGCACCCTGGGCCAGAACGCCTGCGTGCTGCTCGTCTCCGACGGCCTGGACCGCGAGGCGGGCGAGGGCCTCGCCGAGGAGATGGAGCGCCTCGCCAAGTCCTGCCGGATGCTGGTGTGGCTGAACCCGCTGCTGCGCTACGAGAAATTCGAGGCGCGCCCCGCCGGGGTGCGCGCCATGCTGCCGCACGTGGACCTCTTCCTCCCGGTGCATAATCTGAAAAGCCTCGTGGATCTCGCGAGGACGCTGAGCGAGCCCATGAAACCGACGAGCCAGGAGCAACGCGCATGGAGATGAGCGGCGAGCAGCTCATCCCGGCCCCGCAGCAGGAGACCTGGGACGCGCTGAACGACCCGCAGGTGCTGAAGGCCTGCGTCCCGGGCTGCGAGGCCATCGACCTCATCTCGGGCAACGAGTACCAGGTGCAGATGACGGCGCGCGTGGGCCCGGTGAGCGCCAAGTTCAAGGGCAGGCTCACCCTCTCCGACATCAAGCCGCCGAACTCCTACTCGATCGCCTTCGAGGGCCAGGGCGGCCCGGCGGGCTTCGCGAAGGGCGGCGCGCAGGTGAAGCTCTCGCCGCAGAACGGCGGCACGAAGCTCGCCTACGACGTCAAGGCGAGCGTCGGCGGCAAGCTCGCGCAGATCGGCTCGCGCCTGGTCGACGCCGCGGCGAAGAAGGTCGCCGACGACTTCTTCCGCAACTTCACCCTCCGGCTCTCCCCCGAGGGCGCCGAGGACGACACTGTCGTCATCGCCAAGGCGAGGAAGAAGAAAGCGGACGCCGCGCACGGCGAGGACGGCGCCGGCGCCGCCGCCGCGCCGGCGGGCCTGTCGAACGCCGCGCTCATCGCGTTTGCCGCCGTGGCGCTGGTGGCGTTCTTCGCCGGCCTGTATTTCTTCCTGAGATAGTGGCCGAGCTCCTTTTCCGGGAAGACCCGTACCTGCGCGCCTGCGAAGCGACGGTGACCGCGGTGCACGAAGGCGGCGTCGAGCTCGACCGCACCATCTTCTATCCGCTCGGCGGCGGCCAGGCGGGCGACAGCGGGCGCATCGGGGAATGGCGCGTCGTCAACACGATCAAAGGAAATTCTCCCGATTCAGTTCTTCACATGGTTGAGAATCCGCAAGGCATGGAGGCGGGCATGAAACTGCCCCTCGAGCTCGACTGGGAAAGGCGCCATCGCCTGATGCGCTTCCACACCGCGCTGCATCTCCTCGGCGCGACGGTGAAGGCGCCGGTCACGGGCGGGCGCATCGCCGAGGACAAGGCGCACCTCGACTTCGACATCGAGATGGAGAAGCTCGCGAAGGACGAGATCGAAACCCGCCTCAACGAGCTGATCTCTTCCTCCTACGAAACAAAAGCCCGCTGGATCACCGACGCCGAGCTCGACGCGCGGCCCGAGCTGGTCAGGACCATGTCGGTCGCGCCCCCGCGCGGCGAGGGGCGCGTGCGCCTGCTCGAGATCCCGGGGGTCGACCTGCAGGCCTGCGGCGGCACGCACGTGCGCAGCACCGCCGAGATCGGCCGCGTCGCGGTCGCGCGCATCCGCTCCGAGGGCAAGCGCAACAAGCGCGTTACGCTTGCTTTTGCATGAACGCCGAGCGCGTACAAGCCGCCATCCTCTACGCCGAGCTGCGCAACTTCACGCGCCTCTCGGAGGCGCTGCAGCCCGACAAGGTGCTCGCGCTCGCAAGCGACTTCTTCACCCTCGCCGCGAAGGCCGTGGCCTCGAACGGCGGCAAGGCGCTGCCGGTGCAGAACGACGCGCTCGCGGCGGCGTTCACCGCGGGCGACAAGGGCGCGTTCGCGGCGCAGGCGCTGAAGGCGGCGCAGGCGGTGCAGCTCGAGTTCGGCGCGCTGGGCGAGAAATGGAAGACCGAGTACGGGCTGCCGGCGGCGGTGTCGCTCGGCCTGCACCTGGGCGAGACGGTGTTCGGCAAGGCCGGACCGCAGGCCGCGCAGCAGTTCGTGGCCTTCGGCGACTGCGTGAGCATCGCCGAGCGCCTGGTGCACCGCGCCCGCGCCGGCGAGATCGTGATCTCCCTCGAGCTCATGAAGGCGCTCGGGGCGACGGTGAAGACCCTCGGGGCCGAGGAGCTGCCGCCGCTCGAGCTCGGCAACAAGCGCCCGCCGATGGCGATCTACGGCCTGCTGCTGGAATCGCGCCTGGACTTCACCTGAATGCCGTGCTACTTGCGCTCGGGGACGATCCACAGGTACACGGAGCGCCCGTTCAGCTCGACCTTCTTGTCGGGCTGCCAGGTGCCCATGTCGAACTGGTGCGAGACGATGCGCGTGCCGGGCCTGAGCTCGGCGAGCAGCCGCGGCCGCAGCTTCACGTTCAGGTCGGGCAGCAGGTAGAGCGTCACCACGGTCGCGTCCCTGAACTGGGTCTTGAACAGATCCTCCTGCTTGAAGGTGACGAGCTTGCCCACGCCGTTCTTCCTGGCGTTCTCGTTCGCCTCCTTGATGCGCTGCGGGTCGATGTCGATGCCCACCGCGCGGATGCCGAAGCGCTTCGCCGCGGTGACCGGGATGCGCCCGTCGCCCGAGCCCAGGTCGTAGAGGACGTCGCCTTTCTTCACGTTGGCGAGGCGCAGCATCTCGTCGACGACTTCGTAGGGGGTGGGAACGTAGATCACGTCGGGCTGCGGCTCGCGCGCAGCCGCCGGCGCCGCGGCGAGGAGTGCCGCGGCAAATGCGAGGAGGATTCTCATCGGGAAATTATGCACTACGGCGAAAAGCCGGTAGCGAACCGGCTCGAGGTCACGGCCTCGTCGACTTCGCGCTCCTCCTGGGTGCGGGCATGCTCCGGCGCCGGCGCCGGCGCGTGCCCGGGCTCGGTCAGCGCGGCCTCGAGCTCGCCGGTGCCGTGCACCTCGAGCTTCGCCCAGGCGATCAGCACGATGGCGAGGATGATGGCCACCACGGCGATCAGCGCCACGATGGGGTGCTCCCCATTCGGCTGCGGATCGTTGTCGGTCCAGGTATGGCCCATTTGGAGTAGACCATCCGGACGCTAGCAGGTTCTGGGCCTGCCCCTAATCGCCCGCGATCGTCATCCGCTCGACCAGGATCGAGCCGCAGGAGCGGCCGCTGCGCACCAGGATGTCGCTTCCCACGGCGGCGATGCCCCGGAACATGTCCTTCAGGTTCCCGGCGATGGTGATCTCCTCGACCGGGAAGCGGACCTCGCCGCCCTCGACCCAGTAACCCGCCGCGCCGCGGGAATAGTCCCCGGTGACGGGATTCACCCCATGGCCGAGGAGCTCCGTGACCAGCAGCCCCCTGCCCATCTCGCGCAGCATGCCGCGGAAGTCGAGCGGGCCGGGCGCCACCACCAGGTTGTGGTGGCCGCCCGCGTTGCCGGTGGTCTGCATCCCGAGCTTGCGCGCGGAGTAGCTGCCCAGGAAGTAGCCCTCGACCACCCCGGCGCGCACGATCGGCCGCTCGCGCGTCGCCACGCCCTCCTCGTCGAAGGCCGCGCTCGCCATGCCCTGGGGCTCGAAGGGCCGCTCGTCGATGCTCACCCGCGGGGAGAACACCGGCTTGCCGAGGCTGTCCAGGAGGAACGAGGTCTTGCGGTAGAGGTTGCCGCCGTTCACCGCCGAGACGAAGTGGCCGATGAGCTGGATCGCGGCCGGCGCCTCGAACAGCACCGGCGCCTGGCAGGTGGCGATCTTGCGCCCGCCCAGGCGCGCCGCCGCCCGCTCCCCGGCATAGCGGCCCAGCGCGCGCGGATCGGCGAGCCGCGCCGGCGCGCGCGAGGCGCTGTACCAGTCGTCGCGCTGCATGAGCCCCTTCTTCTCGGCGATCACCGCGCAGGAAAGGTAGTGGCGCGAGCCCGCGACGTGCTGCATGAAGCCCTGGCTGGTGGCGAGCACATACTGCGACTGCTGCGCCGAGACGCTGGCGCCCTCGGAGTTCGTGATCAGCTTCGAGACGCCGAAAGCGGCGTCCTCGCAGCGCCGCGCGATGGCGATCGCCTCCTCGGTGGAAAGCGGCCAGGGATGGAAGAGGTCCAGGCTCTGCGCCTCGCGGGCGAGGAGCGCGTCCTCGGCGAGGCCGGCGCAGTCGTCCTCGGCGGTGTGGCGCGCGATCGCCGCCGCGGCGTCCACCGTCTGCTCGATCGCGGCGCGCGAGAAGTCCGAGGTGCTGGCGTGCCCGCGCCGCGCGCGCGGCCGCTCGCCGAAGTAGACCGTGACGCCGATGCCGCGGTCGCGGTTGTGCTCGATGGTCTCGGGGCGGCTCTTGCGCACCGTGACGGTAAGGCCGTGCGCTTCGGAGACATCGCAGCTCGCGCCGCTCGCGCCCGACGTGCGCGCGCGCTCGAGCACCGCGGCAGCCAGCGCTCGCAGCTCCTCGGCATCGCAGGTGAACCCGGGCTGCTTCGGCATGGCGCGCTATGATAACAGCGCGATGCAGGACGAAATCCCCAGCAAGACCCGGCGCAAGAAGGAAATGCTCGAGCTGCAATCGCTCGGCGTCGCGCTGGTCGAGCTGCCCGAGGCGCAGCTCGCCACCATGCAGCTCGAGCCGCGGCTCGAGCAGGCGGTGCTCGAGGCGAAGCGCATGAAGAGCCACGAGGCGCGGCGCCGCCAGATGCAGTACATCGGCCGGCTCATGCGCGAGGTCGACGCCGCGCCGATCCGCGAGCGGCTCGCCGAGGTGGAGGGCCACTCCGCCCAGGCCACGGCCCGCCACCGCCGCCTCGAGGCCTGGCGCGAGCGGCTGCTCGCCGACGACGAGGCGCTCACCGAATTTGCTTCCCGGTATCCCGGCGCCGACCTTCAGAAGCTGAGGACTTCCATCCGGAACTGCCGCAAGGAGCAGAAGGAAGGGAAACCCCCGCACGCTTTCCGCGAGCTGTTCAGACTGCTGAAAACCATTGAATCTTCGGCCACTCTTCCGGGCTGAGATCACCCTCGCCCCGGCGCAGGAATTCGGCTCGACCCCCGCCGGGCGCCGGCGCGTGATCCCGATCACCGGCGGGCACTTCTCGGGGGAGCGCCTCTCGGGCCGGGTGCTGCCCGGGGGCGCCGACTGGCAGGTGATCCGCGCCGACGGCGACGCCGACCTCGACGCGCGCTACACGCTCGAGACCGCCGACGGGGCGCTTATCTACGTCCGGAACAAGGGGTATCGTCATGGTCCGGACGACGTCATAAGGCGGCTCGCGGCCGGCGAAGCGGTGGAACCGACCCTCTACTACATGCGCACGACGCCCTGGTTCGAGACCGGCGACGCGCGCTACGCCTGGCTGAACCGCATCGTCAGCGTCGGCACCGGCGCGCGGCGCGCAGCCGCAGTCGAACTGGAAGTTTTCGAAGTTCTATGATCATTGGACTCGTCTCCGTCAGTGATCGGGCGTCCGCCGGGGTATACAAGGACGAAGGCATTCCGGCGCTGAAGGAATGGCTGCAGGCCGCCATCGCCGCGCCCGAGTGGCGCGACGAGACGCGCCTCATCGCCGACGAGCAGCCCCTCATCGAGGGCACCCTGCGCGACCTCGTGGACACGAAGGGCTGCAGTCTGGTGCTCACCACCGGCGGCACGGGGCCGGCGCCGCGCGACGTGACCCCGGAGGCGACGCTCGCGGTGGCCGACAAGGTGATGCCGGGCTTCGGCGAGCAAATGCGCGCGGTCAGCCTGAAGTACGTGCCCACGGCGATCCTGTCGCGGCAGGTGGCCGTGATACGCAAGAGCGCGCTGATCATCAATCTCCCGGGGCAGCCCAAGGCGATCCGCGAGACGCTCGACGGCGTGTTCGCGGCCGTGCCCTACTGCGTCGACCTGATCGGCGGCCCCTATATCGAGACGCACGAGGCGGTGGTGAAGGCGTTCCGCCCCAAGTCCGCCGTGAGGCCGAAATGATGGGATTCCACTGGCCCGAGGCGCTATGGCTGCTGCTCGCGGCGCCGCTGCTCGCTGGCGCCTACGTCGTCATCCTGCGCCGGAAGAAGCGCTCCGTGGTGCGCTACTCGAGCCTCGGCCTGGTGCGCGAGGCGATGGCCGGGCGCGCCTGGCGCCAGCACCTGCCGCCGGCGCTGCTCCTGCTCGGGCTCGTCGGCGCGCTCCTCGCCGTCGCGCGACCCAACGCGGTAGTCACGCTGCCCTCGCAGCAGCGCACGATCGTCCTCGCGATCGACGTCTCGCTCAGTATGCGCGCGGCCGACGTGCAGCCCAGCCGCCTCGCCGCCGCGCAGGCCGCGGCGCGCCAGTTCGTGCAGGAGCAGCCGCCCGACGTGCGCATGGGCATCGTCTCGTTCGCCGGCACCGCCGCTCTGGTGCAGCAGCCGACCAGCAACCGCGAGGACCTGGTCGCGGCCATCGACCGGCTGCAGCTCGACCGGCAGACGGCGATCGGCAGCGGCATCGTCGTCTCCCTCGCGACGCTCTTCCCGGACGAGGGCATCGACCTCGCCGCCATGGTGCTCGACCGGCGCACGCTCAAGCGCCCGGCCAAGCCCGCGCCGGTCGCCTCCAATCCGCACGCGGCGATCATCCTGCTCACCGACGGCCGGCGCACCACCGGGCCCGACCCGCTGGAAGCCGCGCGCATGGCCGCCGACCGGGGCATCCGCGTCTTCACCGTGGGCTTCGGCACGGCGGCGGGGGCGATGGCGCCGGTCGAGGGCTATTCGATCTTCATGATGTTCGACGAGGAGACGCTCAAGGCGATCGCCGACCTTACCGGCGCGGAATACTTCCACGCCACCACGGCCGACGAGTTGCACAAGGTCTACGAGCGGCTGGGCAGCAAGCTGGTGCTGCAGCGCGAGCGCACCGAGATCACGGTGCTCTTCGCCGCGGTGGCGACCATGCTCATCGCGGCCGCCGCGGCGCTGTCGCTCGCCTGGTTCAGCAGGATTGTCTGACCGCGCAGGCCTCGCGCGGCGCCGGCGGCTCGCCGGGGTCCGAGCCCCCCGTACCCGAGGGCTCATCGCCGGGCGGCGCCGGGGTCTGCTCGATCACGAGATCGACCGCGCGCAGGAACGTGCCGGTCGGGGGCACCGCGAGGCCCGCGAGCCATTTCTCGAGCTCGGCGAGCGGCACGGCGAGGTGCCGCGCGAGCTTCTTCCGCGAGCCGACGAGCTCCGCTGCTTTCTGCAGCGTTCTGCTGTAGACGCTGGATGCCACTGGTGAATCCTCCCGCGGCGAATACTGGCGCAAGGCGCGGCGCAGCACAATCGCAGAACGAACTACAATGACCCCGCCGTGAGCAAGCCCGCCGACCTGCGCAAGCACTACCCCGAGCTCGCGCCCGACCGGGACTACCCGGCGCTCAAGTTCAAGTCGCTCAAGGGCAAGGTGAGCGCGGCGGAATGGCAGGCGCGCGTGGACTGCGCCTGCGCCTACCGCCTGGTGCGCCACTTCGGCATGGACGACCTCATCTACAACCACATCTCGGCGCGCATCCCGGGCACGGAAGCCTTCCTCCTCAACCCCTTCGGCCTGCTCTACGAGGAGATCTGCGCCTCGAGCCTCATCAAGGTCGATCTCGCGGGCAAGGTGCTGTGGCAGCCGGAGTGGCCCAAGGGCCTCGAGTACACCTTCAATCTCGCCGGCTTCGTCATCCACGGCGCGATCCACGAGGCGAAGCCCGACATCCACTGCATCATCCACACGCATTCCCTCGCCGGCATGGCGGTCGCCTCGCTGAAGAAGGGCCTGCTGCCCCTGACGCAGACGGCGATGCGCTTCGCCACAGTGGCCTGCCACGACTACGAGGGCGTGGTGCTCGAGATGGACGAGAGGAAGCGCCTGATCGAGAACCTGGGCGAGGCCGAGGTGATGCTGCTGAGGAACCACGGCCTGCTCGCCATCGGCCGCAGCGTGGCCGAGGCGTTCAACAACATCTACCGCCTCGAGCGCGCCTGCCGCTCGCAGCTCCTCGCGCAGGCGAGCGGCGACGAGGTGCTGCTCCCGGGCGCCGCGATCATCGCGAAGACCAGCCACCTGTACCGGCCCGAGGTGCGCCGCCCGATGGGCCTGCTCGAATGGCCGGCGATGCGCCGCCTCGCCGATCGCCTCGACCCGTCCTACAAGACCTGACATGACGCACGCCGCGCGCCCGGGGGCGCGCCTCCATGCGGTGGAGCGCCTGGCAGCATGGGCAGTGGACTCGCGCTCCCGGCCGCTCGAGGCGCCCGTCCTGCACCACGCGAAGCGCGCGGTGATCGACTGGTACGCCGCCTACTATCCCGGGTCGGTCGCCGCGCCGGCGACGCTCCTCGAGAAGGCCTTTTCGCATCAGGATCCACGCACCCGGGCACTCATCGTGGGCAGCGCCGCGCACACCGCGGAGCTCGACGACATCTTCCGCGACGGCATCTATCACCCCGGGGCGCCGACCATCTCCGCCGCGCTCGCGGTGGCGCAGTCCCTCCAGCTCTCCGGCATGGATTTCCTGCGCGCCGTGGTGGTGGGCTACGAAATCTCCACGCGCATCGGCGCCGCGATGGGCCGCGCGCATTACAAGCACTGGCACAACACCGGGACGATCGGCTGTTTTGGGGCGTGTTCTGCAGTTGCGGAAATACTCAAACTGAATGAACAGCAATTTGCCCATGCGCTCGCCACCGTGACCACCTTCGCCGCCGGCCTGCAGCAGGCGTTCCGCATGGACTCGATGTCCAAGCCCCTGCACGCCGGGCGCGCCGCGGAGGCCGGCGTCACCGCCGCGCTCGCCGCGCGCGAGGGCGTGACCGGCTCGCTCGACGTCCTGCAGGGCTTCGGCAAGGCCATGGGCGACGACCCGGACTGGGACGCCGCGTTCTCC
This sequence comes from uncultured bacterium, assembly GCA_965233125.1. Lineage (GTDB taxonomy): Bacteria > Pseudomonadota > Gammaproteobacteria > Burkholderiales > SG8-39 > SCGC-AG-212-J23. Next base: position 16,416 of record CBDDRQ010000050.1, read on the forward strand.
ACCCTGGGGCGCGACTGGCACATCACGCGCATGACCTTCAAGAACCACGCCTGCTGCGGCCACACCTTCGCCGCCATCGACGGCGCCCTCGCCCTGAAGGCGCGCATGCAGCTCGCCACCGGGGACATCGAGCGCGTGCACGTGGGCACCTACCGCGCCGGCGTGGAAGTGGCCCACTACGAGGCGCCGCGCACGCCCGCCGAAGGGCGCTTCTCGCTCAAGTACGTCGTCGCCACCGCCTTGACCCATGGAAGCGTGCGGTTGGCGGCTTTTGAGCAGGAAAGACTCTCCAATAAAGAAACAAAAAACCTCATGGAGAAAATCTCCGTTGGCATCGACCCGGAGCTCGACGCCACCTTCCCGCGCCAGCGCGCCGCGCGCGTGGCGATCGAGGCGCGCGGCGGCAGGCGCGAGGAATTCCTGCAGCCCACGCGCAAGGGCGACCCCGACATGCCCCTCAGCGACCGCGAGGTGGAGGAAAAGTACCTGGAGCTCGCCGCGCCCGTGATCGGCGCGGACAAGGCCAGGGACCTGCTGCAGCGGCTGTGGCGGCTGGAGGCACTGCCGCAGCTCCCATGAGAGCGGGTCCGGTTCTATGGGTCAAATTTGACCCATTTTGGCGCCTCGGCGCCCTCTCTCCATGGCCGGTAAAACCAACCCCCCGCTCGACTGCCGCTGCGCGGCAGTCTCCCGACCCCCTTGTCAGGGGGTCGGCAAAGACATGAGCCTTGCGCAAGCGCTATTCGCCCCGCGCGCGGTGGCGCTGGTCGGCGCCTCCGGCGACGCGAAGAAGAACACCGCCCGCCCGCAGCGCTTCCTGAAGAAGCACGGCTACGCCGGCGAGGTGTTCCCGGTGAATCCTTCCCGGAGTGAAGTCCTCGGCCTGCCCTGCTACCGCAGCCTGGCCGACACCCCTCCCGTCGAGCACGCCTTCATCATGGTCGAGGACGTCGAGGCGGCGCTCGAGGACTGCGGCCGGCGCAAGGTGCCGGTGGCGAGCGTCTACAGCGACGGCTTCGCCGACGCCGGCGCGAAAGGCGCCGAGCGCCAGGCGCGGCTCGTGGCGCGAGCGCGCGCGCTCGGCGTGCGCGTGCTCGGGCCGAACAGCATGGGCATGATCAACCTCACCGGCCGCGCGCCGCTCACGGTGAACGCGGTGCTCGAGATGGACGCGCCGCCCACGGGCGGCACGAGCCTCGTCTCGCAGAGCGGCACCATGCTCGGCACGGTGCTCTCGCGCGGCGCCGCGCGCGGCCTGGGCTTCTCGAAGCTGGTGTCGGTGGGCAACGAGGCCGACCTCGGCGTGGGCGAGATCGTCGATCTCCTCGCCGACGATCCCGAGACGAACGTCATCCTGCTCTTCCTCGAGACGGTGCGCGACGCGCGCGCGCTCGCGGCCGCGGCGCGCAAGGCGCACGCCGCCGGCAAGCCGGTCGTCGCCTACAAGCTCGGCCGCTCCGCCGCCGGCGAAGCGCTCGCGCGCTCGCACACGGGGGCCCTCGCCGGCGCCGACGGCGCCCTCGACGCCTTCTTCCGCGATTGCGGCATCCTTCGCGTCGACATGCTGGAAACACTCATAGAGATCTCCCCGCTGCTGATAGACCAGCGACCCATCAACCTCAAAAAAGCACCGCGTATCGCCGTCGTCACCACGACCGGCGGCGGCGCGGCGACGGTGGTCGACCGCCTCGGCCTGCACGGCATCGAGACGGTGTCGCCCGACGGGCGCCCGATCGTCGACCTGACCATGGCAGCTTCGCCTGAGAAATATCAGCGTACTTTGGAGACCCTCCTGGCCTGGCCCGAGTGCGACGCGGTGCTGGCGGCCGTCGGCTCCTCCGCCCAGTTCCACCCCGACTTCGCCGTCGAGCCGATCCTCAAGGCGAAGCGCGGCGCCAAGCCCCTCGCCGCCTTCCTCACCCCGCACGCCGAGCGCTCGCTCGCCGTCCTCGCAGGACAGGGCATCGCCGCCTTCCGCACGCCCGAAGCCTGTGCCGATGCTTTCGCTGCTTATTTTTCATGGAAGATTCCCGGAAAGAAGGCGGCATTGCCCGTTCCGCAGGTATCCCTGCAAGACCCCTTCTCAATGGTCGCCTCGCTGGGCATCCCGGTGGTCGAGCAGGCGCTCGCCCGCGCTCCCGACTTCGCCCATGCCGTCCCCTACCCCGTCGCGGCGAAGATCCTCGGCGAGCACAAGACGAACGTCGGAGGAGTGGCGCTGAACCTCTCTTCCCATGAAGAGCTTCTTTCATGGGGAAACAAGACTGGACAGCGGCAGCTGCGCATCCAGAGGATGGAAAGCGGCCTCGCCGAGGCGATCGTCGGCTACCGCGACGACCCGGTGGTCGGGCCGCTCGTGCTGGTCGGCGCCGGGGGCACGCTCGCGGAGCTCTACCAGGACTTCGTCCTGCGGATGGCGCCGGTGAGCGAGGAAGAAGCGCTCGAGATGATCGAAGGCGTGAAGGGCCTCGCGATCATCCGCGGCTACCGCAACCTGCCGCGCGGGGACGTGAAGGCGCTGGCGAAGGCGGTCGCGGCTTTTTCGAGGTTATGTTCCTTCGATGAAATTGCCGAAGCCGAGATCAATCCGCTCATCGTCAAGGCCGAGGGCGTGGTGGCGGTCGACGCGCTGCTCGCGCTGAAAGGACAGGATGGCGCAGGCCGCGCTTAGCGAGATCCTGGCCGCCGCGCGCTTCGACGCGCCGGCGATGGCGGGCATCCGCGGCGAGGACCCGGTGCTGCCGGTGCGCTACCGCATCGGCACGGCCGGCGCCGCCTCGCTCGCCGCGCTCGGGCTCGCGGTGGAGGCGCTCTGGGAGCTGCGCGGCGGCGCCCGGCAGCGCGTCGAGGTGGACTTGCGCGCCGCGACGGTGTCGCTGCGCAGCGCGCGCTACCTGCACGTGAACGGCAAGCCGCCGCCCTCGCCCTGGGATCCGCTCTCCGGCTTCTATCCGGTGCGCGAGGGCTGGATCAGCATCCACTGCAACTTCCCCAACCACCGCGAGGCGGCGATGGGCGTGCTCGGCGCGGGCACGCGCGAGGAGGGCGAGCGCGCCTCGCGCGAATGGCAGGGCGAGGCGCTCGAGGACGCCATCCATGCCGCGGGCGGCTGCGCCGGGTTCGTGCGCAGCCACGAGCAGTGGGCGAAGCACGCGCAGGCGCTCGCCGTCGCCGCCCAGCCGCTCGTCGAGATCGAGAAGATCGGCGACGCGCCGCGCCAGGCGCTGCCGCCGGCGCCGCGGCCGCTCTCCGGCGTGCGCGTGCTCGACCTCACCCGCGTGCTCGCCGGACCGACCTGCGCACGCAGCCTCGCCGAGCACGGCGCCGACGTCCTCAAGATCAGCGCCGCCCACCTGCCCGACTCCGGCGCGATGGAGCTCGACACCGGCATCGGCAAGCTCTCGGCGCGCCTCGACCTGCGCACACGCGAGGGCGCTGCCGCGCTGCAGGGGCTCGCGCGCGAGGCCGACGTGTTCTCGCAGTCCTACCGCCCCGGCACGCTCGCGGCGCGCGGCTTCGCGCCCGCGGACCTGGCGAAGCTGCGTCCCGGCATCGTCTGCGTCTCGCTTTCCGCCTGGGGCGGCAGCGGGCCGTGGCGCGAGCGGCGCGGCTTCGACAGCATCGTGCAGGCGGTAAGCGGCATCGCCCACGCACATGGCAGAGAAGCGGGCAGCGACAAGCCCAGGCTCCTCCCCGTCTCCGCGATCGACTACGTGAGCGGCTATCTGATGGCCTTCGGCGCCACGCTCGCGCTCGCGCGCCGCGCGCGCGAAGGCGGCAGCTGGCTCGTGCGCGTCGCGCTCGCGCGCACCGGCAAGTGGATCGTCGACCTCGACGAGCCGCGGCGGCCCTGGGCGGGCCTGCCCGAGGACCTGCCGAAGGCGGAGCTCGACGCCCTCATGGGCGAGATGGACGCGCCGGAGGGCCGCATCCGCTACCTCAAGCCGGTGCTCCAGCTTTCGCAGACACCGCCGCACTGGACGCGGCCGCCGGCGCCACTCGGCGCGCATCCGCCGGCATGGCCGTAGAAAAGAGGGAGCAGAAATGGATTTCAACCTCACGACCGAGCAGCAGCAGTTTCGCGATAGTGTTTTGAAGTTTTCCAGGAGCCATCTTTCCAAAGGTGCGCTCGAGCGCGCCCACGCCCCCGGCTACCCATTCGACGTGGCCAAGCTCATGGCGAAGCAGGGCCTGCTCGGCATCACCATTCCCGAAGCCGACGGCGGCCAGGGCGGCAGCCTGATGGACGCGGTGCTCGCCATCGAGGCGGTCGCTTCCGTCTGCCCGCGCAGCGCCGACGTGATCCAGGCCGGCAACTTCGGCCCCATCCGGGTGCTGGCCGAGTATGGTTCTGCCGTCCAGAAATCGAAGTACCTCAAACCCCTCCTGTCAGGAGACAGCGTCATCTCCGTCGGCATGACCGAGCCCGACGCGGGCTCGGCGGTCACCGACCTCAAGACCACCGCGACGCGCGACGGCAAGGGCTGGCGCATCAAGGGGAGCAAGGTCTTCACCACCCACTCCGCCTACGCCGACCTCGTCCTCGCCTACGTGCGCTTCGGACCGGGCGTCGGCGGAATAGGTTCTGTCCTGATAGAACGCTCTTCCATAAAGACCGGAAAGCGATCCCGCTTCATGTCCGGCGAGGAATGGGCGGAGCTGCACTTCGACGACGTCCACGTGCCCGAGGACATGGTGCTGCTCGGCGAGGGCGGCTTCAAGAAGCAGATCGCCGGCTTCAACGTCGAGCGCATCGGGAACGCCGCGCGCTCGCTCGCGCTGGGCCGCCATGCTTTCGAAACCGCCCGCCAATGGGCGATGCAGCGCAAGCAGTTCGGGCGCCTGCTGTGCGAGTTCCAGGGCCTGCAGTGGAAGTTCGCCGACATGAAGATCAAGCTCGACGCCGCGCAGCTCCTCCTCTACCGTGCCGCCGCCAACGCCGACCAGGGCTTTCCACCGGCCGACGAGACCGCGGTGGCCAAGGCCTTCTGCAACCAGGCCGGCTTCGAGGTCGCGAACGAAGCCCTGCAGGCGATGGGCGCCACCGGCTACTCGAGCGAAACCCTGGTCGAGTACTGCATGCGCCGCTGCCGCGGCTGGATGATCGCCGGCGGCTCCGTCGAGATCCTCAAGAACCGCATCGCCGAGGGCATTTTCGAGCGCAGCTTCTCCCAGCGCGGCGGCTGAGGGCGGGTGTTCGGGCCCCGGCCTTCCGGGGCCTCGCGCGACTGGTCAGTGATCGAACCTGGCGGGACTGGAGAAAGGCCGGGTGGCGTCGACCACGAACATCACGAGCGCGTGCAGGTCGGTGGTGCCGCTGCTCCAGACCTGCATCGGCGCTTCGCCGCGGCCGATGGTGGGCTGGCCGGGCTTCATGCGCATGACGCCGTCCGGGCCGCGCATGCTTTGCTCGCCCCGCAGGACGTAGAAGGACTCCGAGCCCGGGTGGGAATGGATCTTGGTGATGGCGCCCGGGCTGCCGGTCGCTTCGTTGATGCGCAGCAGGTACTCCGGCGCCTGGATGCGCGGGACCGGCCCGAACTCCGCGACCCGGGTGGCGCCGGGCGTGGCGCCGCCGGCCGCGCCGAGGGTGAAAAGCCACGCCTTGCCGTCGGACTCGGCGGCGAGGGCCCAGGGGCCCGCGGCGGTTCGGGCCTGCTCCAGCGCGCCGAAGCGCTCGATGCGCCAGAAGAGCTCCCCCGGCGGCAGCTCGGCGACCTTCTTCTGGGCGAGGGGCTTGATGGACAGAGCCGGCTGGGCATCGGCGGCTGGCGGCGGGAGCAGGAGGGCGGCGGCGACAAGGACGGCGGCAAGCGTGCGCATCGGGCTTTCCTTTTTGAGGGTTAACATCAGGGAGCAGAATCGGCCGCGGCGGCCGCGAAGTCCCGACGAAACACCTAAGCTTTGGCTATGGAAATACGGTCCCGGCTGCGGATCGGCGAATGGTGGGCGGACCGCACGACCAACGAGATCGGCCGCGCCGGGGAAACCGTGCGCATCGAGCCCAAGGTCATGGAAGTGCTCATGGCGCTCGCCGGGCGCGCCGGGCAGGTCGTGAGCCGAGAGGAGCTGCTCGCGACGCTCTGGCCCGGGGTGGTCGTGGGCGACGAGGCCCTCACCCAGGGCATCATCAAGCTGCGTCGCGCGCTGGGCGACAATCCCCGCGCGCCGAGCTACATCGAGACCATCTCCAAGCGCGGCTACCGGCTGATCGCCCCGGTAAGCGCGGGCGATGCCCGGCCCGCGCCGCGGCGCCTCGCGCTATGGCTGGGGCTGGGCGCTGGCATCGCGGCCCTCGCGGTGACCGCGGGCCTGCATTTCGCCTCTTCGACACGGCCGCAGCCGCCCAGGGCGCCGCTCGCGGGCGAGAGCGCCGATGCGCTCACCGTCAGCGTGCTGCCCTTCGAGACCGTCGGCGCAGGTCCGGCGCAGGGCTACCTCGCGCAGGGCATCGGCAGCGACCTCATGACCGATCTCTCGCGGCTCTCCGGCCTGCGGCTGATCAGCCCGGCGGGCGGCCAGGCGCCGAAGGCCGCGCGCTACGTGATCTCGGGAAGCGTGCAGCGCGACGGCGCGCACCTGCGCGTGAATGTGCGGCTGACGGACGCGCGCAGCGCCGAGCAGCTGTGGGCGCAGCGCTTCGAGCGTCCGTTCGGCGATCTCTTCGCCATCCAGAACGAGATCAGCCGCAGCCTCGCCGAGCACCTCCCCGGCAAGATCACCGACGCCGAGCGCGCGCGGCTCGCGAAGCGCTACACCTTCAGCCCGCAGGCCTACGACTACTTCCTGCGCGGCCAGGCCCTGTTCCTGGTGCGCAGCACGCGGGACAACCGGGAGGCGCGGGCCCTCTTCGGCAAGGCGCTCGAGCTCGACCCGAAGTTCGCGCGCGCCTACGCGGCGCTCTCGATGACGTACGCCATGGAGTATCGCTACCAGACTTCGGGGGAATCGTCGGCGCCGCTCCAGCGGGCGCTGCAGCTCGCCGAGACCGCGCGACAGATCGATCCGGGCATCCCGGAGGTCTACTGGGCGCTCGGCTTCGTGCAGACGCAGCGCCGCCGCCACCGCGAGGCGCTCGGCTTGCTGCAGAAAGCGATCGAGCTCAACCCGTCCTACGCCGACGCTTATGCGTTCATGGGTGGCATCCACACCTATCTCGGCGAGCCGGCGCAGAGCCTCCCGCTGCTGCGCACGGCGTTTCGGCTGAACCCGGACGGGGGTCATCTCTACTACCTGCTGCTCGGGCGCGCATACCTTTTCCAGAACGACATCGAGCAGGCGCTCATCAACCTGCGACAAGCGCACGCGCGCAACGCGGAGAACCTCGAGACGCGCCTGTTCCTCGCCGCGGCCCTTGCCGCCCGGGGCGATCACGCCGAGGCGGAATGGGAGGCGGAGCAGATCCGCGCGCAGGAGCCCGGCTTCTCGACGCGCGGCTGGCTCCAAACCTATCCGCTGACCAGCCCCCGCCATCAGGGACAGCTGGTCCAACTCCTGGCAAAGGCCGGTTTGTAGCGAAGGTATCCGTCGACGAAGGAGAGCGCAGTGCGAGCTGAAGCAGCCGCGGAGATTCTTGGCACCTTCCTCCATGTGAAAGACGGCGGCAGAGCCGACATGATTCCGGTGTCGGAGTCGTTCTGGCAGGAGCTGGCCGACGGGGCGCATCCGCGTCTCGAGCGGGGAAGGCTCCTGTCTGCCTTCACTTTCTCCGAGCCATGGTCCGTGTGGGAGCGCCACCCCGCGGGAGAAGAGCTCGTGATGCTGCTCTCGGGCGCGGCAACGCTGGTCCTCGAAGAGCCGGCAGGCGAACGCACCGTCTCGTTGAGCGCGGTGGGCTCCTATGTCCTGGTGCCGATGGGTGTGTGGCACACCGCCAGAACGACCATCCCGACGACGCTGCTTTTCCTGACACCTGGCGCCGGCACCGAACACCGCCCCGTGTAATGCTCGCGCCGTCGAACGTCAAGCCGAGCGCGCATATCGTGGTCAAGGAGCAGCTGCCCTGGTTCGACGCGGCGGACGACCTGCCGCGCTACGAGAAATGGCGCAAGAACGCCCAGCCCATCGGTCACGGTCCACGGAAGGGGAAAACATGACGAGCAAAGGCAGCTGCCACTGCGGCAAGGTGGCATTCGAGGTCGACGGGAAGCCGGACAAGGCGATGTCGTGCAACTGCTCGATCTGCCAGCGCAAGGGATCGCTGCTGTGGTTCGTGCCGCGCGACACGCTGCGCCTGCTGACGCCGGAGGCCAACGCCAGCACCTATACGTTCAACAAGCACGCGGTCAAGCATCGCTTCTGCCCGGCCTGCGGCATCCATCCCTACGGCGAGGCCACCGACCCGAAAGGCAATCGCATGGCCGCGGTCAACATCCGCTGCCTCGAAGGCATCGACCTGGACGCGGTGCCGGTCGCGAGGTTCGACGGCCGCTCCCGGTGATCGTCCTCACCGTCGGGCATTCGACGCGTGCCATCGAGGAGTTCATCGAGTTCCTGAAAGCGCACGGCGTCGAGCGCGTGGTAGACGTGCGCACGGTGCCGAAGTCGCGCCACAACCCGCAGTTCGGCAAGGACGCGCTTCCCGGCTCGCTCGCCGGCGCCGGCATCGGCTATACGCCCGCGCCGGCGCTCGGCGGCCTGCGCCGCCCGCGCGCGGACTCCCGGAACGCGGGCTGGCGCAACGCCTCGTTCCGCGGTTACGCGGACTATATGCAGACGCCGCAATTCACCGCGGCACTGGATGAGGTCGTTGCTCTGGGAAGAAAGGAAAGAATCGCGCTGATGTGCGCAGAGGCCGTGCCATGGCGCTGCCACCGCTCGCTGATTGCCGACGCGCTGCTCGTGCGCGGCATTGCCGCGGAGGAGATCTCCAGCGCGACGCGCAGATCGCCGCACAAGCTCACGCCGTTCGCGCGCGTGCGGGGGACGGAGATTACTTACCCCCGGACGAGCGAAACGAGCGGGGATCTCTTCGAAAAAGGGTCCTGACCCCTTTTACTCGACGCGAGCGCCGGAGACCCGCACCACCTCGCTCCAGCGCGCGAACTCCTCTTTCAGGTAGGCGTTGAACTGCGCGGGCGTGTTGCCCACCGGGTCGGCGCCCTGCTTCTTGAGCTGCGCGAGGATCGTCGGATCCCGGGTCGCGCGGCCGACGGCGGCGCCGAGCTTCTCGACGACCTCCTTGGGCGTGGCCGCGGGCGCGAGCAGGCCGTACCAGAGCGACACCTCGACGCCCTCGACGCCCGCCTCCTTCATGGTGGGTACCTCGGGCATCACCTCGGTGCGCTTGTCGTCGGTGACCGCAAGAGCGCGCAGCTTGCCCGACTTGACATGGCCACCGGCCGCGACCGGGTTGATGAAGGAGAGCTGCACCTCGTTGGCGAGCAGCGCGGTCATCGAGGGGCCGCTGCCCTTGTAGGGGATGTGCACGATCTGCGTGCCGGTGCGCAGCTTGAAGAGCTCGGCGGCGAGGTGCTGGGTGGTGCCCTGCCCGGCCGAGGAGTAGTTGAGCGAGCCGGGCTTCTCCTTCGCGATGCGCACCAGGTCCTGCACCGTCTTCGCCGGCACCGCCGCCGGGACGACCAGCATGTTGGTGGTGGCCGAGAAGATCGACACGCCGGTGAAATCGGAGAGCTGGTAGGGCGGCTTCGCGTAGAGCGCCGTGTTGATGACCACCGCCGGGCTGTTCATGAACAGCGTGTAGCCGTCGGGGGTCGCCTTCACCACCTCGGCCGCGGCGATATTGGTCCCGGCGCCGGGCTTGTTCTCGACCACGAACTGCTGGCCGAGGTACTCGGCGAGCTTGGAGGCCATCAGCCGCGCGCTGATGTCGACGCCGCCGCCGGGGGCGAAGCCCACGACGATGCGCACCGGGCGCGCGGGGTACTCCTGAGCGAAAGCGGGCAGCGCGAACGCCGCCGCGATGACGGCAAGAAGCAGCTTACTCATGGCGAGTGAATCCTCCTCGCCGCGGATCATACACGCCGCACGCGGAACCAGGCGGCGTAGAGGGCGGGGACGAACAGGATGGTGAGGATGGTGGCGACGATGAGCCCGCCCATGATGGCGTAGGCCATCGGCCCCCACAGCACGCTGCGGGTCAGGGGGATCATGGCGAGCACCGCGGCGGCGGCGGTGAGCACGATCGGGCGGAAGCGGCGCACCGTCGCCTCGCGGATGGCCGTCCAGCGGTCGGCGCCGGCGTGGATGTCCTGGTCGATCTGGTCGACCAGGATGACGGCGTTGCGCATGATCATGCCGCCCAGCGCGATGGTGCCGAGCATGGCGACGAAGCCGAAGGGCTTGTCGAAGGCGAGCAGCGCGATCGCCACGCCGACGATGCCCAGCGGCGCGGTCACCACCACCATGAAGGTGCGCGAGAAGCTCTTCAGCTGCAGCATCAGCATGCCGAGCACGAGCGCGAACGCGAAGGGCATGCCCGCGGCGATGGACTGCTGCGCCTTGAGGTTCTCCTCGAAGGCGCCGCCGGGGTCGATGCGGTAGCCGTCGGGGAGCCTGGCGCGGATCTGCGCGAGCGTCGGGTCGATGGCGGCGGTGACATCCGGCGCCTGCACGCCGTCGACGATGTCGGCGCGCACCGTGAGCGTGAGCTCGCGGCTGCGCCGCCACAGGATCGGCTCCTCCATGGTCTCGGCCACCGCCGCGACCTGCGAGAGCGGGATGGTCTTGCCCGCCGCGGTGCCCACCGGCAGCTCGCCCAGCGCCTCGAGCGAGCCGCGCTCGGCCGCCGGCGCGCGCAGCACCACGTCGACCAGGCGGTCGGCCTCGCGATACTGGCCGATGCTGACGCCGCTCACCGCGCCGGCGAGCGAGCGCGACACGCCCGCGGAGGTGACGCCGAGCGCGCGCGAGCGCTGCTGGTCGACCTCGACCCGCATCGCCAGCACCTTGTTGCCCCAGTCGACGTTCACGTCGACCGTCGCCGCGTGCGCGCGCAGCTTCTGCGCCACCTCCTCGGCGATCGCCTTGAGCGTGGCGGGGTCCGGGCCGACGACGCGGAACTGCACCGGGTAGTTGACCGGCGGGCCGAGCGGCACGCGCAGCACGCGCCCGCGCACGCCGGGGAAGCCGGTCTCGAAGGCGCGGCGCAGCTTCGCCACCACGCGCTCGCGCGCCTCGAGGTCGCGCGTCAGCGCCACGACCTGCGCGAAATTGGGCCGCAGCAGGTGCTGCTCGAGCGAGAGGAAGAAGCGCGGCGAGCCGTTGCCGACGTAGCTCACGAACTTCTCGACGTCCTCGTCTTTGGCGAGGAGCCGCTCGAGCTTCGCCGCCTCGCGCTCGGCGGCGCGCACCGAGGCGCCCTCGGGGAGCCACAGCTCGACCATCACCTCGACGCGGTTGGAGGAGGGAAAGAACTGCTTCTCGGTGAGCTGCATGCCCACGACGCCGAGCGCGAAGGTCGCGGCGGTGGCGATCATCACCGTCTTGCGGTGCTCGACGCACCAGTCGATGGTGCGGCGCAGGCGCCGGTAGAACGCCGTGGCGTAGACGTCGCGCAGCTGCTCGCCCTCGGCCACGCGGTGCTCCTTCAGCAGCCAGGCGCCGATGAAGGGCGTGGCGATGACCGCGGCGAACCAGGAGATGACCAGCGCCAGGCTGGTGACGGCGAAGATGCTGAAGGTGTACTCGCCGGTGGTCGACTTCGCGGTGGCGATGGGCAGGAAGCCGGCGACGGTGATGAGCGTCCCCGAGAGCATCGGGAAGGCGGTGCTCGAGTAGGCGTAGGTCGCCGCGGCGAGCTTGTTGTAGCCCTCCTCGAGCTTCCTCGTCATCATCTCGACCGCGATCATCGCGTCGTCGACGAGCAGGCCGAGCGCGATGATGAGGGCGCCGGTCGAGACGCGGTGCAGGTCGATGTCGAACCAGCGCATCGCGAGGAAGGTGGCGAAGAGCACCAGCGGGATGGTGAGCGCCACCACCAGCCCGGTGCGGAAACCCAGCGACAGGAACGACACCACGAGCACGATCGCCACCGCCTCGCCCAGCGCCAGCATGAACTCGTTGATGGCGAACTTGACCACGCGCGGCTGGTCGGAAACCTGATCGAACTCGATGCCCACCGGCAGCTCCGACCGCAGGCGCGCCATGGTGCGCCCGAGGTCCGCGCCGAGCTTGAGCACGTCGCCGTTGGGCGCCATGGACACCGCGAGGCCGATCGCCTCCTTGCCGGCGAAGCGCATGAGCGCCGCCGGGGGGTCCGCGGTGGCGCGGTACACCCGCGCGATGTCGCCGACGCGGAAGGTCTGGCCGCCGGCGCGCAGCAGCAGATTCCTCACCTCGGCGACCGAGTCGAGCTGCCCGGTGACGCGCAGCGGCACAGCATGGCTGCCGGTCTCGACGCTCCCCGGACCGGCGAGCGCGTTCTGCGCCTGCAGCGCGGTGGCGATCATCTGCGGGTCGATGCCCAGCGAAGCGAGCTGCTTGGGCGAGAGCTCGACGAAGATGCGGTCCTCCTGCACCCCGATCAGCTCCGCTTTCTGCACGTTCTGCAGGCGCAGCACTTCCTGGCGCACGCGCTCGACGTAGTCGCGCAGCTCAGAATGCGTGAAGCCGTCGGCGGTGAAGGCGTAGATCGAGCCGAACACATCGCCGAACTCGTCGTTGAAGAACGGCCCCCGCGCCTCGGCGGGCAGCGTGTGGCGGATGTCGTCGACTTTCTTTCGCACCTGGTACCAGATCGCCGGCACGTCCTTCGGCGCAGCGGTGTCGAGGAGCTCGAGGAAGATGAGCGACTCGCCGGGGCGCGAGTAGCTGCGTGTCCACTTGTAGTAGGGCGTCTCCTGGAGCTTCCGCTCGATGCGGTCGGTGACCTGGCGGTCCACCTGCTCGGCGGTGGCGCCGGGCCACAGCGTGCGGATCACCATGGCGCGGAAGGCGAAATCCGGATCCTCGCGCTGGCCGAGCTGGAAGTACGCGGCGATGCCGCCGGCGGCGATCACCACCAGGAAGAAGAGCGTCAGCTGCCGGTACTTGAGCGCCGCCGCCGAGAGGTTGAAGTCACTTTTCATCGAGGATGCGCACGCGCTGCCCCGGGCGCAGGAGCTGCGCGCCCGCGGCGACCACCACGTCGCCGGGCTGCAGGCCCGACTCGATCACCACGCGCTCGCCCGAGACGCCGCCGGTCTTCACCTGCTGCGCGCGCACCGTGCCTTTGGGCTCCACCACGAACACCTGCGGGCTCTCGCCGCGCGAGTGCAGCGCCGCGATCGGCACCTCGATCTTGCTTACCGCATCGGCAGCCACCTCGACCGAGGCGCTCATGCCGAGCTCGATCGCGCCGTCCGCGTCGAGGATGGACGCGCGCGCGGCGTACGTGCGCGTCACCGGGTCGGCCGCCGGCGAGAGCTCGCGCAGCTTCGCCTTCCACGTCTTGCCGGGGAGGGCGTTCAGCGAGACCGAGAGAGAATTGGACTGAAAGACCGATTCGCGCTGCCCTTCGGGGACCGCGAAGACGATCTCCTTCTCGCCCGGCTGGGCGACGCGCACGACCGTCTGGCCGGCGGCGACCACCTGTCCGGCCTCGGCCTCGACCGCGGTGACCACGCCCGCGACATCGGCGACGAGGTTGGCGTAGCCGACCTGGTTCGCGGCCTGCGCGGCTTGCGCGCGCGCCGCCGCGAGCTGCGACTGGGCGGTGGCGAAGGCGTTGGCGCGGCGGTCGTACTCCGCCTGGCTGATGAAATTCTTCTGTCGCAGCTCGCTGTAGCGCCGGTAGTCGGCTTGCGCGAGGTCGCGCTGCAGCTCGAGGCTCTTCACCTGGGCGCGCGCGCTCGCCGCGGCGAGCTTGAGGTCCGAGCCGTCCAGGCGCGCCACCGGCTGCCCGGGCTTCACGCGCGATCCGACCTCCACCATGCGCTCGACGATCTTGCCGGGAACGCGGAACGCCAGGCGGGTCTCGTAGCGCGCGCGCACTTCGCCCGCGTACTCGACGCTTCGCGCGCCCTCGGTGACGCCGATCTTTATGACGCGCACCGGACGCACCTCGTCGGGGCGCTCCTCGGTCGCCTGCGAGCATCCCGCCAGGAGGAAAACGAGGAGAAGGGCCTGCCTCATGCGCGCCGCCTCGCCGCCGCGTCCCACAGGTCGAGCAGCGCGGCGCTCAGCTGGCGCTCGAAATCGATCTTGAAGATCTGCATCTCGGGCCGGTGCATCACCGCGCGCAGCGAGAGCGGCACGTCGGCCTGCTGCCACAGCCCGACGATGAGCGCGTAGCAGTTCATGAGCAGCGCCGCGCCCTCGCCGGCCTGCAGGCGGGGATAGAGCTGCTCGATGCGCGCGCCCAGGATGGCCAGCCTTTTCGCGATCCCCTCCTTGAACGCGAAAGCCGCTTCCGTGCTCACGTTGGTGTCGAGCATGCTGCGGCAGTTGCCGGCGAGCGGGTAGAACTCGGGGTGCGCCTTCAGGTAGCGCAGGCCGGCGCGCACGACGCTCTCGCCGGAGGGCGCGGCCGCGGCGAGCGAGCGCTCGACCACGTCGAAGAGCTCGTGGGTCTGCTTCTCGTGCACCGCGAGCAGCACCTCCTCGCGCGTGCCGAAGTAGAGGTACATGGTGCCCTTGGCGAGCCCGGCGCGGCGCGCGAGCTGGTCCATGGAGAAGCCCAGGCTGCGGGCGGCGAGCTCCTCGGCGGCGCGCAGGATGGCGCCCCGGCGGGCCGTCTTCTCCTCGGGCGCGACCGCCCGGCGCTTCAACTGACTCACAGTCATTTGCGGCCGACTGTAAGTGACCGCCGGTCAGTATGTCAAACTGTTCCCCATGACAGATGCAACGATCATCTGGCTGCACGGCCTCGGCGCCGACCACAGCGACTTCGAACCTATTGTTCCGGAACTGGATTTGCCGCCCTCGGTCCGCTTCGTGTTCCCCGACGCGCCGGTCCGGGCCGTCACCATCAACCAGGGCATGCGCATGCGCGCCTGGTACGACATCCTGCAGCTCGGCCCCGGCCCCGAGGACGAGGCCGGCATCCGCGAGTCGCAGCGCATCGTCGAGGGCCTGATCGAGGCCCAGGCCGTGCCGCCCGAGCGCATCGTCCTCGCCGGCTTCTCTCAGGGCGGCGCAATCGTTCTCCATACCGCGCTGCGCTACCCCAGGCGCCTGGCCGGCGTTGTGGCGCTTTCAACGTATCTGCCATTGGCTGATACTTTGAATTCCGAGAAGGCGAAAGAGAACCAGGCGACACCCATCTTCATGGCCCATGGGCGCTTCGACGAGATCATTCCCCTGCCGCGCGCGCTCGCCTCGCGCGAGCTGCTGCAGAAGATGAGCTACCGCGTCGACTGGCACGAGTACCCGATGCCGCACTCGGTGTGCATGGAGGAGATCGCCGACGTCGCCGCCTACCTGCGGGGCGTGCTTTGATCAGCCGCATCGCGGCGATGCAGGACCAGCCCGTCCCGGGCTACACGATCGTGCACAAGATCGGCGAGGGCGGACAGGCCACGGTGTACCTCGCCGAGCGCGACTTCGACGGGCTGCGCGTCGCGCTCAAGGTGCTCGAGACTCGCCTCCGCAAGGACCCGGTGTTCCTCGAGCGCTTCGTGCGCGAGTACAAGCTCGGCACGAGCCTCGAGAACGAGTACGTCGCGCGCATCTACGACCAGGGCTTCTCCGGCGACCACCCCTACATCGCGATGGAATTCCTGCCCTCGGGCACGCTCGCCGGGCGCATCCACGAGGGGCTGACGCCGCGCGCGGCGCTGCGCCTGACGCGCCAGATCGCGCGCGCGCTCGACGCCATCCATTCGCGCGGCATCGTGCACCGGGACCTCAAGCCCGCGAACATCCTCTTCCGCCCCGACGGGCGGCCGGTGATCGTCGACTTCGGCCTGGCGAAGGACATGGGCGTGAACTCCACCCTGACCGCGGCGGGGCGCCTGGTCGCCACGCCGCGCTACATGAGCCCCGAGCAGTGCCAGGGGCTGCCGGTCGACGCGCGCTCCGACATCTACAGCCTCGGCGTCATCCTCTGGGAGATGCTTACCGGGCATCGCATCTACGAGGACGCGAACCCCGCCGAGCTCATCACCATGCACGTCCAGGCGCCGCTGCCGAAGCTGCCCTCCAGCCTCGCGCATCACCAGCCTACGCTCGATCGCCTCCTCGCCAAGAAGCCCGAGGACCGCTTCCAGAGCGCGGGGGAGCTCTGCGGCGACATTACCCTCTGATGGAAAAGGATTATCTGAACCTGCTGGCAGACGTCCTGCAGAACGGGGCGCGCAAGACCGACCGCACCGGCACCGGGACGCTCTCGGTGTTCGGCCGGCAGCTGCGCTTCGCGCTCGCGCCCTTCCCGCTGCTCACCACCAAGAAGCTGCACTGGAAGTCGATCGTGTACGAGCTGCTGTGGTTCCTGCGCGGCGACACCAACGTGCGCTGGCTGCAGGAGCGCGGCGTCTCGATCTGGGACGAATGGGCCGACGAGAACGGCGAGCTCGGCCCTGTATACGGCTACCAGTGGCGCCACTGGCGCACGCCCGATGGGGGGGAGATCGACCAGATCAAACAAGTAGTAGAAAGTCTAAGGAAAAAGCCTGACTCCAGGCGCCACATCGTTAGTGCCTGGAACCCGGCCGACGTCGAGCGCATGGCGCTGCCGCCCTGCCACGCGCTCTTCCAGTTCTACGTCGCGAACGGCAGGCTCTCCTGCCAGATGTACCAGAGGAGCGCGGATCTCTTCCTCGGCGTGCCCTTCAACATCGCTTCCTACGCGCTGCTCACGGTGATGGTGGCGCAGGTCACCGACCTCGAGCCCGGCGAGTTCGTCCTTACGCTGGGCGACGCGCACCTGTACCTCAACCACCTCGAGCAGGCGCGGCTGCAGCTCGAGCGGCAGCCGAAAGCTTTTCCGCAATTGCGGTTGAACAGGAACATCAAAGACCTGTTCACCTTCGAGTACGAAGACTTCGTCCTGGAAGGCTACGAGCCGCACCCGTCCATCAAGGCTCCGATCGCGGTCTGAGCCGGCGGTCGCGCAGGCGGCCGAAGGGCATCAGGATCACGGTGCGCAGGCCCTCGACCGGCGAGAGCTGGTCGATGGAGCGGAAGGCCTCGATCACCAGCTGCTGGATGACCGTGCGCTCGCTGTGCTCCGCGCCCTCCTGGATGCGCGAGAGGCGGTGCAGCACGTAGAAGCCCAGCGCGAACGAGATCGCGAACAGGAACTCCCAGTGCCGGAACTGCAGCACGATGAGCTGCTTCGTGGCGCCGGGGGAGGTCCACTGGAAGCTGAGCGCGAGCTCGCGCGCGGCGAACCAGTCGGCGAGCACGCCGCCCGCCAGGGCGGCGATGCCGGCGGCGAGCGAGCCGGCGAGGGTCACCACCGCGAGGTACGCGGTGCCCTGGCCCTGCGGGGCGAGCTTGAGGCCGAGGTTGCCGGTGGCGAGGCCGATGCCGCCGGAGGCCGCGCCCATGACGATCTGCACCAGGAAGACGAGCGCGACGGTCAGCGCGTGCGGCCCGGGAAAGGCGATGAAGGCGAGCGCGATCAGGCAGGCGAAGTACGCCGGCAGCGCGACGCGCAGGATCGCCTTGTTGGAGAGCCGGTCGGAGAGCCGCCCCCACCAGGCCATGGTGAGCGCGGTGGCGACCTGGCCCGCGGCCCAGGTCGCGGTCAGCGTGCCCAGCTCCAGGCCGATCTGGCGCAGCAGGAAAACGGTGATGAACGGGGCGGCGACGTTGGAGGCGAGGTTCCAGGCGGCCATGAATGCCACGACGTTGCGGAAGTTCGCATCCGCGAGCGGCGCGCGCAGCAGCTCGGCGAGCGGCAGCGGCGGCCCGGTGCGGCGCATGGCGGGCTCGGGCACGGCGAGCAGGTAGCGCGAGCTCACGAAGCCCGCCGCGCCCGCGGCGACGAAGGCGATCGCGTAGGCCTGCAGCTTGTCGTCGAGCGGCCACTGCTGCACCAGGTAGCCCGCGGAGAGCGCGCCGAGCGAGGAGAGCAGCGTCGACCAGAAGAGGCGCCGCGCGAAGAGCGCGCCGAGCGCCTCGCGCGGCACCACCTCGTGCACCCACGAGTTGAAGGCGCAGCCGCCCACCGAGCCGGCGAGCGAGATCGCCGCCTGCGCCACCACGAGGAGCGAGAGCTGCAGCGGCTGCCCCTCGACGAACGGGATGAGCGCGAGCGAGAGGATCAGCGTGCGCGCGACGGTGACCGCGGCGAGCGTGATCTTGCGGCGCTGGCGCACCCGCTCGATGATCGCGAGGGCGGCGAGCTGCGAGACCTGCGCGAGGAAGGGGATCGCCGCCAGCAGGCCGATGACGATCGGCGTCGCGCCGAGCTCCAGGGCGAAGCCCACCAGGATCACCCCGCCGTAGAGCGCCCCGGCGGTCGTCGCCCAGGCGGCGTCCTTCACCAGCGCGCGGCTGCCGCGCGCCAGGTCCTCCGGCGTCACGGTGTCGTCGGGGCGCAGGCGCATGGCGGTCAAAGATACAGGCGAAAAAAAGGCCCGCCTTCAGGGGGACAAAGGACGGGCCCAGGGGAGACATCGGCCTTTCGGCCGCCGCTTGAAAAAAGCTGTGCGCTAGAAGGTGCCCTTGCTCAGGTAAATGGCGAGGTAGGCGAAGCCCGCGGCGGCAAAGCCGTACACGAGCAGGTCGGAGAAGCGGTTGCGGTAGCGCGGCGAGCTCCAGCCGCGCGAGAACCAGGCGAGCGCGGCGATCATCAGGAGCGAGCCGAGCGCCGCGGCGCCGGCCGAGGCGCTGCGCCCGAAGGCCTGGGCGACCCATCCCTCGGGGGAAATCACCTTGTAGATCGTTCCGCCGATGCCGGTGACGACTAGCGCTACGATCACGAGGCCGATGCCGGCCTGGACCAGGGAGAAGATTTCCTGCTTCAGCTTGATCGCATCGTTTTGCATGCCAGGCTTACTGCAAACTGCATGCCTGGGACAGAAGCCTAGTCCGAACAGAGCTTTACAGATTCCGTTTGTCGGGCGGGGGCGACGAAGGATGTCACGAACAGGAGAAGGGGCTTGAGCCGACAGGCGTTTCCCTGTCGCTTCCGGCCGACAGGAAAATGCGTCTTTCCATCCTCGACCAGTCGCCGGTCCTGAGCGGCCTGGGCGCCCGGGCCGCCATCGAGGCGACCCTGGCCCTCGCGCGCCGGGCGGACGAGATCGGCTACCACCGCTACTGGCTCGCCGAGCACCACGCCATCGCGGCGCTCGCCGACCCCTGCCCGGAGGTGCTCCTCGCCCGGCTGGGCGCCGAGACCCGGCGCATCCGCGTGGGCACCGGCGGCGTGCTGCTTCCCTACTACAGCGCTTTCCGCGTCGCGGAGAGCTTCCGCATGCTGGAGGCGCTCTATCCCGGGCGCATCGACCTGGGCATCGGCCGCGCGCCGGGCGGCGATGCGCGCACCGCGCAGGCGGTTTCCGGCGGCGGCTTCCCCGATGCGGAGCGCTTTCCCGAGCAGGTCTGGCAACTCGCCGCCCACCTCGACGGCCGCCTGCCCGCCGGCCACCCGTTCGAGCGCGTGCGCGTGCAGCCCGAGGTCGACACCGCGCCGGAAATGTGGCTTCTCGGCTCCTCCGACTACAGCGGCGCCCTCGCCGCCGAGCTCGGGCTCGCCTTCTCCTTCGCCCACTTCATCAACCCGAGCGGCGGCGACGCGGTCGCCCGCGCCTACCGCGAGATGTTCAAGCCCGGGCGCGAGAAAGCGCCGCGCGCGATGGTGTGCACCTTCGCCATCTGCGCCGAGACCGACGCGGAAGCCGAGCGCCTCGCCGCGCCGATCGACCTGCGGCGGCTGCACATGGCGCTCAACATCGACTCGCCGGTCCCCACCGCCGAGGAGGCCGCGCGCCATCGCTACAGCGAGGAGGAGCGCCGCTTCGTGATGGGCCAGCGCGCCCGCGCCATCATCGGCTCTCCCGCGACCTGCCGGCGCGAGATCGAGGCGATGGCGGCCCGCTACGGCGTTGACGAGGTGATGGTGCTCACCATTACCGGCGACTACGCCTCGCGCCAGCGCTCCTACGAGCTATTGATCGAGGCCTTCGGCTAGCGCCTCGGCGAGGTGCAGCGTGCGCCGCGCGCCGAGGTCCTCGATCTGCTCGCGGCACGAGAAGCCGCTCGCCACCACCAGCGATTGGGGCGCGGCCGCGAGCGCCGGCAAGAGCTCCAGCCCCGCGATGCGCTTCGAGGTCTCGTAGAACTCGGGGCGATAGCCGAAGGACCCCGACATCCCGCAGCAGCCGGTATCGGGGCTCGCCACCTCGCAGCCCGCCTCGCGCAGCACCTCGAGGTCCGCGCCCATGCCCCACAGCGCCTTCTGGTGGCAGTGGCCATGCAGCAGGACCTGCTTCTCGACCTTCGGAATCTTCTTCCCCTTCAGGAATTCCGCGAGGCCGAGCGCCTGCGCGCGAAGCCGCTGCGCCCGCGCATCGCCGGGCAGCAGCTGCCCAAGCTCGTCGCGGAACACCGAGAGGCAGCCGGGCTCGAGCACCACGATCGGCGCGCCCGCCTCCAGGTCCGGCGCGAGCACCTCGAGCGTGCGCTCGAGCGCGCCCCGCGCGCGATCGAGCATGCCCCAGTCGTAGTACGGCCGCCCGCAGCAGACGTGCTCGCGCGGCAGCCGCACCGCGCCCCCCGCGGCCTCCAGCACGCGCTGCGCCGCCCGCGCCGCCTGCGGGCGGAAGTGGTTGTTGAACGTATCGTCGAAGAGCACCACCGGCGTGCCGCCGCCGTTCGGCCGGAACTGCGAGCGGAAGGTCTTCTGGAATCTCGGCATCGAGCGCTCGGAGGCAATGCCGGCAATCGATTTCCCGATTGCAGAAAAAGCATTAACTACAGGAGAAAAGCGCGCTGCCAGCGGCGCCCACTCTCCGATACGCCCCATGGTGTGCGCCTGGCGCGGGCGGCGATGGGTTTCGTAGTAGTGCGACATAAACTCGGCCTTGTAGGCGGCCATGTCGGTGTGGGTCGGGCAGTCGCTCGCACAGCCCTTGCAGCCCAGGCAGGTCTCGAGCGCCTCCCTCACGTCCTCGCTCGCCCAACCCTCGGTGATCACCTCGCCGCGCAGCATCTCGGCGAGCAGCCGCGCGCGGCCGCGCGTCGAGTAGCGCTCCTCGCGCGTGCCGCGGTAGCTCGGGCACATGGTGCCGCCCTTCTCCGCGCGGCACTTGCCCATGCCGATGCAGTGCTCCGTGGCCCGCACGAAGCCATCGCCGACATCGGTTTGAAAGGAGAATCTGGTTTTCAAAGCAACTGGTTTGTATTCGGGCCCCAGTCGCAGGTGCTCATCTGCACGGTAGGGATCGATGAGCTTGCCGGGGTTCATGCGGTTCTGCGGATCCCAGAGCGCCTTGAACTCGCGGAAGGCCTGCATCAGCTCCGGGCCGAACATCACCGGCAGGAACTCCGCCTTCGCCTGCCCGTCGCCGTGCTCCCCCGAGAGCGAGCCGCCGTACTTCACCACCAGGTGCGCCGCCTGCTCGAGGAAGCGCCGCCAGCGCGCCACGCCCTCGTGCGTGCGGAGCTCGAAGTCGATGCGCGCGTGGATGCACCCGTCGCCGAAGTGCCCGTAGATCGAGGTGCGGTAGCCGAAGCTCGCGACGAGCGCGGTGAACTCGCGCAGGTAGTCGCCGACGCGCAGCGGGTCGACCGCCGCATCCTCCCAGCCCACCACCGGGTCCGGGCCCTCGCCGCCGAGGTTGAGCGCGGTGGCGGAGGCCCCGGTCTCGCGGATCGACCAGATGCGCGCCATGAGAACGGGGTCGTCGATTAGCGTGCCGGGAATACTTTTCGCTTGGTCCAATGTTTCTTGTCTTGAATCCGACCCGAATTCCATCATCAGCCAAGCCTTGCCCGGGGGGAGGAGCCCGATGTCGGCGAGGCGCAGGCCGCGGCTCTTCAGGCCGCCGATGATCGCCTCGTCGAGGCCCTCGCAGGCGATCGGGCGGGCGGCGAGCATCTGCGGCACCGCGTCGCCTGCGGCGAAGATGTCGGGGAAGCCCGCGACCACCAGCACCCGGTGCCGCGGGCTCGTCACCAGGCGCACCTCCGCCTGCAGCGTCAGGGCACAGGTGCCCTCCGTGCCCACCAGCGCGCGCGCCACGTTGAAGCCATTCTCGGGCAGGAGCTGGTCGAGGTTGTAGCCCGACACGCGGCGCTTGATTTTCGGGAAGCGGCTGCGGATGAGATCCCCGTATTTATCGGCGATGGCTCTCAGTCCGCGCTCGATCCGCAACGGGGTCCGGTCGGTCCAGAAACGCTCTCCCTCGTAGGTCAGCACCTCGAGACGCTCGACGTTCTCTACGGTCTTGCCCGCCATCACCGAGTGCGGGCCGCAGGAGTTGTTGCCGATCATGCCGCCCAGGGTGCAGCGCGAGTGGGTGGCCGGGTCGGGCGCGAAGGTGAGCGCGTGGCGCTCGGCGGCATCGCGCAGCGTGTCGCACACCGCGCCGGGCTCGACGCGCGCGAGCCGCGCCGCCGGATCGACGTCGAGCACGCGGTGCAGGTACTTCGAGCAGTCGATCACCAGCGCGGCGTTGACGCCCTGGCCGCACTGCGAGGTGCCGCCGCCGCGCGCGAGGAGCGGCACGCCGTGCTCGCGCGCCACGGCGACCGCGGCGACGATGTCCTCGACCGAGCGGGGCAGGACCACGCCGACCGGCACCTGCCGGTAGTTCGAGGCGTCGGCGGAGTAGGCAGCGCGCGCCCCCTTGTCGAAGCGCACTTCGCCGGCGAGGGCGCCGCGCAGGCGCGCTTCGAGTCGTTGCAAATCGACCATGTGTAGTGATTCTTGCATAGGCGTTCGTCGAACCGCCGCGTGCGGCTTATTGACTTCGACCTGCACGGCGAATACGCTCGAATCGCCGTTCCCCTCACCTCACTCCCACCCCTCATCCCTCACTTCTAGGAGCATTCATGAACACTGCATGGGCAAGAAGCATTTGCCGACTGTTGGTCGTGCTGATGGCGCTCGCGCCGTACCAGGTCGCGCAGGCCGGCATGATCGGCACCGACCAGATCGTCGCCTCGGCCTCGCAGGCCGATCGCAACACGGTGCTCAACTTCGTGACGCGCAGCGACGTCGCGAGCCAGCTGCAGGCGCTCGGCCTCGACCCCTCGACGGCGAAGGACCGCGTCGCGGCGATGACCGACGCTGAAGTGCAGAGCCTCGCCGCGCGCATCGACAGCCTGCCCGCCGGCTCCGACGCCGTGGGCCTGGTGCTTCTCATCCTGGTGCTCGCCGCGATATGGTACGTGTGGAGAGGAGGCTTCCGATAAGCAGGTTCTCCACGAACCACGGGAACGCCCGCGCCCTCGCGGGCGTTTTCGTTTGTGCCCTCGCGCTCGCGCTGTCGGGCTGCGCCGGCCTGTGGCCGCAGACGGCGAAGCTCGCCGAGGCGCTGCCCGCGGGCATCCCGGAGCGCGTCGAGCTCACCGAGGTGCCCTTCTACCCGCAGAAGGAGTACCAGTGCGGGCCGGCGGCGCTCGCCACCGCGCTCGTCGCCTCGGGCGTGAAGGTGACCCCCGAGGAGCTGGTGCCGCAGGTGTACCTGCCCAGCCGCAAGGGCAGCCTGCAGGTGGAGATGCTGGCCGCGGCGCGCCGCCACGGCCTGGTCGCCTACCAGCTCGCGCCGAGCTTCGAGGACCTGCTGCGCGAGATCGCCGCGGGCACGCCGGTGATCGTGCTGCAGAACCTGGCGCTGGGCGAAGGCTGGCACTACGCGGTGGCCATGGGCTACGACTTCCCGAAAGGCGAGCTGGTGCTGCGCTCGGGCGAGACCGAGCGGCAGGTGCTGCCCTTCGGCGTGCACGAGACGGTTTGGAAGCGCAGCAACTACTGGGCGATGGTGGCGCTGCCCCCGGGACGCATTCCCGCGACCGCGGACGAGGCGCGCTGGCTTGCCGCCATCGCCGCGCTCGAGCGCGCGGGCGGCGCGGCGGCGGCGCGCACCGCCTATGCCGCTTTCCTCGAGCGCTGGCCGGCCAACACCGGCGCCTCCATCGGCCTCGCCAATACCCTCTACGCGGCGGGCGAGCTGCGCCAGGCCGAAGCGGTGCTGCGCGAGGCCGAGCGCCGCGACCCGGCCTCCCCGATCGTGCTCAACAACCTCGCGCAGACGCTCTCGGACCTGGGGCGCGACGACGAGGCGCTGCCCATCATCGAGCGCGCGGTCGCGGCGGGCGGGCCCCATGCCGCGGCGATCGCGGACACCCGCCGCTCGATCCTCGAGCGGATCGCTAAGAAGCGGCAATAAGCGGCGGCACCGGGCAGTCGAGGGTCGCGGCGACCATGCGCACGAGCTCGCCCTCGGCGAGCCCGATCCTTCCGTCGGCTGCCGCGGCCTCGACGCAGGATTTCAGGACGCCGGGCTTCTGGAACGGCGCGAGATGGCGCAGGCGCTCGAGGGCTTCGCCGACGCGCGCCGTGGCCAGGCTTTCCTTCGGAACGATCTCCTTCCATCCGAGCTTGAGCACCGCGGCGCCCTTCTCGAAAGCCTGCGGATCGGCCGAGGCCCACGCCACGAGCGAGAGCACGGCGTGCGCGTCCTGGGCCACCTCCTCCACGCGGCGGTAGCGCGTGGCGATCGGCTTGCCCGCGCCCTCGCGCAGGCGCTGGCGCAGCAGCGTGAGCAGGACGAACTCGCGCAGGGTGACGCGCCGGTCGGCCTCGACCACCGCGGCGAGGTCGGCGAGGAACGCGTCGCGCAGGCCCTGCTTCTGCTCCTTGATCGCCGGCACCGCGAGGTCGGCGAGCGTGAGCATATGCTCGCGCGCCAGGATGCCGACGTAGACGTGGAGCTCTTTTGCGTTGTCCGCCGCGGCCTGACCGCGGCGCGCGGCGAGCGCCGCCAGCTCTTGCGCGCGCGTGGCTTCGTCGGCCTCCAGCGCGAGCGCGAACATCGCCGTCTCGGCCTGGGCGGGGTCGCGCAGGGCAAGGCGCAGGCGCTCGGGCAGCCGGGCGAGCAGCTTCGCCGCGTGGTCAACATGTTGTGCAGTGGGATTGCCCACCGAGGCGACCAACCCTAGGACCCCCACATGCTTAACGACCGAGCCGCTGCCGTCGATCACCGCCACCTCCTGGCGCTTGCCGTGGCGGCGCTCGCGGTAGTCCCCGCGCAGGAAGCGCGGGTGCGCGCGCCGGATGCGCGCCTCGATCGGCGGATGCGTCGGAAAGTCCCACCAGCGCCCGGCGGCGCGGGCGAAGAACATGTGCGAGAAGAGCTCGCAGTGCAGCGCCATGACCGCGGTGTGCGCGCGCAGCTCGATGATCGAGTCGAGCGCGCCGGCGACGCCGTCCGGGTTGCGCGTGAACTGCACCGAGGCGGCGTCGGCGAGGAACTCGCGCTCGCGCGAGATCGCCGCCTTGATCGCGCTCGCCGCGAGCGCGCCGGGAAAGCCGATGAAGGCGACGAGCGCGCCGAATACCGCCGCCACGGCGCCTTCGCCCCGTTCTTCACGTGGAAGATCCTTCATCTGGAAAGCGGCTGAGCTGACGAGCGCCTCTCCGCTGTCGACGAACCACTCCAGCCCGGCGAGCAGGCCCACCAGGCGCACGTTGAGCGCCATGTCGCCGTTCAGGATATGGCTGAACTCATGGCCCATCACGCCCTGCAGCTCGTCGCGCGAGAGCTTCTCCATCGCGCCGCGCGTGACGATGACCACCGCCTCGTGCGGCGAATAGCCCGCCACCAGCGCGTTGATGCCGCGCTCGCCCTGCAGGCAGTACACCGGCGGCACGGCGATGCCCGAGGCGATCGCCATCTCCTCGACCACGTTGAGCAGGCGCCGCTCGGTGGGCGTGCACTTGCCCGGCTGCACGTAGCGCGCGCCGAGCAGCCAGGCGACCATCGGCCCGCCCTCGCGCAGCTGCCAGATGCGCCAGGCCGTGACCGAGACGATCAGCACCGCGACGACGGCGGCGATGCCCGCAAGGAACTCGAGCGGCGGCCACGCGGCTTTTCCATGCCAATAGGCACTGTAAAAAGCGTACAGCGCCGCCCCGACCGCGCAATAGCTCGCCACCACGAACAGCACTGCGGCGAGGTAGGCGGCGACGAGCCAGCGCGAACGGCGCCGCGCGCGCTCCTGCTCCTCGAAGAAGTCCAAGCCCGTCTAGCTGAACGAGACCTTGGGCGCCTTGCGCTCCTCGGCCGACTCGGTTGCCTGCAGCAGCTCCGCCGCGGTGAAGCCGAACACGCCGGCGAAGAGGTTGTCCGGGAAGGTCTCCCGCTGCGTGTTGTAGACCATCACCGAGTCGTTGTAGGCCTGGCGCGCGAAGGCGATCTTGTTCTCTGTGCTGGAGAGCTCCTCCTGGAGGGCAGCGACGCTCTGGTTCGCCTTCAGGTCGGGATAGGCCTCGAACACCGCGAGCAGCCGCCCGAGCGCGCCGCCGAGGACGCCCTCGGCCTGCGCGAGCGCCTGCATCGCCGCCGGGTCGCCCGGCGCCGCCGCGGCGCGGCCTTCGGCGCTCACCGCCGCGCCGCGCGCCCGGATCACCTCTTCCAGCGTGCCGCGCTCGTGCTGCATGTAGCCCTTCACCGACTCGACCAGGTTCGGGATCAGGTCGTAGCGGCGCTTGAGCTGCACGTCGATCTGCGCGAACGCGTTCTTGAAGCGGTTCTTGAGCAGCACCAGGCGGTTGTAGACCGCGATCGCGAACACGACCGCCGCCGCCAGCAACCCCAGCGCAATCCAGCCTCCGATGTCCATGGCGCTCCCTCCCTCTCGCCTACTATAGCGTATGCTCACCAGCCCCCGCCGCAGGGCGCTCCTCGCCGCGCTCGCAGGAGCCTTCATGAACCCGTCTTTTGCGAAGAACGATCTGCCCCGCATCGGCCTTGGCACCTGGCAGACCTTCGACGTCGGCAACGACGCCGCCGCGCGCGCGCCGCTGCGCGAAGTGCTGCAGCTCCTCGACGGCCACGTCGTCGACTCCTCGCCCATGTACGGCAGCTCGGAGAGCGTCGTCGGCGACCTCGTCGCCGAGCTCGGCATCCGCGAGCGCCTGTTCATCGCCACCAAGGTGTGGACGCGCGGCCGCGACGCCGGCATCGCGCAGATGGAGACCTCGTTCCGGCGCCTGCGCGTGCAGGTCATGGACCTCATGCAGGTGCACAACCTCGTGGATGTCGCCACCCACGCGAAGACCCTCCAGGACATGAAGGCCAAAGGCCGCGTGCGCCATATCGGCATCACCCACTACACCGCGTCGGCCTATCCCGAGGTCGAGCGCGCCATGCAGATCGCGCCCTGGGATTTCCTGCAGATCAACTATTCGCTCGCCGAGCGCGATTCCGAGAAGAAAATCCTGCCGATGGCGAAGGACCGGGGCATGCGCGTCCTCATCAACCGGCCCTTCGGCGAAGGATCGCTCTTCCGAAGAACGAAGGGTAAGCCGCTCCCGCCCTGGGCCGCCGAGCTCGGCATCGCCACCTGGGCGCAGTACTTCCTGAAGTGGATCGTCTCGCACCCGGCGGCGACCTGCGCGATCCCCGGCACCAGCAACCCCCGGCACATGAACGACAACCTCGGCGCCGCCCAAGCCCCCTTCCCCGACGCCGCGCAGCGGAAAAGGATGGCAGAGCACTTTTACGGGCTTTGATCGGGGCGGCGATCTGGACCCCTCGGGCGCCAGGTCCCGCAGTTCAGGTGGGGCTATCGGTCACTGTTAGCCGTCATGGGCGCGGTACGGTGGTCTGCCCTGGAGGCGCTGGAGCCTGCTCGTACACGGCTACGCCGTTCGGGATCGTCACCCAAGCTCTTTTCGACCTCGTCCATATGTGTCTATCGATGACAAACCAGCCCTGATCGTCCAATGTGCCGGCGGCGATGGTGCGAAATCCCGGCCTTACCTCGGCAATGTGCGAGATCGTAGTTCCACACTTGGGACAGAAGCTCATTTTCAGCCAGCGACCGCTTTCATCCGAATGATGCTCCCATTCGGCGAGCTCACCTTGCAAGACCTCCACTGCGTCCTCGGGGAAAGTGACCAAGACGGCAAAGGCGCTTGCGAGCCTGCGCTGGCAGAACCTGCAATGACAAACGGTGGAGACGGTCGGCTTCCCCGACACGCGATAACGAACAGCTCCACATGCACAACCGCCAAAGCGGACATCAGACATTGCAGGCTCCACGGGCGCCGGGCTCAAAACGCCGTCCGTTGCAGTGAAGGGTTAGAACGCGGCGCGCCGACATTCTTGAGCTCCTCGTCGTCTTCGGCTACCCATCCCGTTTTGCGCCGCCCGGTGTGTTCTCCGCATGCTGCTTCGTTTGCGTCTCGTCGGGCTTGTAATCACCGATGACACCTTTCAGGGGGCAGACTGAGAATGCCGGACATTTCTTGCAGCCAACTACCAAAGCAATCGGGCACAGTGTCATTCTCGATTCCTCCTCATTCAGCGTTCAGCGCGGGAACCCGTTCGATGCGTTCTAACGTTCGCGTTGTGGCGCCGAAGGAGGCGCGAAGCGCCGAGACGAAGTGCGTCGCGCACCAACGCGCTGTTAGCGCTGCTCCTCTTACGGGCCCTCAGCTGCCTTTTGTTCTGCATAGACGTCGGGGATGTTCGCCAGCTTTTGAATTACTGCAGAGCTAAAAACTGCATCGACAATTTCTAGGCTCGCCGACAACGCAGTCACGATGTGATACCAACTTCCGCACTGTACGCGCTTGCCGTGCTGAAATCGAAACTCGGCGCCCTCTATTGTTTCTACGGTATCCGTCCCTTTCCACCCATGATGTACGCCGTTCGCGTGCATGCTGTTACGCAGCAATGCGGGGACATTGAGTACTCGTAGTTTCAGGTCTGGATCCGCCACAGCCACCGCCTTGAGCACAGCGTCGGCGACATTGTGGAAGCCTTGTCTTGTCGCAGGCTGCCCAAGGGCTAGGAGAATGTTGCGAAACGCCGTCTCCATCTGAAACTGCGATTCGAGCAATAGAAATAGTCGGCTTGCTCGAAGCAAGTCATCGGCTACGGGATTGATGTATTCAGGTTTCGCTAGTCCAAGGGCCTGGATTAGAAGGCCCTCTCCGCCGTGCTTGGCCCAATGCATCAGCCGAAGCGCACTCGTCGCCGCATTGGCAGCCATAGCGATGTTGTTAAGGCTTACGCGCCGCGTGTCGTTATCTCCCGCCGCGTGCTTCTCCCGAATGTCGACCGCCTGCTGATAAAACGCGAATACGCGCTCGGCCTGTTGCGCGAAGGTCGCATCGGGATTTGCGAACGGCACGTGCGTCTCCGAGCAGCCTAACGTCCAGCATTAGCCGCGCGTGGCTTCATACGCGTCGGCTGCTTGCCGCTGTTAGGTGGCTCACCCGAAAACCGCATACACATTCAGCGCCAGTATCTCGAGATGCGCGGCAACCTTGTTGGGTCCGACCTTGAGAGAGTTCGGATGCCCGCACGAATTGCGAAGTTTCAAGCAGCCATCCAGTTCTTGCCGGACGTTTTTTCCGATCAAGGATATGTGCTGTGCAATCTCTAAGAAGGTGGCCTCTTTCATTCTTCCAAGATCATCCGCAGTTTTTGCAGCTTTCCACTTTGGGTCGCGCTTCGTTGCCTCCGCATTGAATGCAGTCAGGTGATGAGAAATGACCTTTTCGTAGATGAGCGCCATAGCGCCAACCCACGAAAGCACTACCGCCGCCCGAAATAGCGACTGCTCGGCACATACAATCGCCTCGGTCAGGAAAGAGCGCGCGTCTTCGCTAGCGAGTTTGGGCAGAATTGCCCTAAGTGACTGGGCCTCGTCGGCTGCCGGCGATGAGGACAGTTGCTGTGCGGCTCGACCGGCAACGTACTTTCGACCTAGCGCGGTTAGCTCCCAGCCATCGGGCGTCTTAAAGACCTTGTCCTCAGCAGAGTGAAGGTGCGCTGTGAAGTTTAGAGTCTTGGCTCCCTTTACACCCGCCTCCAGCGCGAGCTTTTTGACAGCCGTTGTCGGAGCGGCCTTCGCTCCTGCAGCGGCAACACATAACAGCGCTATGTCCGTCTTGGTGACGCCCTTCTCGTGAACCGCTTGCTTTAGCTGTTCAAGCGTCAGCAAGTTTGCTCTCCAAATCCGACCGCGCCTTAGCACTCAGCGCAAAAACATTCTTCGCAGTTTCAGTTAACTTCTGGTCTGCTAAGACAGTGTTTATGTACTTGGACAGGTTCTTGGAATAAGACTTCTTGTAGTAACCGCTCGCACTCTGCATCTCGGTGAGTAGCTCCTGCCGGGAGAAGGTCTCCTTGTTCGCGATTATCGTGAGGCGTGCGGCAGCTGCTAGCAACAACTCTGAGCCTTCAGAAGCGCTTAACTTGGCGGCTATGCTGGTCGTAGTGAGGGCCGGCAGAGCGGTTTTTTGCTTGTTCTGTTTATTTGCATCGTTGTTGGTAGTTCTCGTTGGCCCCGCTGCCTTGTGCAACTCCATCGCGGTTTTCAGGAGTGCCGGCAGTTCCTGCTTAAGGAACTCCTCGGCACCCTCATACTCAATTTCAACCTCCCCGATTCGAAGCCTCAGCTTGCTGCTCATTTCCCCTCCCTTATTAACTGTGTCCCTCCCACCAGCTTGTGCGAGCCACCTAACGTGGAGTTGTGCGGCGCGCCGCAGCACGTCGCTTGAATAATGACGCCGGCTCGCGGCGCGTCCGCACCAACGCCATGTTAGAGCGCTCTATGCTCGTTTCCTTGTCCACGGTGTCTTACGCTTGGGAATGACTGACGCCAAATGACTTACGGCAGCAAGAACCTCGGTGGACAGGGTCCAAGCAAAGCCGCTGTTGAAATGAATTTGGTTTCTACGCGCACGGATCTCCTGCAGGCCCTTATTTACGTCCGCAGGAATCGGGGAGCGCCTCAAGTACGCGTCTTCGAAGAGCTCTTGAACACCTATGGTCTTTTCGGAGAAAGTCACGGCTCCTCCGTTGCGAATTGCGGATCGTACGGCTCGGACATGTACGGGCGCGGCCCGCTGTTTCGACTTCAGGTTGGCCGGCTTGT
This sequence comes from uncultured bacterium, assembly GCA_965233125.1. GTDB lineage: Bacteria > Pseudomonadota > Gammaproteobacteria > Burkholderiales > SG8-39 > SCGC-AG-212-J23. The sequence continues at coordinate 47,370 of CBDDRQ010000050.1, forward strand.
TTATCTGATGGACCACGTAACCCTTGCCCAGAAGGACAGCCTTTGCGTGATTCTCAAATGCCGAAAGGAGGAGCAGGTCATCCACCATCACGTCGTAGCAATTTACTAACATGTCGTGAAGTTCGAATCTGTCCATGACTGTTTCATCGTCATTCTGCTCGGACGCAAAAGAGCGATCCAAAAGTTTCCGCAGCGTCTTCGCGCGCGAAAGATTCTCGAGAATCTTCGTGCGCTGAAGTAAGCGACGAGCTGACCACTCTATAGCTCTCGCATATGGCGTGAAACTACGGCCCGCCGAGATGTAGAAGTCGTGTAAGAGGGCATGAATGCTCGAGTACGTTGGCACTAAGCGGCCTGATGTTCCCAGCAACCGGCGCGCGCAGTACAGCGTAGGCAAAGGTTAGGCGCTCGCGCGCGCGTCCGGTTGACTGGGCTGTTAGGTGTCATCATCGCCCCCCTTTGCCGGGTGGTCGGAAAGATCCGTCTGCCTGTGCCGCGGCAGGTGCTTGATCACCTGCAAGACCTCGTAACCGTTTGCGTCGTTGAGCATAATGCCTGAGTAAGGGTCTCGGCGTTGACGGATCTTAAGCTTCACCTCTAAGGCATCGCCCGGAGCAATTGTGATCCGGTGGGCGGCAAAGTCAGCAAAGAATCGATCATCCAGAACGGGCGCAGATATACGCACACCGCGCCACACAAACTCCCATCTACGCCGTGAGCGCTCCAGGATGGCCCTCATGATCTGTAGATCAGTGGTTTCTATGATCTCTCGCGTTTCCTCGGTTGCATGAGCCGCAGAGGAAGCTATTGACGCGAACCGCTCCCGTGGAACCTGAATCAGCGGAGTGGCTTCGTCAAACGAGGACGCAATGCCTACGGACGAAATGTTTGAGTCCTTCTCTACAGCCTCGAATGCGCGGCCGATACTTTCCTGGAAATCTGCGGACTTCCTGACCTCCTGCACTGCTTGATGCACATCGCGGGGCACCACGATCGTCTTGTCGCCTTGCTGTATCAGTACCTCATCGGTATTGACCACTACCTTCACTTGCTGGTCCGGCGCAAATGTCACTTGAAAGATGTAGGAGGCAATAACGCCCAAGACGATGCTCTTGGCGTTGTCCGTGGTGAACAGATTGGACGCGGACTTGTAGAACGCTCGAATCTTGGCTTTGAAGCTTCCCGGGCCAAGTGCTTCGACTACGACTTCGATCTCAAAACCGGGATTAATGGCCGCGTTTGCTGCCTTTGCCGCATCAGCAAGTGCGACTAGGCTGCTTGCGAGCGTGTACGCGTTGATGCGCTCAAAGTTTGAGCCGAAGTGAACTACAAACGACTCTTCGAACTGGCGGATGGATACGGTGGGCAAGCTCCGCGCTCCCTATGACACCTAACGTTCCCAGTAGCCGGCGCGCGCTCGCGATGCCTTGCAAACCGCGGTGCTGGTGCACGCGTCCGGGTTGACTGGGGGGGTAGGCGACTTGTCAGCCATCTCGGTTGTGCCTAATAACGGCGGGCAGTTCCGCGCTAATTCGTTGCTGCAGGAGAGCGTTTGTCCTTTGGGCTTCAGCGATCAGCTCTCTCAGTAAAGGTTTAGTACCGATGATCGCGAACGGCAGCACGATCCAGGCGATGATAAGCACGATGCCTAAAATGACCGCTACCAAATAAACCGCTATCAAACCCTCCATATATCCCTCCCTTGTCTTTTCTTGGGTGTAAGAGCGCAACAGCCCCCGAGTATTTAAGTCGCCTAACGTGAAATCACCAGAAACGTTGCCGGATATCTTAGGCGCCGTTCGCGTTCTCTGCAGGAACGCAGCGGCATGCGCGCTCGGGCGCCACGTCATCCAGCGCGCAGGGGGGTCTGTGCGGGTGGTGTTTGTCAGGAAATCCTGATCCGGTCGTCATACCGGCCATGGTGGGAGGGGCCGGGGAGGTCAAAATGGGTACGATCGTACCCATTCTGAAAAAACATGGTCTGTCCCCGGTTTTCTAGCCGCGGCGGTCGAGGAAGCGAGCGGCCTTGACGTTGGCCTCGAACTCGCGAGCGAGGGTGCCGGTCTCGAGGACGGCGATCTGGGGGAGGAGCTCGAACTTCTCCCGGATCTCGGTGGCGAGGCGGGTGGAGACGGCCTTTGCGTCGGTGCCCCGCTTGAGCTCGACCGATACGCGCAGGATGTCGTTGCCGCCCTCGTTCAGCGCCTCGGCACGGAAGTCGCCGATCTCAAGGTGGCGGAACATGAAGTCCTCGAGGTCCTGGTGGCCGAGGTTGATGCCGCGGATCTTGAAGAAGCCGGCGGTGCGGTGGGCGTGCTTGAGGCGCGGGAAGACGGAGAAAGGACCCCGGTTGTCGTCGGCTTCGCTGTAGGTGACGAGGTCGCCCGAGCTCCAGCGCAGGAAGGGCGTGACGTTGTTCGACCAGAGCGAGGTGACCACCAGGGTGCCGACCTCGCCCTCGCGCGCGGGCTCGAGGGTCTTCGGGTCGAGCACCTCGATGTAATAGAGGTCGCTCCAGATGCGAAAGCCGCTGCCGGGCTCGTCGTCCCGGCTCTCCGCGCCCATCATGCCGGCCTCGGTCATGCCGAAGGTGTCGGTGAGCTTCGCGCCCCAGGTGCGCTCGATCTTGTCGCGCTTCGCCTTCGAGACCGGCTCGGCCGAGGTCATGATGGTCTTCACGGAGAGCTCGATGCCTTTCGCCTCGGCGAGGTTCGCGAGGTGCAGGGCGTAGCTCGACATGCCGAGCCAGATGGTGGGCTTGAGGCGCGCGATCAGCTCGAGCTGCAGCGCCGAAGGCGTCGAGGTGCCCGAGCCGGCCCAGTTGACGCCGATGCCGCGCGAGGCGGCGCAGCGCGAGAACACCTGCCCGACCGGGTGGATGCCCATCGGGAAGGAGACGTGCGCGCGGTCGCCGCGGCCGCGGCCGGCGCAATCGAAGGTGCGCGCGAAGGACTCCAGCCCCGCCTCCATGTCGCGGAAGCTGCGCGGGTAGAAGAGCGGCTGGCCGGTGACGCCGCCCGAGCGCCAGTACTCGGCGATGCCGTCGTGCTCCTGCAGGCAGAACTCGCCGTAGAACTGCGCATCCGACATCGCGCGCAGCATGTCCTTGTCGAGGATCGGGATGCTGCGCCACGCCTCGGGGTCGTCCAGCCGCTCCAGGGAAAGGTTCTTCGGCAGCCGCTTGCGCCAGAACGGCGAGCGCATCGCGTGCTCCACCGCGACGCGCTTGCGCTGCGACTGGATGCGAAGGATGTCCTGCCGGCTTCTAGGAAGAGAAAACGTGGTCTGAAAATCATTAGCCGGCCTCCCACCGCCTGTTGAGGGCGGTGGGGATAAAGTGAGTTTGCGCACTTACTTGTCCCTAACGGAGGCCGGAATGAAAAAGTATAGCGGGATCGATCTGCATTCGAATAACAACGTGGTGCT
>CBDDRQ010000051.1:0-3260 GCA_965233125.1 uncultured bacterium
GCCGTCCGCGGGCGCGGGCAGCTCGAGCACCACCTTGTCGGTCTCGATGTCGATGAGGTTCTCGTCGCGCGCGACCGGCTCGCCTTCCTTCTTGTGCCAGTCGAGCAGCGTCGCCTCGGCCACCGACTCCGAGAGCTGCGGTACCTTCACTTCCACGATCATCGGACTGCTCCCGTTCAGTTTTTCCCCGGTTCCGGCTTAGCCTTTCCCGGGTTGCGAAAAACCAGCGAGTAACTCGCCGGGTTACTTCAGTTTCGAGAAAGCCTGCTCGACCAGAGTCTTCTGCCGTTCGTTATGGCGGGCGACATACCCGCCCGCCGGCGAAGCCGAGGCCGGACGGCCGGCATAGTACAGCTTCTGGTCCTCGCGCATGTTCTCGCGGAAGTAGTGCGCGGTCTGGTACCAGGCGCCCTGGTTCTGCGGCTCCTCCTGGCACCACACCACCTCCGTCGCGTTCGGGTATCGCTTGATCTCGGCGGCAAACTGCTTGTGCGGGAACGGGTAGAGCTGCTCGACGCGGATGATGGCCACGTCGGATCTCTGCATTTCGATCCTCTTGGTGGCGAGGTCGTAGTAGACCTTGCCGCAGCACGCGATCACGCGCTTCACCCCCTTCTCGTCCACCGTGGTGGTGTCGGGGATCACGGTCTGGAAGGTGCCGTTGGCGAGCTCGGCGATCGCCGACGCCGCCTCTTTTTTCCTCAACAAGGACTTGGGCGTGAGAACCACGAGCGGCTTGCGGAACGGCCGCAGCATCTGCCGGCGCAGCAGGTGGAAGATCTGCGCGGCGTTGGAAGGCACGCACACCTGCATGTTGTGCTCGGCGCAAAGCTGCAGGTAGCGCTCCAGGCGCGCCGAGCTGTGCTCGGGCCCCTGCCCTTCGTAGCCGTGCGGCAGCAGCTGGACCAGGCCGCAGACCCTTCCCCATTTCGTCTCGCCGGAGCTGATGAACTGGTCCATCACGACCTGCGCGCCGTTGGCGAAGTCGCCGAATTGCGCTTCCCACACCACCAGCGCCGTGGGCTCCGCGGTCGAGAAGCCGTACTCGAAGCCGAGCACCGCTTCCTCCGAGAGCACCGAGTCGATGACCACGAAGTCGCCCTGGTCCTTGGCCACGTTCTGCAGCGGGATGTAGGTGCCCTCGTCCCAGCGCTCGCGCTCCTGGTCGTGCAGCACCGCGTGCCGGTGGGCGAAGGTGCCGCGCGCGGAGTCCTGGCCCGAAAGGCGCACGTCGTAGCCGTTGGCGAGGAGCGAGGCGTAGGCGAGCGTCTCCGCCATGCCCCAGTCGACCGGGAGCTTGCCCGCGGCCATCTGCTTGCGGCTCTCGATAACGCGCGCCACGACGGGGTGCATCTTGAAGCCCGGCGGAACCGCAGTGAGCTTTTCACTCAACCTTTCCAATTCGGCTAGCGGCACATGCGTGTCGGCCGCGTCGGTCCACTTGGAGTTGAGGTACGGCGCCCAGTCGACCGCGAACTTGCTCTTGAAGTTGGACAGCACCGGGCTCACCGACTGCTGGCCCGCGTCGAGCATGCCGCGGTAGGCCTTGATGAGATTTTCCGGCTCTGCTTCCTCGATGATGTTCTGCGCGACCAGCCTCTCGGCGTAGAGCTTGCGGGTGCCCGGATGCTGGGAGATCTTCTTGTACATCAGCGGCTGCGTCACCGCCGGCTCGTCCTGCTCGTTATGGCCGAGCTTGCGGAAGCACACGATGTCGATCACCACGTCGCGGTGGAACTTCCGGCGGAAGTCGAAGGCGAGCTGGGTCACGAACAGCACCGCCTCGGGGTCGTCGCCGTTGACGTGGAAGATGGGCGCCTCGACCATCTTCGCCACGTCGGTGCAGTAGATGGTCGAGCGCGCGTCGCGCGGGTCGGAGGTGGTGAAGCCGATCTGGTTGTTCACGATCAGGTGCACCGTCCCGCCCGTGCCGTAGCCGCGCGTCCCGGAAAGGTTGAGCGTCTCCATCACCACGCCCTGGCCCGCGAACGCGGCGTCACCGTGGATGAGGATCGGCAGCACCTGGTCGCCGGTCTTGTCGTCGCGGCGGCGCTGGCGCGCGCGCACGGACCCTTCGACGACCGGGTTCACGATCTCGAGGTGGGAGGGATTGAACGCGAGCGACAGGTGCACCGGACCGCCCGGGGTCGAGATGTCCGAGGAGAAGCCGTTGTGGTACTTCACGTCGCCCGAGGGCAGCTCGGCGGCGTGCTTGCCCTCGAACTCGAGGAACAGGTCCTTGGGCATCTTGCCGAGCACGTTGATCAGCACGTTGAGGCGCCCGCGGTGCGCCATGCCGAGCACGATCTCCTGCACGCCGCTCGCGCCCGCGCGCTGGATCAGCTCGTCGATCGACGGGATCAGGCTCTCGCCGCCCTCGAGGGAGAAGCGCTTCTGGCCGACGTACTTCGTATGCAGGTAGCGCTCCAGCTGCTCGGCCTCGGTGAGCTTCTGCAGCAGGCGCTTGCGCTGGTCGGGGGAAAAGCCGGGCAAGGCACGCACCGGCTCGATGCGCTCCTGGATCCACTGGCGCTGGGTGCGGTCGCCGATGAACATGTACTCGAAGCCGATGTTGCGGCAATACGTATCGCGCAGCGCCTGAATGAGGTTTCTTAAGGAAGTCCGATCCAATCCCACGAAGGAGCCGGCATTGACCACCTGGTCGAGGTCGGCCTCGGCGAGGTCGTAGAAGGCGGGTTCGAGCTCCGGCTGCGCCGGCCGCGGCATGCGCTTGAGCGGGTCTACCGTCGCCCAGCGCGACCCGGAGATGCGGTAGGCGGTGACCAGCAGCAGCGCCGCGACCTGCAACCGCTCGGGCGCCACGGGTTCCGTGGCAATGGTTCTCTGGCTTGAAAATTCCCCTCGCTTCGCCCTCTGGACGAAGGACTCGACCACCGGCGCGTGCGCCACGTCCTTGGTGGCGCTGCCCGGCAGCGCCTGCATGCGGTCGAAGTACTCGCGCCATTCGTCGGGCACCGCGGCCGGATTGACGAGGTACTTCTCGTACAGCTCCTCGATGAAGGGCGCATTCGCGCCGAACAGGTACGAGCTGGCGAGGAATTCCTTCAGCATGACGCTGTCACCTCTTGTCGAGGGGCTTCACATCCCGCTGGGTGGCGCCCTTGTAGAGCTGGCGCGGCCGCCCGATCTTGTACTCCGGGTCGGTGATCATCTCCTGCCACTGCGCGATCCAGCCCACCGTGCGCGCGAGGGAGAAGATGCAGGTGAACATCGCCACCGGGATGCCCAGCGCGCGCTGC
>CBDDRQ010000052.1:0-7708 GCA_965233125.1 uncultured bacterium
CGCATGCCGCGCACGCCGGTCGCCTGCCGGCCCATCGGGCGAACCTCGCCTTCCGGGAAGCGCACCGCCTTGCCGTCGGAGGAGAACATCATCACGTCGTACTTGCCGTCGGTGAGCGCCGCGCCGACCAGGTAGTCGCCCTCGTCCAGGCCCACGGCGATGATGCCGCTCGGGCGCGGGCGCGAGAAATCGGCGAGCGCGGTCTTCTTCACCGTGCCCTGCGCGGTCGCCATGAACACGTAGTGGTTCTCGTCGAACTCCTTCACCGGCACCACCGCGGTGATCTTCTCGCCCTCCTCGAGCGGGAACATGTTGACGATCGGCTTGCCGCGGCTCGCGCGGCTGCCGGCGGGCACCTCGTAGACCTTGAGCCAGTACAGGCGCCCGCGGTTGGAGAAGCACAGCAGGTAATCGTGCGAGTGCGCGACGAACAGGCGCTCGATGAAGTCGTCCTCCTTCATCGACGTGGCGCTGCGCCCGCGGCCGCCGCGGCGCTGCGCGCGGTAGTCGGCGAGCGGCTGCGACTTGACGTAGCCGCCGTGCGAGAAGGTGACCACCATGTCCTGCGGCGCGATCAGGTCCTCGATCGAGATGTCCTCGGCCACGGTGACGAGCTCGCTCTTGCGCTTGTCGCCGTACGCCTCCTTCAACTTCGCGAGCTCCTCGCCAATGATCCTGGTGACGCGCGCGGGCTTGGCGAGCATGTCGAGGAGGTCCGCGATCGCGGCCATCACCTCGCGGTACTCGTCGCGGATCTTGTCCTGCTCGAGCCCGGTCAGGCGCCGCAGCTGCAGGTCGATGATCGCCTGCGCCTGGTCCTCCGAGAGGTGGTAGCCGTCGGCCTTGAGCCCGTAGTCCACGGCGAGCCCCTCGGGCCGGTACTGCGCCCCGCCGGCGCCGACCATCGCGCTCACGAGCTCGGAGGGCCAGGGCCGCGCCATCAGGGCGCGCTTCGCCTCGGCCGCGTTGGGCGAGCCCTTGATCAGCTCGATCACCGCGTCGACGTTGGAGAGCGCCACCGCGAGGCCCTCCAGCACGTGGCCGCGCTCGCGGGCCTTGCGCAGCTCGAAAACCGTGCGCCGGGTGACCACCTCGCGCCGGTGCGAGAGGAACGCGTCGATCAGCTCCTTGAGGTTGAGCAGCCGCGGCTGCCCGTCGACCAGCGCCACCATGTTCATGTGGAAGCTGTCCTGCAGCTGCGTCATCTTGTACAGGTTGTTCAGCACCACCTCGGGAATCTCGCCGCGCTTCAATTCCAGCACCGCGCGCATGCCGGACTTGTCGGACTCGTCGCGGATGTCGGAGATGCCTTCCAGGCGCTTCTCGGTGACGAGCTCGGCGATCTTCTCGAGCAGCACTTTCTTGTTCACCTGGTAGGGCAGCTCGTCGACGATGATCGCCTGGCGATCGCCCTTGCCGATCTCCTCGAAATGCGTGCGCGCGCGCATCACCACGCGCCCGCGCCCGGTGCGGTAGCCCTCGTGCACGCCGGCGAGGCCGTAGATGATGCCGTGGGTGGGGAAGTCCGGCGCCGGCACCAGCTTGATCACTTCCTCGATCGCGCAATGCGGGCTCGCGAGGACATGCAGGCAGGCGTCGACGACCTCGCACAGGTTGTGCGGCGGGATGTTGGTCGCCATGCCAACCGCGATTCCCGAGGAGCCGTTCACGAGCAGGTTCGGCACGCGCGCGGGCAGCACCGCCGGCTCCTGCTCCTGGCCGTCGTAGTTCGGCACGAAATCGACCGTCTCGCTCTCGATGTCGGTCAGCATCTCGTGCGCGAAGCGCGTCAGGCGCACCTCGGTGTAGCGCGAGGCCGCGGCGTTGTCGCCGTCCACCGAGCCGAAGTTGCCCTGGCCGTCGATCAGCAGGTAGCGCAGGCTGAAGGGCTGCGCCATGCGCACCATCGTGTCGTAGATGGCGGCGTCGCCGTGCGGGTGGTACTTGCCCATCACGTCGCCCGAGACCCGCGCCGACTTCTTGTAGGGCCGGTTCCAGTGGTTGCCCAGCTCGTTCATGCCGTAGAGGATGCGCCGATGCACCGGCTTCAGGCCGTCGCGCACGTCGGGCAGCGCGCGCCCGACGATCACGCTCATCGCGTAGTCGAGATACGAGCGCCGCATCTCCTCCTCGAGGCTGATCGGGAGGGTTTCTTTAGCGAAGGATTCCATAGCGGAGAGGTCGAAATTTTATCACGCAAGCCCTCGATTTCCCTCGAAAATCGTCTTGTCGGGCGCGCCTTTGCTGTGCTTAAATTGCGCCGGTCGTCACGAGAAAAACGGGAGGGGACAAATGAAAGCCAAATCGCTCGCCGCGGCTGCTTCCATCGCCGCGCTCGTCGTCGCCGGCTGCGCCACCGAGCCGGAGAAGCCCGCGCCGCAGCCCGCGCCCTCGGCGCCCGCGCCCGTGGCGCGTCCCGCGCCCGCCCCGGCGCCCGCACCTGCGCCTGCTCCCGCGCCAGCGCCCATGGCGCAGCCCGCGCCCAAGCCCGCGCCGGCGGCGCCCAAGCCGATCAACATCGCCTCGACCGAGCTGTTCGAGTTCAACAAGGCCACGCTCACGCCAGAAGCGCGCGGCAAGCTCGACAGCGAGGTCATCGCGAAGCTCCAGGACCTGCGCAACATCCGCTACATCATCGTCAACGGCCACGCCGACCGCCTGGGCTCGCCGCAGTACAACCAGGCGCTCTCCGAGAAGCGCGCCGAAGCGGTGCGCGCCTACCTCGTCTCGAAGGGCGTCGACGCCTCGAGCGTTGAGACCCTCGGCTTCGGCAAGACGCTGCCGGTGAAGGCCTGCCCCGACCAGAAGGACCGCAAGTCGCTCATCGAGTGCCTGGCGCCCAACCGCCGGGTCGTGGTCGAAGTACAGGGCATGCCAAGATAGCGGCACCCTTCCTCCTTCGCGCCCGCTGGGTAGTGCCGGTCGAGCCGGCGGGCGCGGTTCTCGAAGACCACGCCGTCGCCGTGCGCGATGGCAGGATCGAGGCGGTCCTCCCGGCAAGCGGCGCGGCGGCGGCCTACCACGGCTACGAGACGCTGGACCTGCCCGGGCACGTCCTCATTCCTGGCCTCGTGAACGCGCACACGCACGCCGCGATGTGCCTGATGCGCGGCATGTCGGACGACCTGCCGCTGATGCGCTGGCTGCAGGAGCACATCTGGCCCGCCGAGGCGAAGCACGTCTCTCCCGAGTTCGTGCGCGACGGCACGCTGCTCGCCTGCGCCGAGATGCTGCGCGGGGGCATCACCTGCTTCAACGACATGTACTTCTTCCCCGAGGCCTCGCTCGAGGCGGCGCTCGCCGCGCGCATGCGCTCGGCGCAGGGCCTGATCGCCCTCGAGTTCCCCTCCGCCTACGCTTCCGACGCCGCCGACTACCTCGCGCGCGGGCTCGCCGTGCGCGACCGCTGGCGCGAGGAGCCGCTCGCCTCGTTCTGCCTCGCCCCGCACGCGCCCTACACGGTCTCCGACGACAGCTTCCGGCGCATCGCGGCGCTCGCCGCCGAGCTCGACCTGCCGGTGCACGTGCACCTGCACGAGACGGCGGACGAGGTGGAGCGCTCGGTCGCCGAGCACGGCGTGCGCCCCCTCGAGCGGCTGCGCCGCCTCGGCCTGCTCGGCCCGGGGCTCATCGCCGTGCACGCCGTGCACCTCGAGCCCTCGGAGATCGCGCTGCTTGCCCGCCACGGCTGCTCGGTCGCCCACTGCCCTTCCTCGAACTTGAAGCTGGCAAGTGGTTTTTCACCCGTCAATGATCTTCTCAAAGCCGGCGTGAACGTCGCCATCGGCACCGACGGGGCGGCGAGCAACAACCGGCTCGACATGTTCCAGGAGATGCGCACCGCCGCGCTGCTCGCGAAGGCGGTGGCGCGCGACGCGGAGGCGTTTCCCGCGCACGCCGCGCTGCACGCGGCGACACTGGGAGGGGCACGCGCCCTCGGCCTGGAGAGCGTCGCCGGCTCGATCGTGCCGGGCAAGGCCGCCGACCTCGCGGCGGTCGACCTGCGGGCCCCGGAGCTCGAGCCCTGCTACGACGTTGTCTCGCACCTCGTCTACGCGGCGGGGCGGGAAAATGTCTCACATGTGTGGGTGGCGGGGGAGCTCCTGATGCAGGAGCGCGAGCTCGCGAATCCCGCGCTGCGCAGCTTGGACAGCCGTGGGCGGGTATGGCAGAATGCCCTCAAGAAGCACGCAGATTCTTGACGCAAAAAAGATTTCAGAAAGGGAGGATCGAATGATCAAGAACGCATGGATACTGCTCGTCGCGCTCGTTTTCGCGGCGGGTTGCGCGACCCAGGAAGCGCCCAAGCCCGCGCCGGCGCCCGCGCCGACCCCGGCCCCGACGCCCGCCCCCGCGCCCGAGGCGCGTCCCGCGCCGGCGCCCGCGCCGGCGGCTCAGCCGGCGCCCAAGCCCGCGCCCAAGCCGATGGCCCAGAGAGTCACCTTCGCCGCCGACGTGCTGTTCGATTTCGACCGCGCGGTGATCCGGCCCGACGGCAAGTCGAAGCTCGACGACCTCTCGAACAAGCTGAAGGGCGTCGACCTCGAGGTGATCATCGCCATCGGACACGCCGACCCGATCGGCACCGCCGCCTACAACCAGGCGCTGTCGGTGCGCCGCGCGGACGCGATCAAGGCCTACCTCGTGTCGAGGGGCGTGGAAGCGAACCGCGTCTACACCGAGGGCAAGGGCGAGACGCAGCCCGTGACCGGCGGCAGGTGCAAGGGCATGGGCCAGGAGCATCGCAGCAACGCGAAGATGGTCGAGTGCCTGCAGCCCGACCGGCGCACCGAGGTCGAGGTCATCGGCACGCGCAAGCCGTAAGCGCTCCGGACCCGGCAAAAAGCCCCGCCTAGGCGGGGCTTTTTTTTTGCGACAATCGGCGATGGCCAACGTCGACCAGGCCGAGATCGCGAAATTCGACGAGCTCGCGCACCGCTGGTGGGACCCTTCGGGCGAGTTCCGGCCGCTGCACGAGATCAACCCGCTGCGCCTGGAGTGGATCGAGCGCCACGCCGCGCTCGCCGGCAAGCGGGTGCTCGACGTCGGCTGCGGCGGCGGCATCCTCGCCGAGGGCATGGCGCGCCTGGGCGCGCAGGTCACGGGCATCGACCTGTCCGAGAAAGCGCTTCGCGTCGCGCAGATGCATCTGGGCATTTCCAAGCTGGAAATTTCCTATGAAAGGAAATCTACCGAGGAGCTTGCCGCGGCCCGTCCCGCCAGCTTCGACGTCGTCACCTGCATGGAGCTCCTCGAGCACGTGCCCGAGCCCGCGGGCATGGTCGCCGCCTGCGCGCGTCTGGTCCGCCCCGGCGGCCACGTGTTCTTCTCCACCATCAACCGCAACGCCAAGGCCTACCTTTTCGCGGTCGTCGGCGCGGAGTACGTGCTGGGGCTGCTGCCCAAAGGCACCCACGACTACCAGCGCTTCATCAAGCCTTCCGAGCTCGCGCGCTGGAGCCGCGACGGCGGCCTGCGCGTCGAGGAGGTGATCGGCATGACGTACAACCCGCTCACGCGCCGCTACAGCCTCGGCGCCGACTGCGACGTGAACTACCTCGTGCGCTCGAGCCGCGATGCCTAGCCGCGCGGTTCTCTTCGACCTCGACGGCACGCTCGCCGACACCGCGCCCGACCTCGCTGCGGCGCTGAACCGGCTGCGCGCCGACCAAGGCCTCGAGCCGCTGCCCCTGGAGCGCCTGCGGCCCTTCGCCTCGGCCGGCGCGCGCGGCCTGGTGCACGTGGGCTTCGGCATCAAGCCCGGCGACGGCGAGTACGCCTCGCTGCGCGAGTCTTTCCTCGAGTACTACGCCGACGCGACCTGCGTGGAAACGCGACTCTTTCCTGGCATGCAGGAGCTCCTGCACGACCTGCGGGCCCGGGAATGCGCCTGGGGCATCGTCACCAACAAGTCGACGCGCTTTACCGAGATCATCGTCTCCGCGATGAAGCTGAAGCCCGACTGCGTCGCCTGCGGCGACACCACGGCGCACCTGAAGCCGCATCCGGCGCCGCTGCTGCACGCCGCGGAGCAGCTCGGCCTCGCGCCGAAGGACTGCATGTACCTCGGCGACGACCTGCGCGACATCCAGGCCGCGCGCGCCGCCGGCATGCGCCCGATCGCGGTCGACTGGGGCTACCACCATCCCGAGAACGGCGGCCCCGGCACCTGGCAGGCCGAGGCTGTGATCGCGCGACCCATGGATCTCATCGCGCTGCTGTGAAAGCCATCGACCACACCTTCGCCGAGATCGAGCTGCCCGATCCCGTGCCCGCCGGCCGCGACCTGCTGGTGAAGGTGGAAGCGGTCTCCGTGAACCCGGTCGACACCAAGCAGCGCAAGCTCGGCTCGCCGACGCCGAAAGTGCTCGGCTGGGACGCCGCGGGCATCGTCCAGGCTGTCGGGCCGAAGGTGAGCCTCTTCAAGCCCGGCGACGCGGTGTACTACGCGGGCGACGTGACGCGCCCGGGCTGCGACAGCGAGCTGCACCTCGTCGACGAGCGCATCGTCGGCTGGAAGCCGAAGAGCCTCGACTTCGCGCAGGCCGCGGCGGTCCCGCTCACCGCGATCACCGCCTGGGAAGCGTTCTTCGACCGATTGAGAGTCAAGGACGGCAAGACCATTCTCATCATCGGCGGCGCCGGCGGCGTCGGCTCGATCGGTATCCAGCTCGCGAAAAGCGCCGGGCTCACGGTCATCGCCACGGCCTCGCGCCCGGAATCGATCGCCTGGGTGAAGAGCCTCGGCGCCGACCAGGTGCTCGACCACCGCCGCGACATGCCGGCGCAGCTCCAGGCGCTCGGGCGCAAGCACGTCGACTACATCGCCTGCTTCAACGACCTCGACCCGCACTGGGCGGCGATCGGCGAGATGATCGCCCCGCAGGGCGGCATCGTCGCCATCGTCGGCAACCAGAAGCCGCTGCCCATGGACACCGTGCGCTCCAAAAGCGCGACGCTCTGCTGGGAGCTCATGTTCACGCGGCCACGCTTCCAGACCCCCGACATGATGGAGCAGCACCGCCTGCTCAACGAAGTCGCCGCGCGCCTGGACGCCGGCAAGCTGCGCGGCACGCTGAAGGAGACGCTCTCGCCGATCAACGGCGCCAACCTGCGCAAGGCCCACGAGCGCCTCGAGTCGGGAACCATGATCGGCAAGCTGGTTCTAACAGGTTGGCGCTGATAGACTGCACGGCGTCTTGCACGCGATTCCGGGGGCGACCTGGTTTCGACGTGGGCATCGAAGCAGCGCAGGGCATGCCGAGGACCAGATCACCTCGTAAATCCATTCTGGAAACACTACAAACGCCAACGACGAGCGTTTTGCTCTAGCAGCCTAATACCTGCTGGACGCTGCACTGGCTTGCTGATGGGCCAGGCCGAGAAGGACGGGGCAACCCGTAACGATCGGTGCAGCGTCATTCACATCAGCCTCTCTCCCGGGCTTGGCCGCTTGGCCCGGGGGATCCGTCGAAGCGGCTAGCCGAGCGTCAGCCTGCCAGTCGGCGGGCACAAGGCGAAGGCACTAAAAGACCAGGCTAAGCATGTAGTCCTGACTGTCTAGGGCCCATGGACGCGGGTTCGATTCCCGCCGCCTCCACCATCTCGACGGCCGCCGGTGGCGGCCGTTTTCGTTTTCTCAGCGCTCCCTCTATAGCCAGCGACGGACCGCGCGCTTGTACGGCGGGTACTCCGCGGGAAATCGAGC
>CBDDRQ010000053.1:0-5792 GCA_965233125.1 uncultured bacterium
ATCGTCTTCGACGCGCGCACGCTCGCCGAGGTGAAGCGCATCCCGATGAAGAAGCCGGTCGGCAAGTACAACGTGCACAACAAGGTCACGCGCTCGGAGGGAACCAGCCCATGAGTCCGCGCCATCCCCAGATCAAGGTCCAGGCCTTCCTCGCCAACCTGCCGATGTTCGCGGCGATGTGCCCCGAGGAGCTCGACCGCATCGCGCGCGCCACGCTGCCGGTGTACGCCGACAAGGGCGAGGCGATCGTGCATGCCGGCGATCCGTGCACCGGCTTCCACCTGGTCGTCTACGGCCAGGTCAAGCTCGGCTTCACCTCGCCGCAGGGCGTCGAGAAGGTGATCCACATCGTGCGCCCCGGGCAGAGCTTCGGCGAGGCGCTGATGTTCCTCGACCAGCCCTACATCGTCACCGTCGCCGCGCTCGCCGACTCGATGCTGCTGCACGTGGCGAAGCACGCGGTGCTCGCCGAGCTCGCCCAGGACCCGGGCTTCGCGCGACGCATGCTCTCCGGCCTCGCACAGCGCGTGCACGGCCTGGTGCGCGACGTCGAGGCCTACAGCCTGCGCTCGAGCCAGGAGCGCGTCATCGGCTACCTCCTCGCCGACGTGCCCGAGGCGATCAACGGCAAGCCGGTGGAAGTGCACCTGACCCCGGGCAAGAGCGTCATCGCCTCGCGCCTCAACATGACCCCGGAGCACTTCTCGCGCATCCTGCACGACCTCGCCGCTTCCGGCCTCATCGCCGTCGACGGCCGCACCGTGCGCATCCCCGACCTGGAGAGCCTGCGCCGCGTCGCCTAGAAAAGGGTCCTGACCCCTTTTATTTCTTCAAGCGGACCTCGTCGCCGCGCTCGGAGATCGATAACGCCGAAAGCGGCAGCGAGCGCTTGTCCTCGTCGGCCTTCCTGCCGTCCTGGGCGAGCCAGACTCGCTCGACGCGGCCGGTGCCGAGGTTCACCACCAGGTCCTCGATCTCGCCCACCGCCTTTCCGGCGGCGTCCTTGACGTTCGTGCCGCGAAGCTTGCTCGCCCGGGCGAGCGGCGGGTCGAACGGCCAGCTCTCGCGCGTGAAGCCGCGCGACTGCTTGAGCTGCTCGGGCTGCACATTGACGATGATGCGCTCGCGGTACTCGTCGCGCCTGAACGCGTCCACCGGGAAGACGAAGAGCTTGTCGCCGACGTCGGCGACGCCGCCGAAGGACAGGATCACGTGCTGCACCGCGCCACGGCGCACGTCGACGATCATGTCCTCGACCTCGCCGAGCGCCTTGCCGTCGGGGCTCGCGACTTCCTTCCCGATCAGCTCGCTCGCGCGCATGTCTAGCCAGCTCGCCTCGTCCTGCATCGATTTCGGCGCCGCGGGCCCGGCGGCGACGGCGGCAAGGCTCGCCAGAAGAGCGGCGACGAGAAGCCCTGCGCGCGGAAGTGTAATGGTCATGGCAGCCTCCTTTCGGGGCTGCAGCAAGACTCGAGCCCAGACCCCTTTTTACCTGAAGCGCATCCGCCGCAGCAGGCCGTCGCGGCGCACGAAGTGGTGCCAGAGCGCCGCGATGATGTGCACGAGGACCAGGACGGCGAGCACGCTGCCGACGATGCCGTGCACGGTGCGCGCCGGATAGGCGGCAAAGGACTCCGGCAGCGGCTTGCCCGAGCCGCCGAACACGATGTCGGGCAGGCCGGCGGCGAGCGCGGTGGCCAGGCCGCTCGCGGCCATCAGGATCACCAGCGCATAAAGGCCGTAGTGCGCGTGCACGGCGATGCGGTCGAGGAGCGGCCGGCCGGTGACCACCGGCGGCGGCCGGCGCGTGCCGAAGCGGACCGCCAGCCGCACCAGCGTGAGCGCGAGGATCGCGATGCCGATCGCCATGTGGGCGCGCAGCGCGGGCACCTTGTCGGGCGACGAGTTGGCCAAGTGCTCGAGCGATACCGCGCCCATGACCAGCATGAAGAGCACGAGCAGCGCCAGCAGCCAGTGCAGCGCCACCAGCGCCGGGTGGTACTTGTCGGTTGTCATCATGAAAGCATGCGCCGAGGGCATCTTCGGCCGATTGATGCAAATCAAGGCCTCGCGGCACCCCTCGCCAGGCTCGCCCATGCGAGGACCGCGATCGCGATCCAGAGCACGGTGCGCAGCGCCATCGCGGCCACCGTGCGCATCTCATAGGCGGCGCCGGCGGCGATGTGGCCGCCGAGCGCGGCGAAGAAGAGCGCGGTGAGCAGCGCCAGCCCGAGCGCCAGGCCCGCTGCCCACGGCCGGCGCCTCCACAAGCCGATTCCCGCCGCCACGTAGACAAAGCCGCCAAGGAAGTTGAACCACACGATGTACGGAACGGCGTTCCCCGCTGCTGCAGCGCCGTCCCCGAACAGCACCTGCGCCCCGGAAAAGACGCTGAGCACGCCGAACACGGCCGCGACGAGCGCGGCGGCGCGGAGGCCGCGGTTCAGCGGGTGCATCACCTTCCCTGCGCCTGCGGGGACTGCGGCCGCATCCACTGCCGCAGCTCGATGGCATTGCCATCGGGGTCGCGGATCTCGGCGCGGGCGTAGGACGGCCGCTTGACCGGACCCCAGCTTGCCTCGACGCCCTGCGCCTTGAGCCCGGCGAGCGCCTGGTCCATGTCCTCCACCTCGAGCGCCATCATGCGGTAGCCGAGGCTTTCCTGGTTTTCGCGCGGGGAAAGTCTTTTTTCGGGATAGCACATCAGCTCGACCGTGGTGCCGCCGAGGTCGAGGTAGGCGAGCTCGAGCGGGCCCAGCGGCGTATCGGGCACGCGGTCGCGTGCGCGCACGCGGAAGCCGAGCACGCGCGTGTAGAAGTCGACGGCGCGCTGCGGGTCGGCGGTGAGGAGCTCGATGTGGTCGATTCTCTTGAACATGGTCACTTTCCCTTCTTCATCTGCGCTTCGCGCTTCTTCACCTCGGCGCGGATACGCGCCAGCATGGCGGCATCGGGGTCCTGCCACTTGCCGCCCGACCGGCGCGCCATGTAGGCGACCGCGCGCGAGAATTTTTCCAGGCCGAGATCCGCCTTGCCGCCGCGCGGCGGCATGTTGCGCACGCCGACCCACGCGTGGGCGGTCAGCACGTGCTGGCCTTCCTTGATGAGCGGCGCCCAGGCCTTGCGGTCGCCGAGCTGCGGCGCCTTGTCGAATTTCTGCCCGTGGCAGGCGACGCAGGTCTCCCGGTACACGTGCTCGCCGGAATCTCCGCTCGCCCGCGCCGCGGCGGGCAGAGCGACGAGAAGCAAGGCGAGGACGGGCGCACGCATGATGGCTCCTGGTCTAGCCCGGCTGGCCGTCGAGCCGCGGGCGCGTGAGGATCGGAATATAAGTCACGGTGAACAGCGCGAACGCCGCGGACCACAGCAGCGCGGAGACGGCGACCATCGCGCCGTAGGCGCCGGGGAATGCGAGCGGCAGCAGGGAGCGCGCCACGGCGGCCGCCTGCACGAGGACATAGGCGGCGATCTCCGCGCCGCCGACGCTGAGGGGCCGCGCCGTATGGCCGCGCGCGGTGCGCGTCATCATGCCGAGCGTCAGGCCGCCGATCGCGCCGACGGTGAGGGCGTGGGTCGCCACCACGGCCGGCACGATCTCGAACGCGGCGAGCCCGCGCAGCGCGAGGTGCACCACGATCCAGGCATACGAAGCGTGCAGGATCCACAGGATCGGCCTGCCGCGCGTCTTGAGCGGCGCCCAGAGCGCGAGCCTGGCCGCATGAAGGGCCGCGGCGACGAGCGCCAGCATCCCGACGTGAATCGAAAATACGTCGAAAACCAGCAGCAGCAGCACGGCGCCCAGGGACGCCTTCTCGAGCAGCGGCTGGCGCCGCGCGCCGGCGCCGCCGGGAATGCCGCTGTTGGTGAACGCGGGGATGACGCGCCCGCCCATCACCGCCATGACGAAGAGCACCACGTCGAGGCCGATCGCCACGCCGAGCTGCGGCCAGGCCTGGAAGGCGAGGCTCGCGGCGCCGAGCGCGAGCACCAGGGCGATGAAGAACCAGTTGCGCCGGTTGCCGCTCGCGACGAGCGGCACGCCGATGCCCCAGGCGACGGCGGCGGCGAACAGGAAATCAAAGAGTGAGGAAAAGGCGAGCGAAAACGGCGCGATGCTTCTCGCGGCCACCCACAGCGCGGCGATTCCCGCGAGCGGCAGCCCGGTGGGCGTCGGCCGCCCGGTCCAGACGCGCACCGCGGTGAGCAGGAACCCGGCGATCACCGCGAAGGCGTAGCCGAACAGCATCTCGTGCGCGTGCCACAGCACGCTGCCGCCGGGAAGCCAGCCGGCGTACTGCAGCGCCCAGGCGGCGACGCTGAGGGCGGCGTAGCCGCCCGCAAGCAGGTAGAGGGGCCGGAAGCCCAGCGCGAAGAGCGGAAAAGGGGTCAGAGCAAATTTCCGCGGAACCGGCGCCGGCGTGTTCGGCGATAACCGGAAATTTGCTCTGACCCCTTTTCTTTCAGCCCAGCTTCAGGATCCAGTCGACCAGCTTCTTGATGTCGGCGTCGGGCACCGCGGCGTTCGGCGGCATGGGGATCGGGCCCCAGACGCCCTGGCTGCCCTTCTTCACCTTCTGCTCGAGCTGGGCGGCGGCCTTCTGTCCCTTGTACTTCTTGGCGATCTCCTTGTACGCCGGGCCGACCAGCTTCTTTTCGACGGTGTGGCAGGCAAGACAGTTGTGCTTCTTGGCGAGCGCTTCGTCGGCCTGCGCCGGAAGAGCGAATGCGGCGCCGGCGAGGGCGAAAACCAGGACCTTCATTACGTCGATCTCCTAGTAGATGTCGTGGGTCGTATTGTAGACGTTGAAGTGGCCGGTCGGCGTGACGAGCTCCTTGCCCTTGATCACCGCCTTGAGCTTGCGCGTGCGGTCGTCGACGATGACGAGCGCCGACTCGTGGTTCTTGGCGCTCCAGACCGCGAACCAGACCTCGTCGCCGGCCTTGTTGTACTCGGGCTGCACCACGCGCTTCGCGCCCTCGCCGAGCTTGGCCCACTCCGCGATCGGCAGCACCACGGCCTTCTTGGACAGGTCGCCGATGTCGAACACCGCGATCGACTGCGCCATCTTCGGATCGGGGTTGAGCGGCGTGTCGACCCAGAGGTTCCTCGACTTCGGGTGGGTCTTGATGAAGAGATTGCCGCCGCCCTGCCCGTCGAGGTACTGCACCACCTTCCAGGCGTTCGCCTTGTGCTTGACCGGGTCGGTGCCGATGAGCGCGATCTTCTCGCTGCCCAGGTGCCCCGTGGCCCACACCGGGCCGTACTTCGGGTGCACGAAGTTGGCGCCGCGCCCCGGGTGCGGGATCTTGTCGACGTCGATCAGCTTGACCAGCTTGCCGGCCTTGGTGTCGACCACGGCGATCTTGTTCGACTGGTTCGCCGCCACCAGGAAGTAGCGCTTGGTCGAATCCCAGCCGCCGTCGTGCAGGTACTTCGCCGCCTCGATCTCGGTGACGTTGATGTTGCGGATGTCGCGGTAGTTCACCAGCAGGACCTTGCCGGTCTCCTTCACGTTGACCACGAACTCGGGCTTCGAGTGCGTCCCGACGATCGAGGCGACGCGCGGCTCGGGGTGGTATTCCTGGTCGCCCACCGTCATGCCGCGGGTGGCCATGATCTTCAGCGGCTCGAGCGTGTCGCCCTTCATGATCACGTACTGCGGCGGCCAGTAGGCGCCGGCGATGGCGAGCTTGTCCTCGTAGCCCTTGGCGCGCGAGGTCTCGACCGAGCGCGCTTCCAGCCCGATGCGGATCTCGGCGACGTTGTCGGGCTTCGCCATCCACAGGTCGAT
>CBDDRQ010000054.1:0-21771 GCA_965233125.1 uncultured bacterium
CGCCGCGAAGATCTCGGGATGATCGGCGTCGAAGGTGAACTTCTTCTTGTGCTTCTGCTCGGCGCCCAGGCCGTAGAAGCCCTCGATGGTGGAGCGGCTGTGCGTGCCGTTGATCCACTCGACCGTCGAGCGCCACTTGAACTTCGCCGCTTCCGGCGCGTCCTTCAGCGCCGCCTGCGCGCCGAACAGTGCCTCGACGTTGACGCCGTTGTTGACGGGCTTGTCGCTCTTTGCCTTCGCCATGACTTCCTCCTGGGAAGTTTTTGGGGGGCGAAAAGTATAAACCCGCTTTTACTGGCGTCCCCACGGGGATTCGAACCCCGGTTACCGCCGTGAAAGTATTGTTTAAGGCGTCCCGATCCGTCCCGACCTATCCCGACCCGTCCAAGTTTTCATAGGAGAATCGCCGCAACTAGACACAATTGGACGCGCCGGGACTTTCCCCGTATTCTAGAAATGTCTAGAAACGGGAGGGCGATACCGTCATGCCTAGAACGGTACGGAATGCGAATCTAGAAACGCGCACCGCTCGAGCTCGGCTCAAGCCCGAGTGCTTCCACTGGCAGGGCATCACGCAGGGCCTCGCGATCGGCTACCGCCGGGCGCGCCTTGGCTTTGGCAGCTGGACCGTGCGGGCGCTGGAGCGCGAGGCCGGCAAGTACACCACGCACCGCATCGGCCGCGCGGACGACCTCGAGGCCGCTGACGGGCGCGAGGTCCTCACCTACCACCAGGCCGCCGATCGCGCCCGAGCGCTCGCCCAGGATGGCCGTGGCGGCACTGTGCAGGCGTCTGGACCCTACACGGTCGAGGACGCAGCCCGCGACTACCTCGAATGGTTCGCGCAGCACAGGAAGAGCCTCACGGCCACCAAGACCGTGCTCGATGCGCACGTGCTGCCCAAGTTCCGCCGGCGCATCGTCGCCGAGCTCGAGAAGCGCGAGCTCGAGCGCTGGCACCAGGGGATCGCCGCGGCCGCCGCGCGCGCCCGCGGCGCTCGAGGGGCGAGCTCGCCCGTCTACCGCGAGCAGGACCTCGCCGATCCCGACGTCGCGCGCAAGCGCCGCGCGACCGCCAATCGCATCCTGTCTGTATTTCGCGCGGTGCTCAATCACGCCTGGCGCGATGGGCGCGTGCCCTCTGACTCCGCCTGGCGGCGCGTGCGGCCCTTTCGCAATGCGTCTGAGCCGCTCGTGCGCTACTTCACCGAGGAGGAGGCGCGCCGCCTGGTGAACGGCGCGCAAGGCGAGTTCCGGCCGCTCGCGCGCGCGGGCCTGCTCACCGGCTGCCGCTACGGCGAGCTCGGGGCGCTCCGCGTCGAGGACTACCGCGCGCCTTTCAGCAAGGCCGACACCGGCGCCGTGTATGTACGCGAGTCGAAAAGCGGCAAGCCGCGCAGCGTGCCCCTCACCCCGGAAGGCGTCGAATTCTTTGACGAGCTCACCGCCGGGCGCGCCGCCGGCGAGCTCATGTTCTCCCACGATGGCGGCGCCTGGAAGAAAGGCCACCAGGTGCGCCCGATGGCGGAAGCCTGCGCGCGCGCGAAGATCTCGCCGGCGGCGAGCTTCCACGTGCTGCGGCACACCGTCGGCGCCTGGCTCACCATGCGCGGCGTGTCTCTGCAGGTCGTGGCGACAATGCTCGGGCACTCCGATACGCGCATCACGCACCGGCACTACGGGCACCTCGCGCCCTCCTACGTCGCCCAGATGATTCGCGACAACCTGCCGCGGCTCGCGCCCGCCGGCGGCAAGGTGAAGCCCATGCGGCGCGCGGCGGCATAGAGAAAAGGAAGAACAACGTATGCACGCATTCAAACCAACCGCCTGCAGAGCGCAAAGCGGCTATCGCCTATGGCTGCAGTTCGCCGATGGGCTGGAGGGCATCGTCCACCTGGGCAACCTCCTCGAGATTGGGGCGTTTCGCAGCTGGCGCGACCCGCGCGAGTTCCACAAGGTGAGCATCTGCCGGAAAACCGCCTGCGTGACCTGGGCCGCCGGCGTGCGGCTTGATCCGGAGATCCTCTACATGGATCTCGCTGCACGGGAAAAGTACCGCCCGAGGCCTGCGCCGGCGCTCGACGTGGCATTCCACCGCTTCATGAACGCCGTGCTCGCGCCGAGCGGAAAATCGCGGCGCAGGCGAAAATAGCGGATGGTCGCCCTGATTCCGAAAAACGACGACAAGCGCCGCGACGCGGCCTTCGATGCCGGCGTCGCCGCTGCAGCGGCGCGCCTAGCGTCAAGCTCCGCCGTGACGCCGGCGGCGCGCATCCGCCTCGAGGAGGCCTTCGCCAAGCATGCCGATCGCGGGCGCCTGGTTGACCTCGGGTGCGACGCGATCGAGTTTTTCAACCTCATGTGCGGCTTCAGGCGGGAAGGTCACTTCCAGGAGAAGCCCGGCGAGGTCGCGGGCCGGCTCGAGCAGCTCGCCAAGGCCTACGAGAACCTCGCCCGGGCGCACGCCGAGCTCGGCTTCGACTCCGGGCGGGAGGCACGCCGTGCCGCGCGCATCGACCCTGCAAAGTGGCACGATGGTTCGCACGTCGACGAGCTCCGCGCTATCGCCCGCCGCTGCCGCGGCTTTGCGAAAACGTACAGGACGATCGCGAGCAAGCATCGGCGCGAGCCCGATGCCGTGGCGCGCTACACGGTCGAGCACCTGGCGCAGGCCTTCGGCCAGGACCTCGAGGTGGATTTCGCCCCGGACTTCGCCAAGCTCGCGCAGCTGGTGCTCGAGCTCTGCGGGAGCGGCATCAACATCTACGATTGGCAAAAGTCCATCCGCAAGCGCCGCGAGAAAGTCGTTAATCCGGTTCTTCCGCCGCTGATTAACGAGTAGACCGGCGCGCACCGCGCGCCGTAGCCTGTCTCGCATGGACGCAACTGGACAGGCGCAGAAGGCGGCCTACGCTGGCCCGAAGCTCTCTTACACCGTGGATGAGTTCTGCGCGGCGTCTGGGATTCCGCGCTCCACGTTCTACATGCTTGTAAAGGCGGGCAAGGGGCCGCGGCTCATGAGAGCTGGCCGCCGCACGCTCATCAGCGCCCAGGCCGCCGCCGACTGGCATCGCCACATGGAAGCGTCCACGGCCGCCGGCGCTCCCGCGCCCACGAGTGCTCCGTGAGAAGGCGAACCTCCGTCACCCGCCCGCCGGCGGCGCTCGAGTTCGAGGCGATCGAGGTGCTGCGCGCCTGGCGCCACCTGCGGCGCACGGGCGCGCCGGTCTCTCCTGAGCTCCTCAGCTGCGTAGATCGCGCCATAGACAAGGTGCTCGAGCGTGCTACGCGTGAACCTCAGGACGCGCAGGGCATAGCGCTCGAGGCCTTGGAGGCGCTCCAGGCGGTCTTTGGGGACCGGGCTTTCATCGCCAGAGAGGCGATACGCATGGCCTGGGACCGAAGCTCGCCGCCGGCGCAACGCTTGGACCTCGCGCTCCGTCAGATCGCTAAGAGCCGTGGGGCCCCGCTCACCCCTATGACGATCGGCTCTTGGCTGAGGAGGCAGGATGGGCAGGTCGTTGGCGCCCTGCGCATTGCCCGCGCAGGCGCGCGCGAGCATACGACGCTATGGAGAGTCTTCGCGACCATGAAAGCCTAGCGAATCGTCCGGATGCGTCCCGCCATGTCTGCATCGCGGTGCAGACAGGCAGCGCGCCGGGGTTCACGGGGTTTGCGGGCTTTGTTTCTTTACGTACGCGAGAAAATCGCAAAGAAAAAAGAAGAAGAGAGAGTAAGCGTGCGAAAAATAGTAAGCAGAGGGAAAGTGCGCCCGCAAACCCCGTGAACCCCGCCGAGCGATTCACGGGTCCTTCCTAGCGCTTTCCCATGCGGGCGGGACGAGCGCGAAAACCCACTAGTCAGTCGGCCTCCAAAAACTGGAATTAACGAGTAGGCATAGCGCGGCATTGGCTTTATTACTGTGCGCGTGCTGCTCAATCGCCAAGAGCTCTGCGAGGCCTTCGGGGTTTCCGACTCGACCATCACCGCCTGGGAGAAGGAAGGCATGCCCGTGGTGCGCAAGGGCCGCGGGCGCGGCATGAAATCCGTCTACGACTACGACCAGGTCAAGCGCTGGTGCGACGCGAACGGCCGCGGCATCCGGATGGCCTCCCTCATCAACCGCACGGCGCCGGCCTCGAGCTCGCCGGCGCCGAGCTCCTCGCCCCAGCTGCTCGCCAAGGTGCTGCTCGCCGGCGCGCGCCGCTGGCTCGAGAGCGAGGACCAGGCGGGCGATCTACCCTGCGCGCCTGGCGAGCTCGCGGAGCTCGCGGACAACTTCCTCTTCTGCTGCGCGGAGTCGCTGGAAACCGTGCAGGCCGGGGTGCACGGGGCAATGTGCCGACTGCTCGATAGTGAGCCCGAGTTCCCCACATCAATGCCAGCGGCAATGGCGCGCATCGCGCGCCTGGAGGCACGTGGATAAGGTCGATCTCGCCGGCAACTTTCCTTCCGGCTTTTGCACGGCGTGCCTCGAGCGCATGGCCACCAACACGCTCTACGGCGCGATCCGGCTGCAGCGCGGCCGCACAATCCTCCATGCCTACTGCGAGCACGCCCAGGCAGGCGCCGCCCTGGTGCTTCGCCCTGAGTGGCCGGCGCGCTGGACGATCACCATGCCGATCGACGTCCTGGACTGGCAGAAGCTCCTGCAGATGAAGGCGGCGGCCCTCGCTTCCTACCTCGAGCGGAGCCCGCCGCCGCCAGTGCAGACGTCTGTACACGCCGCCCCGGAGACCTTGCAATGAAGAACGACCTCGTCGCCTTTCGCCGGCTCGCGCCGGCTCAACGCCTGGACGCCCTACGCGGCGAGCGCGCCGACCGGGTCTTTCGGGTAGACCGCGCTGCAGGCATCGACGAGAAGGCGCGCACCGCCTGGCTCTCGATCGCCTCGGAAGAACCCTACGAGCGCTGGTGGGGTGTCGAGGTCCTCGACTGCAAAACAGGCTCCATCCGCGACAAGCGCTTGCGGATGGGCGCCCCGCTTTTAGTAGGCCATGACGCTGCCGACCAGGTCGGCGTGGTGGAGAGCTTCGAGATTACGAGCGGCAGAAAACTTCGGATCCTCGCGCGGTTCGGTAAATCGCAGCGAGCCGAGGAAATATGGCGCGACGTGCTCGACGGCATCCGCTGTAACGCGTCGGTTGGCTACATCATCCATGACCTCATCCTCGAGAAAGAAGAGGACGGCGTGGCCACCTACCGCGTGACCGACTGGGAGCCCCTCGAGGGCTCGCTCGTCGCAGTGCCCGCCGATCCTACGGTCGGCGTCGCCAGGTCCGCGACCCTCTATCGACAAGGAAAAACAGCAATGGACCCGAAAGACCTTCCGAGCTCCGGCTCGGTCGAAGAAGAGCGCCAGCGCGTGAATGACCTCATCGCCGCCGGCAAGCAGTACCGCGACCACGGCGGCGACAGGCTCGCGCTCGAGCTCATCGCCGATCCCAATGGCAACCTGGAAGCCTTCAAGACCAGGATGCTCGCGAAAATGGCGACGAAGAAGCCCTCCCCGAGCGCCGAGCCGTTCGAGTCGCCGTATGCCTTCGGCGACGGCGCGCGGCACGTGCTCTCGAGCGGCCGGCGGCGCGCTTTCCTCGGCGACGAGGGCGAGCGCAACGCTTACGCGTTCGGAATGTTTCTCGCAGCTCAGTTGCCCGGGAACGAGCGCGCCGCTCGCTGGTGCCGGGAGAATGGCATCCATCACGAGCGCTACCTGACGGGCACGAGCGATACGGCCGGCGGCTACCTGGTGCCGCACGAGCTCGCCAGCGAGCTCATCAAGAACATGGACGTCTACGGCGTGGCGAGGCGAGAGGCGCGCGTGTGGCCCATGAGCTCCGACGCGTTATCCGTGGGCAAGAGGGACAGCGGCGTCACGGCGTACTTTACCGCCGAGGACGCCGAGACCACGGCAAGCGATCCGAGCTACGGCAGTGTCAACCTCATCGCGAAAGAAGTCATGGCGGTGACCAAGGTGGCGCGCGCCCTGATGGATGACGCCCTGGTCGACGTCGGGGACGAGGTCGCCTTCGAGATCACGGAGGCCTTCGCCAAACTCGAGGACGACTGCCTCTTCATCGGCGACGCCACGAGCACCTACGGCGGCATGACAGGCTTCAAGGACGCCCTGTTGGCGGGCAGCAAGCACACCGCGGCGGCGAACCACGACACAACGGCCGAGATCGACAATACCGACCTCACCGATCTGATGGCGAAGCTGCCGCAGTATGCCGACCCGGGCGCGAAGTGGTTTATGAGCAAGGCGTTCTATGGCTCGATCTGCCTGCGGCTGCTGGCTATCGCCGGCGGCAATACGGTGCGAGCCCTCGAAGCCGGCGCGATGACCAACCCGCAGTTCCTTGGCTATCCCGTGGTGCTCTCACCGAACCTGCCGAGCGACACCGCCGCCGACTACTCGAGCACGATCATGCTGTACTTCGGCAACCTGCGGCGCGCAAGCGCCTTCGGCGATCGGCAGAAGATCAGCATCATGGTCGATCCGTACACGCTCGCCGGGAAGGCGCAGATCAAGATCATCGGCTACGAGCGCTTCCACATCATCAACCACGGCGTTGGCACGGCGAGCGCCGCCGGGCCGATCGTCGCACTGGTCGGGCAGTAAAGGACAGTTCGGTGACGCGCCAGCCCAAGACCTTGCTGCTTGGGCTGGCGTTTTTTTTCTTTCTGCTTCTGGCAACGCCATGACCGTCAAGAAGCATCAAGTGCATTTCGACGTTAACGCTACAGACAACACGCGCGCTGGGTTCGACTCGGTCGAGCGCAACCTCGGGCGCGTCAACAACGCTGCCACCAGGATGGCCGCTACTTTCCGCGGCCTCATCGGTGTCGGCGTACTCGCTGGCCTCACGCGCGAGGGGCTGCAGGCAGCGATGGAAGCCGAGAGGGCCTCGAACCGCCTCAACGCCGCACTGCGCGCCACCGGCGGGGCGGCGGGAATCGCCCGCCAGGAGATCGACAAGCTCGCCGAGAGCATGGCCGAGAGCACGCTTTTTGACGACGACGTGGTGCGCAACGCCGCGGCCGAGCTCGTCAAGTTCGGCAACATCCATGGGGACGTCTTCCGCCGCGGACTCGAACTCTCGGCGGACCTGGCGAGCTTCATGGGGACGGACATTCCCCAGGCGGCGCAGATGGTGGGGCGTGCGCTGCAGTCCCCCACCGAAGGCGTGAGGCTGCTCGAGCGTCAGTTCGGCAAGCTCACCGAGGCGGAGGAGCGCAACATCGAGGTGCTCGCGGAACAGGGCCGCGCCGCCGAAGCGCAGAACGCCGTGCTCGATATCCTGCGCGGCCGCGTCGGCGGCGTCGCGGAAGAGATGAACACCGGCCTTACGGGCGCCACCTCCGCAGTAGCGAAGTCCTGGGACGACATGCTCGAGGGATGGGGCCGAACGCCGGCGCTGGGCGGCGCAGTCGAAAGGGCCTTGAAGGGCGTGGCCAAGGGACTGCGTGAGCTCACGCCCGGCGCGCAGGCCGCTACCGACCCCCTGCAGGCGCAGCTCAGGATGTTCGACGCCGAGATCGCGCGCATCGAGCGCTCGCGCCCCGCGCGCGGCCGAAGCCCGCTTACCGATGAGCGCCTCGCCGAGTTGCGCGCGCAGCGCGATGCGCTCGGGGGGCAACTCGACGCGATGGCATTCGAGGCCTCGCTCGGCGTAGCGCCGGCGCGTGCGCCTGGTCCGCTGGGCGGCAAGACGAGCGACGAGGCAACAGCCAAGAAGGCGCGGCAAGAATTCCTGAAGAACCTGAAGGAGCAGGGCGAGCAAGCCGAGCGCATGGCCGAGGGGCTGCGCATGGGCACGGGGTGGGCTGAGGAGATGCTCTCCCTCGACGAGGACATTCTCAAGGTCGAGCGGTTGCGCAGCGAAGAGACGCGCCGACGCGTGCAGCTCGAGGGCGAGCAAGCCGAGCTGATGGCGCAGGGCCTGGGGATGGGCATGGACTGGGCGGAGCAGGCGCTGGGCGCGGCCGAGGCGTACGACGTGATGACGGCCGCCGAGCGCCGCGCCCAGGAGGCCGCCCAGGACCTCGGCCTCACCTTCAGCTCTGCATTCGAGGACGCGATCGTCGGGGGCGAGAAGCTCTCCGACATCCTGAAGGGGCTCGAGAAGGACATCGCGCGCATCATCGTGCGCCAGGCCATCACCAAGCCGCTCGCCGCCGGCGTCATGAGCGCCCTCGGAGGTGCCTTCGGCGGCGGCGCGGTTGATATCCCGGCCTTCGACAAGGGTACCGACTTCGTCCCGCGCGACATGCTCGCGTACGTGCACCGCGGCGAGGCCATCATCCCGGCGGGTAAGAACCCTGGCGGCAGCGGCGTGACCGTCGTCCAGCACAACACCTTTCACAGCGGTGTGAGCAGAGCGGAGATCATGCCCGCTTTGGAGCAGACTCGGCGGCTCGCGGTGCGGGACGTTGTCGAGTCGATTCGAAGGGGTGGCGCGGTGTTCGCGGCGATCGAGAATTGAATCTGGACAAGGAGAAATAGAAATGCCGGCAGTAATCCCCGCAGCAGTCGGCGCCTTCATCGCCTCATCTCCCGCGGTAATCGCCTTCATCGGTAGCACGTTTGGCTGTGCGCTACTCGGCAGTGCCTCGAGCGCCGGCGATGCCAAGGGTGAAGGTGACGATTCTTAACGTCCTGGTCGAGCCGCGGCGCGTGCTCATCGGCGCCGACACGATGCTCGCCGACGAGGCCAGGCCGGCGCCCTTCGAAGGTGGTAAGTTTCATCCGCTCGTCCACCTGAATGCGGTCCTCGCGTTTCGCGGCAGCTCGACGTTGCTATCCCTGGCGCACCTGCAATGCAACCTGTCGGGCGCTGATCTAGAGGCGTTGTCTGAGGCTCTCCCGGGCCTGTTGCGATACACGATCGAGACAACGCGGGTCTTTCGCATCGGTGGTACTCGCTGGCTGGTCGAAGCGGCAATCGCGTGCTGTTCTATACATCTACAAGCCGACCGCCGCCGGCGATTTCGAGCGAGCCTGCGCCGTCGACCGCGGCTATCAATTCCAGCCTTGGGAGAGTCGATGGGGCGCACCGCCCTATCCGACGAATGCACACGAGCTCTACGCGCTCGCCCAAGAGCAATGTCGCTTTGCGCGACGCTTCGCCCCGCAGGGCGTCTGGGGCGGCCGGTTCGTCGTAGCCGAGATCACCGAGCACCGCATGGCGATCGAGGTTGCCGGCGAGTTACCCTAAAAACAGTGCTTTAAAACGGGAGGGGGCGACGATGGGTGAAGACGAGGCGCGGCTCTACGGGAAGATCACACTTCTCGAATTTCTGCTTGAAGTGGTGTACGCCAATGAATTTGCAACTCGCGGCCAGGCGGAGCTCGAAAGAGTGCGCGGCGACGTAGTGAACCGTCTTCGGTTTCGGTCACACGCTGCGCCTGGTGCTGACACAGAGGCCGCCATGCAAGTGCAGACAGTAGCGGTCGCTCAGGCTGAGAAGTTCTTCGACGGCGTGCGCGATCGTGTGCGGTCGATTCTAGAGAAGACCTAGAAAAGTAGTGCCCACTAGCACTAAACGTGGCGTCCCCACGGGGATTCGAACCCCGGTTACCGCCGTGAAAGGGCGATGTCCTAGGCCTCTAGACGATGGGGACTTGTGCTGGTGACAAGTCGGGGCTGGTGGAGGTAACCGGGATCGAACCGGTGACCTCTTGCATGCCATGCAAGCGCTCTCCCAGCTGAGCTATACCCCCAACCGAAGGCGCGGATTATAGCCCGCGCCGGGCGGCTTTTGCATGCTCAGCAGGGCCCGAGCCGGCGCCCGGAGACTTTGGTGCGCATGCCCAGGCTCGAGCCGCCCCCGGCGCCGGAGTCGACCGCGAGGTCGAGGTCGCCCTCGAACGAGCCCGCTCCCTGGCGGATGCGCCCCTTGCCGCTCATCGGCAGCGCGCCGCCGCACTTCACGTCGAAGGTGTAGAGATCGCCGCTGTGCTGGCGGTTGGAGAACTGGCAGCTGCCGCCGGTGCCGAGCACGCGCCCCGGGTCCCTGGTGTCCTCGGCGGTGAAGCATTGCGTCTTCGAGAGCGGGCCGATCGGCTTGTCCATGCCCTGCATCTGCGAGGTGACGGTGAGCTCCCAGCTGCCGGGCTCCACCTGGCCCAGCGCCGCGAGCGGCGCGAGGAGCAAAAGAAAACCGAATGCTTTTTTCATGCTCAGTCGCTCTCCAGGTGGTGGGCCAGGCGCAGCACGACCGTCTCGCGCCCGAGGAGCTCGAGCACGGCGTCGATCGAAGGGGTCTGCTCGCGGCCGGTGACGATGCGCCGCAGCGGCATGGCGAGCTGCGGCATCTTCAGGCCGCTCGCCTTCACGACTTCCTTGATCGCGGCGCCGATCGCGCCACGCTCCCAGGGGATCTCGACGAGCCGCGCTTTCAGCGTGCGCAAGGCCTTCGAGGTTTCCACATCCATTTCCAAGGGGGAAGCTTCCGGGGATGGACCGTAAAAAAGCATGGCCTCTTCGGCGAGCTGCGAGATCGACTGCGCGCGGTCCTTGAGGAGCGCGACGGCTTTCTCGAGCGGCGGGCCGCCGGCGGGCTGCGCGCCCAGGCGGCGCAGCTCGGGCTCCACCAGCGCCGCCAGCCTCGCGTCCGGGGCGTTCTTCAGGTACTGCTGGTTCAGCCAGGCGAGCTTCTCCGGGTTGAACTGCGCCGCCGAGCGCGAGACGTGGGCCAGATCAAACCACTGCACGAACAGCTCCACCGGGAAGAGCTCCTCGTCCCCGTGCGACCAGCCCAGGCGCGCCAGGTAGTTGACGAGCGCCTCGGGCAGGGTACCCTCGTCGCGGTACTGCATCACGCTCACCGCGCCGTGGCGCTTGGAGAGGCGCTCGCCGTCGGCGCCGAGGATCATGGGCACGTGGGCGAAGAAGGGCAGCTCCTTGTCCAGAGCCCTGAAGATGTGGATCTGCCGCGGCGTGTTGTTGACGTGATCGTCGCCGCGGATGACGTGCGTGATCTTCATGTCGAGGTCGTCGACCACGACGCCGAAGTTGTAGGTCGGCACGCCGTCGGCGCGCAGCAGCACCAGGTCGTCGAGCTCGGCGTTGGGGAAGCTGATGACGCCCTTGACGAGGTCGTTCCAGCCCACCTCGCCCTCCTCCGGCGTCCTGAAGCGCACCACCGGCTTGACGCCTTCGGGCGGCGTCTTTCCCCGCGACCTTTCCGGGCGCCAGCGCCCGTCGTAGCGGGGTTTCTCCCCCCTTTGCACCTGCTCATTCCTGAGCGCCTCGAGCTCCTCGCGTGACATGTAGTCGTAATAGGCATGGCCGCCCGCGATGAGCTGCTCGGCCACTTCCTTGTAGCGCGCCAGGCGCTGCATCTGGAAGAACGGCCCCTCGTCCCAGTCGATGCCCAGCCACTTCATGCCCTCGAGGATCGCGTTCACGGAGTCCTGCGTGGAGCGCTCGAGGTCGGTGTCCTCGATGCGAAGGACGAACTTGCCGCCGTGGCGCCGGGCGTACGCCCACGAGAAGAGCGCGGTGCGCGCCCCGCCGATGTGGAGGAAGCCGGTGGGGCTGGGAGCGAACCTGGTGCGGACCTGCATGGGTGCTAGGATTTTCCCATGCCCTACGTCCTGCCGGTCTATCCGTACCGGAAGCCTCCTGAATTGATGGAGCAAAGGTCTTTCGAGTACCCCGTCATCGTCGTGGGAGCGGGGCTGGCAGGCCTGACGGCGGCGCTCGAGCTCGGCAGCCGCGGCGTGCGCACGGTGGTCCTGGACGAGGACGACACCGTGGGCGCGCAGGGCCTCTCCTCGCGCGGCATCTGCCACGCCAAGCGCTCGCTCGAGATCTTCGACCGCTCGGGCGTCGCCGCGCGCATCCGCGAGAAGGGCGTGACCTGGAACGAGGGCGAGGTGTACCGCGGGCCGGAGCGCCTGTACCGCTTCAACCTGCAGCCCGAGGCGGACCAGAAATTCCCCGCCTTCGTGAACCTGCAGCAGTTCTACGTCGAGCAGTACCTGGTCGAGCGGCTGCAGCAGATGCCCGAGGTGGATCTGCGGTGGAAAAACAAGGTTGTCGCAGCCAGGCAGGATGATTCTTGCGCATTCCTGACCGTGGCGACTCCGGATGGAACCTACGAATTGAAAGGCAAGTACCTCCTGGCGGCCGACGGGGCGCACGGCGTGGTGCGCGCGCAGCTCGGCGCGAAGGACGCGGCCTCCGAGCGCCTCGAGAGCGTGTGGTGCATCGCCGACGTGCGCATGGCGGGCGAGACCGACGTGGTGCGCAGGTCCTACCTCGACAGCCCGCTCAACGCCGGCGGCGCGATCTGGTACCACCAGATGGCCGACGGCGTGTGGCGCACCGACTGGCTGATCACGCACTACCCGGAGCGCGACGCCGAGGCGACGCCCGGGCGCGCCGCCGCGCGCCTGGAGAAGCTGCTCGGCCCGGGCAAGCCCTTCGAGCTCGTCTGGGTCGGGCCCTACCGCTTCCGCCGGCGCTACCTCGAGCGCCTGCGCATGGGACGCACGTTCTTCCTCGGCGACGCCGCCGCGCAGCACTCGCCCTTCGGCGCGCGCGGGGGCAACCGCGCGGTTCAGGACGCGAACAACCTCGCCTGGAAGCTCGCGCTGGTGCTCGCCGGGCGCGCGCATCCGGAGCTCCTCGACACCTACCACGACGAGCGCCACCCCGCGGCGCGCGAGAACGTCGAGCACTCCACGCGCGCCGCCATCTTCATCGGGCCCGAGAGCGCCGGGCAGCGGCTCATCCGCGACGCGATCCTCGACCTCGCGCAGCGCCATGCGTGGGCGCGCGCGTGGGTGAACACCGGCAGGCTCTCGGTGGCGTCGGTCTACGAGGACTCGCCCTTTAACCGGCAAAGCGGCATCTTCACGAACGAAAAAGCCCGGCCCGGCGCGGCCGCCCCCGACGGGCGCTGCGGCGAGGGCTTCTTCGTCGAGCGGCTGGGCGCGGACTTCTGCGTCGTCTATTTCGGCGCGCCGGGGCCGGCACTGGAGGTTCAAAGCTTCAGCCTGAGCAAACAGGATCATGGACCCCTCTTCGTGCGCTACGGCGTGGCGGACACCGCGACCTACGTGTTCCGCCCGGACGGCCACGTGCTCGCGCGCTGCACCGGCATCGACGCCGAGTTCGCGCGGCAGGCCATTCAGGGGATGCTGCATTTCCGTAAAACGACAAGGAGCCAACCTGCCATGCCACCGGCTGCCCGCACCCTCACCCAGGACCAGATCGACCGGCTCTACGACGAGCTCGCCGCGCTCGTGGACGCCACCGCGGCGCCCGAGCGCGAGCGCATGCTCGCCCGCCTCGCCGTCGCGCTCGCGCGCGGCGTGGGGGATTACGAGCGGGTACGGGAAGCGATAAACTCGGCGCAAGCCACCTAGAGGAGGAGGCAAAGCCATGAAAGCGATCCGTTCACTCGGCCTCGCGTCGCTGCTCGCAGCCGCGCCGGCCGCCGCGCAAGTCACGCTCAACGCCAGCACCTGGGTGCCGCCCACGCACCCGATCACGCTGCACGGCCTGCTGCCGCTGTGCGCCGACATCGAGAAGGCGACCAGCGCGCGCGTGAAGTGCAACGTCCTGCCCAAGGCGCCGGTCGCCGCGCCGCAGACCTTCGACGGCGTGCGCGACGGGCTGATGGACCTCTCCTACACCGTGCACGGCTACACACCCGGGCGCTTCGCGCTCGGCGACGCGCCCGAGTTCCCGTTCATGGGCGACACCGCCACGGTCACCGCGGTGGCCTACCAGCGCATCTACCAGCGCATGCTCGCCGGCGCCGACGAGCACAAGGGCGTGGTGGTGCTCGGCGTGTTCACGCACGGCCCGGGCCAGATCTACAACACCAAGCGCCCGGTCAACGCGCTGAAGGACCTCGAGGGCCTGAAGATCCGCGTCGGCGGCGGCGTGGTGAACGACGTGGCGAAGGTGCTCGGCGCGGTGCCGATGCTCAAGCCCGCGCCCGAGTCCTACGAGCTGCTCTCGAGCGGCGTCGCCGACGGCGTGTTCTTCCCGAAGGAGTCGCCCGCGTCGTTCAAGCTGGTGCCCCTCATCAAGCACGCCACCTACGTGCCCGGCGGCCTCTACAACGTGAGCTTCGTGTGGATGGCCAACCCGGCGAAGTGGAACGCCATCCCGGCGGCCGACCGCAAGCTGATCGAGCCGCTGCTCGGCGAGGCGCTCGCGCGCCGCTCCGGCAAGATGTGGGACGACGCCGACGCGAAGGGCGAGGCCGCGGTGCGCGCGGGGAACATCCCGATCGTCGTCGCCAGCCCGCGGCTCATCGCCGAGATCAAGCAGAAGACCTCGGGCCTCGAGAAGGCCTGGATCGAGGGCAAGGCGAAGTCGAAGGGCGTCGACGGCGCGGCGGTGCTGAAGGCGCTGCGCGCGGAGATCGCCGCCCTGCAGAAGAAGTAACTGGCCAGGCAGCCGCTCGACTGGTTCGACCGGCGCGTCGCGCCGGTGCTGGGCTGGTTCGCCGCCGCGGTGCTGGCGGCGCTGATGCTGCTCACCTGCGTCGACGTCGCCGGGCGCTACCTCTTCAACAGCCCGGTGTACGGCGCCTTCGAGCTCACCGAGATGATGCTCGCCGCGCTCATCTTCGCCGCGCTGCCGCTCGTCTCGCTGCGCAACGACCACGTCACCGTCGACCTCTTCGACCCGGTGACTCCCGACTGGCTGCTGCGCGTGCAGCACGTCGCCGCGTGCGCGATCGGCTTCGTCTGCACCGCCTACCTCGCCTGGCGGCTGTGGATCCGCGCCGGCAACCTCCTCGCCGCCGGCGAGACCACCGCGCAGCTGAAGCTCACCATCGCCTGGCTCGCCTACGGCATGGCAGCGCTGATGGGCATCTCGGCGGTAGCGATGCTGGTCCTCGCCCTGCGCCGGCCGCGGCGGCATTACGTGGAGGACGGCGTATGACCGAGGCGCTGATCGGCTTCGCCGCCTTCCTCGCGCTCGCGTTCCTGCGCGTGCCGATGGCGTTCGCGATGGGCATCGTCGGCTTCGCGGGCTTCGCCTACAAGGTGAACTTCAACGCCGCGGCGTCGATGCTGGCGCAGATCACCTACGAGACCGGGCTCGCCTACACGCTGTCGGTGATCCCGCTGTTCATCCTGATGGGCAACTTCGTGGTGCGCGCGCGCATGTCGGAGGAGCTCTACCACGCCGCCTACACCTTCCTCGGGCACCGCCGCGGCGGGCTCGCCATGTCGACCATCGTCGCCTGCGGCGGCTTCGGCGCGATCTGCGGCTCCTCGATCGCCACCGCGGCGACCTTCAGCAAGGTGGCGTATCCCTCGATGCGCAAGTACGGCTACAAGGACTCGCTCGCCGCCGCCGCCATCGCTTCGGGCGGCACGCTCGGCATCCTGATCCCGCCCTCGGTGATCATGGTGATCTACGGCATCATGACCGAGACCAACATCGGCAAGCTCTTCATCGCCGGCATCCTGCCCGGGGTGCTGTGCGTGCTGCTGCTGTGCGCCGCGGTGCAGTGGATCACCTGGCGCGACCCGGCGGCCGGCCCGCGCGCGGCGCGCGCCGGCTGGCCCGAGCGGCTCGAGGCGGTGAAGCACGTGTGGCCGGTGGTGCTGCTCTTCGCCGCGGTGATCGGCGGCATCTACGGCGGGGTGTTCACCGCCACCGAGGGCGCGGGCATCGGCGCCGGCGGCGCCTTCCTCTTCGCCCTCGCGCGCCGCGCGCTCACGTGGCGCTCGCTCATCGAGGTCCTGGTCGAGAGCGCGGCCACCACCAGCATGATCTTCATGATCCTGATCGGCGCGCTGCTGTTCGCCAACTTCATCAACTACACCAGCATGCCCGCCGACCTGAAGGCCTTCATCACCCAGTTCGACGCGCGCCCCTGGATGGTGGTCGCGGCGATGTGCGCGGTGTACGTGGTGCTCGGCTCGGCGATGGAGGAGCTCTCCATGATCCTGCTCACCGTGCCGCTGTTCTTCCCGGTGGTGACCGGCCTGGGCTACGACCCGCTCTGGTTCGGCGTGGTGGTTGTGGTGGTGGTGCAGATCGGGCTCATCTCGCCGCCGGTGGGGATGAACATCTTCGTCGTGCGCACGCTGCTGCGGCACATCTCCATCGCCACCGTCTTCCGCGGCGTGTGGGCCTTCACCGTCGCGCAGTGCATCCTGCTCGCGCTGCTGGTGGCCTTCCCGGGGCTCGCCACCTACCTGCCGCAGTTCATGAAGTAAGAAAAAAGGGTCAGAGCAATTTTTAAAATTGCTCTGACCCTTTTTTCAGTCGGTGCCGCCCTCGACGGCGAAGGCCTGGCTGCGCCAACGCAGCATGCCGCCCGAGAGGTTCGCCACTTTCCCGAAGCCCGCCTTGCCGAGCAGCACGCTCGCCTGGGCCGAGCGCGCCCCCGAGCGGCACACGATGACGGTGGGCTTTTCCGCATCGAGAAGCGCTTTCCGGTCGAGAAGCGAGCCAAGCGGAATCAGCCGGGCCCCGGGCAGGTGGCCCAGCGGGCCGTCGAACTCGTCGGGCTCGCGCACGTCGACGATCTGCACCTCGCGCAGGTGCTCCTCCAGCCAGTGCGGCTGCACCTCCCAGATGCCGCCGAAGGTGTAGGTCAAAGGGGCCCAGTCGGGATCGGCAGTGATGGATTTTTCCGGCTTGCCGCATTTCATGTTCGCCGGCACGGCGACCTCGATCTGCTTCGGGTGCGGCAGGCCGAGGTGGGCCATGTAGCCGACGAAGTCGCCCTCGCCCACCGACTCGGCGAGGCGCGGGTTGTAGCGCTTCTCCTCGCCCACGCTCGAGGCGGTGAGGCCGCGGTAGTCGTGCCCCGGGTAGACGAGGCACGCGTCCGGGAGCGAGAACACCTGCTCGCGCACCGAGCGGAACAGCGCCCGCGCGTCGCCCTGCTGGAAGTCGGTGCGGCCGCAGCCGCGGATGAGCAGCGCGTCGCCGGTGAAAGCCATGCTGCGGTCGTCGAGCACGTAGGTCATGCAGCCGCTCGTGTGCCCCGGCGTGGCGCGCGCCTCCAGCGACCGGTTTCCGAAGGAGATCTTTTCTCCTGACTCAAGAAGCCGGTCGGCACCCTCGGCCCCCGCGGCCCGCGACAGCGCGATGCGGCTGCCGAGCTTCTGCCTGAGCAGCGAGGCGCCCGTTACGTGATCGGCGTGCACGTGCGTCTCGAGCGTCCAGACGAGGCTGAGGCCGAGCTCCCCCACGAGCGCCGCGTCGCGGCGCGCCTGCTCGAACACCGGGTCGATGAGCACCGCCTCGCGCGACGCGGCGTCGCCGAGGAGATACGTGTATGTTGAGGACTGCGGATCGAACAGTTGGCGAAAAATCATGACGGCACACGAAAAATCATATGGGGAACTTTACACCGCTCGTCCGCGCTCGCCGGCGGGTTTGCTAGAATCCTTGCCTCTTCCCGGCAGGGTCGTTAGCTCAGCGGTAGAGCACTGCTCTCACACAGCAGGGGCCACTGGTTCGATCCCAGTACGACCCACCAAGAAAGCGCAATGGCTCAAAGCGAGCGCAGCTACCGTCTGACCCGCGCCGGGCGAGAAGCCTGGGAGGGCGAGGACGTTGCCGTGCCGGCGGACTACCGGCGCCTGCTGTGGCTGATGGACTTCCACGGCCACGCCGGCGTGATCCAGGGGCTGCTGCGCCACTATCCGCGCGACGTGCTCGACGACTGGCTCTCGGAGATGGCCGAGCTCGGGCTGATCGAGGCCGTGCCCGAGGCCGAGATGGACGAGGTCACGCCGCGCGCCGACAACACGATGGCGCTGGGCAAGATCGAGCTGCGCGCGGCCGAGCGCGCCGGCGAGCATCTCGCGCGCACCGGCGCCTACCTCGCCACCGACCGCCTGCAGAGGCGGCAGGTGCCGCAGAAGCCGCCCGCCGACACGGTGATCCTCATCGTCGAGGACGACCCCGACCAGCTCGCGCTCGCCGACCTGCGCGTCACCATGGCCGGCTACAAGGTGCGCGTGGCGAACTCGGTGCACGGCTTCCTGCAGGCGATGCTCGACGACGGCCCGCCCGACCTCCTGCTGCTCGACATCGAGCTGCCCGACGGCGACGGCTTCGAGGTGCTCTCCAAGATGCGCCGGCACCAGTCGCTCAACACGCTGCCGATCGTGCTGCTCACCGCGAAGGACGAGGCGGCGGACATCGGCAGGGGTCTGGTGCTCGGCGCCGACGGCTACGTCACCAAGCCCTACACGAAGAACATCCTGGCGGACGTCATCCGCCGGGTACTGAAACAAGACCTCTAAACTTCAGCAGGATCTTTAATCCGTAGGAAGGCGCTGCGGGTCGTTCCACAGCGGCAGCGCGCGATGCGCCGCCGTGTATTCCCGCAGCAGCTCGCGATGGCGGCCCTGCGGATCGGCGGCCACCTCCCAGCTGCAGCCGCTCACGCGCCGGCCGCTGAAGGCGCGCCCGCGCAGGTGCTCGCCGAGCGCGCCGCGGATACCGGCCGCCTGGCCGTAGTAGACGATGCCGCCGCTCTCCCAGAGCGCGAACACGCCCGCCGCCTCGGGCGCCGCGGCGATGAGCAACTCGGTGAAGGGGACGCTGCCGGTGTTGATCGACATGGATTCCTCCCTGGGCCGGGAGGAAATCCTACGCCGATGCGTTGTAGCGCGGAAGCCGCCCGAAGGCGCGCTTCGACTCGAGCAGCAGCTCGCGCTCGCGCTGCGCCGGCGTATCGCAGGGGAGCGCGCCGAAATGGGTCGCGTCCCACGGCTTCGCCTGCCGCGTGTAGTGCTCCATCAGGCGCTGGCGCATGCCCGCCGTGGCGCGGCCGATGTAGATGATCTCCTCGCCCAGCCACAGCACGTACACGCCGACGTGGTCGGTGATGCCGGCGATGCGCCAAGCGGTGAAA
Organism: uncultured bacterium; assembly: GCA_965233125.1. Lineage (GTDB taxonomy): Bacteria > Pseudomonadota > Gammaproteobacteria > Burkholderiales > SG8-39 > SCGC-AG-212-J23. The sequence continues at coordinate 18,867 of CBDDRQ010000054.1, forward strand.
CGCTGCCGCGGCAAGGACATAGGCATGGCGCGGATTCTGTGTCGCCACGGCGCGACGGCGAAGGAACTATGGCACGGGGGTTGCAGATTCCCGGTATGCCAATCAAACCGAACGGAAATGTGTGCTCCATCCGGGAGCAGATCGTGGAGGATCCGGCCACCGGCCTGGTCCTGCAGTTCGAGTGCGAGAACGGGCGCACCCGGCTGGTGATCGCCGGCGCCGCGCTCGCGCTCGGAAACCGCGAGATCATCTTCGACGCCGAGGGCAAGGAAGCCGCGGCGGGGACGCTGATCGGCGAGTTCCGCCGCCCCTCCTGGCTGAAGCGGGTCTAGCCGGCGTTGTTCCGCGGCAGGCGGCCGTACAGGCGCCTGAAGTCGCCGAGCAGCTCCGCCTCCCGCGCCGCCGGATCGGCGCAGACCTCCCAGCTGTAGTGGCTCGCCGCCGGCTTTCCCAGCTCGTAATGCTCCAGCAGGCGCGAGCGGATGGAGGCCGCACGCCCGTAGTAGATCAGCTCCTCCCCGTCCCACAGCGCGTAGACGCCGGCGTCCGCGGGAGCGCCCTGGAGCACGATGCGCGAGAACTTGTAGCGCCGGGCCGGCTCGGGCGCGCCGGCGAGCCAGCGCGCCGCCGCGGGCTCGTCGGCGAAGGTGCGCACGTCGAGCCCCTGCTGGCGCGCGACCACCTCGATGTACTCGTGCGCGGCGTTGAGCTCCGACGTGTCGCCCACCAGCGCGATGCGGCAGGCCGGCGTGGCCAGCTGGTTCGCGTAGCCCGACAGGCCGTAGTCCTCCGGGCGAAAAACGACCCGGGAGGCGCGGATGGACAGGAGCACGCGCGGGCAGTCGTGCTGACGGCACGCCTGCTGCACCGCGCGCAGGAGCGTGCGCATCTCCGCGGCCGTGTCGCGGCCTGAAACCAGGGCCAGGAGGTAGCCGGCGCGCGGCTCGACCGAGAACCTCAAGGGTCGAGCAGGCGCGCGAGCCAGGCCTGCACGTCGCTCTCGCCCTCGCGCTGCAGGTTCATGCAGCGGTCGCGCATGTTCTGCAGCACGTGCTCGATCATGCCGCCGCGGTGCTCGGGCGCGAGCCCGTCGAGCGCGCGCGCGAAGGCATGGGCGAAGTGCGTCTTGTCGAGCACGCCGTGCTCGTGCAGCGCCTCGACCATGACGATGTTGGCCGCCGCGAGGCCGGCGACCGTCTCGAGCAGCGCGTCGAACTCGCCCGCGGGCTTCATCGGGCGAGCCCGCTCACGCGGCCTGGGGCGCGGCGCGCGCGAGCATGGCGATCAGCTCGTCGACGTTCACCGGCTTGGCGATGTAGTCGTTGGCGCCCGCCTCGATGCATTTGTCGCGGTCGCCTGCCATCGCCTTGGCGGTCACCGCCACGATCGGCACGTCCCGGTAGCCCTCGAGCTGGCGCACCAGGCGCATCGTGTCCAGGCCGTCGAGGCCCGGCATCATCACGTCCATCAGCACGATGTCGATGTCGGGCGTGCGCTCGAGCATCTCGATGCCCTCCTTGCCGCCGTCGGCGTGCAGCACGAGCATGCCGTGCGCCTCGAGCGCGCTGGTGAGCGCGAACACGTTGCGGATGTCGTCGTCGACGACCAGCACCTTCCTGCCGGCGACTTCGCCCGCCGGCTTCTCCCGCGGCGCGGGCTCGGGGGGGCGCGCCGGCGCCGGCGCGGCCTCGAGGGGCGCGGGCCGGCGCTGCTCGAGGTCCTCGGCCTCGGCGCCGAAGCGCTGCGGCTGCGGCGCGAGGCCGGAGCGGTAGGCGAGCGGCAGGTAGAGCGTGAAGGTGCTGCCCTCGCCCGGCGCGCTCTGCACGCGGATCTCGCCGCCGAGCAGGCGCGCCAGCTCGCGGCTGATCGACAGCCCCAGGCCCGTGCCGCCGTACTCGCGGCTGGTGGTGCCGTCGGCCTGCTGGAACGCCTCGAAGATCAGGCGCTGCTTGCCGGGCGGGATGCCGATGCCGGTGTCGGCCACGGAGAAGGCCGTGACCGCGTCGGCGTGGTCGAGCACCGGGTGGCCCGGGCTCCAGCCGTCCGCCGCGGGCTCGACGCGCAGCCGCACCGAGCCCCTGGCGGTGAACTTGAACGCGTTGGAGAGCAGGTTGGTGACGATCTGCTGCAGCCGCTTCGCATCGGTCTCGAGCGCGGCGGGAAGCGCCGGGTCGACCGCGACCTCGAACTCCAGGCCCTTGTCGGCCGCCATCTGGCGGAAGGTGCGCTCGACGTAGTCGCACACGTCGGAGAAGGGCTCCTGGGTGATGTTGAGCGTCACCGTGCCCGACTCGATCTTCGCCAGGTCGAGGATGTCGTTGATCAGCGCGAGCAGCTCCGCGCCCGAGGAGTGGATGGTGCGCGCGAACTCGACCTGCTTGGGCGTGAGGTTGCCCCCCACGTTGTCCGACAGCAGGCGGGCCAGAATCAACAGCGAGTTCAAAGGCGTGCGCAGCTCGTGCGACATGTTGGCGAGGAACTCGGACTTGTACCGGGAAGAAAGCGACAGCTGCTCCGCCTTCTCCTCCAGCGCCGCGCGTGCCTGCTCGATCTCGCGGTTCTTGAACTCCACCTGGTGCATCTGCTCGGAGAGCTGGCGCGCCTTCTCCTGCAGCTGCTCGTTGGCGGCGCGCAGCTCGTCCTGCTTGGATTTCAGCAGCCCCTCGGACTTCTGCAGGTTCAGGGCCTGCTGCTCCAGGCGGTCGTTGGTCTTCTTCAGCTCCTCCTGCTGCGCCTGCAGCTCGGCGGTGAGCGACTGCGACTGGTGCAGCAGGTACTCCGTCTGCATGTTCGCCGCGATGGTGTGCAGCACCACGCCGATCGACTCGGTGAGCTGGTCGAGGAAGGTCTGGTGGATCTCGCTGAACTTGGAGAACGAGGCGAGCTCGATCACCGCCTTCACCTG